>CAJJPN010000107.1:0-7063 GCA_905193635.1 Coriobacteriaceae bacterium
AGTTCCAGATTTTGCCGCATACTTCCGAAAATAGGGGGTCAGATAAAGCCCCGGACGTTGCTTTTTGCCTAAAAATTCTTTCCGAGGAAGTCGTCGACCGTATTCCAGTAGAGCTCGGGGTCAACTTGCGCACTCTTGGCGTGGGTGGCGCCATGGATGGTGAGCTTTTGCTTGACCTTGCTGGCGCACGCGTCGTAGTTTTGGTCGAGCATGCTGTACGGCACAAAGGTGTCCTGGTCGCCGTGGATAAACAACATGGGAACCGTCGCGTGTTTGAGTTGCTCCACACTGCTTGCCTTATGAAAGTCATAGCCTGCGCGAACGTTGCACACCAAGTTCGCCACATCGAGCAAAGGGAAGCTGGGCAGGCCGAACACGTCCTTGAGCTGCAGGGAAAACTCGTCCCAAACGCTTGTGTAACCGCAATCCTCGATGATGCATTTCACATTTGCGGGCAGAGATTCCCCCGCGACATTCATGGCCGTCGCCGCGCCCATCGACTCGCCAAAGACCAGGATGCGCGCTTCGGGATCGGCCTGAACGATTCGCCCGATCCACGCGAGGACATCGAGCCGCTCGGGCCAGCCCATGCCGATGTAGTCACCGCCGGAACGCTCGTGGGCGCGGGCGGCGGGTGCGAGTACGTTCATGCCGCGGTCGTGGAAGCGCTTGACGTATCGGGCCATGCCGATGGGCTCGTCGGTGTATCCGTGCAGGCAGACGGCGTAGTCGTGCGTGCTCTCTGACGCCGCGAAATACCAGGCGGCAAGCTCGGTTCCGTCATCTGCGGTGAGGCTGCTACTCTCGCGGTTTTCTTTAAACCATGCCCGCGCCTCGACTGCCTCGGCATCCATCTGCTCGCCCTTTTTGCCGTCCTTGCCGTCCTGCATCATCTTCATGGTGTAGGGCGCTTGGGGATTCAGGGCAAAGTCGAACAAGAAGTTGCCGGCAAACCCCAGCAGCGCGACAACGAGCACCAGCGCAACAACACCGGCTACCTTAAGCTTTCGATGGGAACGTGCGTTTTGAGACATAAGAAGCTTTCCTATAAGATGTTAATACATCAACATTTAATGCAAGCGCATTATGGACGTTCACCGTTGATGCGTCAACAGGCAAAGAATGGGTAAACAAAGGGTCACGTATGGTGCAAATTTCGCACGCGCCCAGACGCTTTGATATAGTGTTGAGAACTCTTTTATGTTGGAGGATGTAACCGGCATGTCCGATTCGAGCGACAGTTCTAAGCCGCGACCCAAGACCGCGGCCGTTCCACACTACACGGTGGGTGAGGAGATCATGAACTCCGTCACCCATGGTGTCGGCTGTCTGCTGGGTATCGCGGGCCTGGTGCTCCTGATTGTATTCGCTGCCCTGCGCGGCGGAGGCCCGGCCCACATGGCTGCGGCAATTGTCTATGGCGTCAGCATTATCCTCGAATACCTAGCCTCCACGCTCTACCACGCGATTCAGCCCGCGCGCGCCAAGCGCGTGTTTCGCATCATCGACCACAGCTGCATCTACTTGCTTATTGCCGGCAGCTATACGCCGTTTTGCCTCATCACGCTCGCAAACGACGGCGGCCCTGCGCTGTTCTTTGCCGTATGGGCCATCGCCATTATCGGCATCGCCCTCGAGTGCTTTATGCGCGAGCGTCAACCGCACTGGGTAAGTGGCCTGGTCTACCTGCTGATGGGCTGGCTCGTTGTCTTTAAGCTGCCCGACCTTGTGGCACTGCTCAACCCCGTGGCACTTGCCCTGCTCGCTGTCGGCGGCGTGTGCTACACCGTGGGCGTGCCGTTCTACATCGCCAAAAACGTGCGTTACCTGCACAGTGTGTTTCACTTGTGGGTGCTCGCCGGCAGTATCTTCCAGTTCATGGCGGTGATCCTCTTCGTAATCTAGCGATCGCTCCTGTGCCCGCGGGCCCATCCAAGCGGCCGCCGGGCGCAACTGCCCTATCCGTCACCTACGCTTACTACCCAACGTCCCGAATCTTGGAGGTTCGAGAAACTCCCGATGGACATAACCATCTCCCTTATTACCACGCTCGTTTTAACGCTTATCAACGGCTACTTCTCCATGTCCGAGATGGCTCTCACCACGGCTAAGCGCGCCGTGTTGGAACACGATGCCGAGGAGGGCGATAAGCGCGCCGAGCGCGCCATTAAGCTGGCCGCCGATTCCGACCAGCTGCTCGCCACCATCCAGGTCGCCATCACGCTCGTGGGCTTCGCCTCGTCCGCCGTCGCCTCGACGAGCCTGTCCGACCCACTTGCCACGTGGCTCATGAGCTTTGGCATCGCGCCGCTCTCCGCCATCGCGCGCGGCCTGGCGCCGGTCATCATCACCGTCGCGGTCGCCTTCGTGTCCATCGTGATCGGCGAGCTCGTCCCCAAGCGCATCGGCCTGGCCAATGCCGAGGGCGTGTCCAAGCAGGTCGTGGGCCCGCTTTCCGTGTTCCAGAAGATTGCTCGCCCGCTCGTGTGGCTGACTGGCGCTTGCTCCGATGGCCTGGCCCGTATCCTGCGCATCAAGAGTGCCGACGACCGCCAGAACGTCTCGGAAGAAGAGATCAAGTACATGGTCTCGGAGCAGGACGACCTGCTCGACGAGGAAAAGCGCATGATTCACGAGATCTTCGACCTGGGCGACACCGTTGCCCGCGAGGTCATGGTGCCGCGCGTGGACACCACCATGTGCGAGGACGACGAGACGGTCGCCGACGTGCTGTCTACCATGCGCCAGACCGGCTTTAGCCGCATCCCCGTCTATCACGAGGATCCCGACAACGTCGCCGGCATCGCGCACATCAAGGACCTGATCCAGCCCGCGCTCGACGGCAAGGGCGACCAGCCCATCGCCAGCTTTTTGCGCGACGCCACCTTTGTGCCCGATACCAAGGACATCCTGCCGCTGCTGTCCGAGATGCAGACCTCGCACGACCAGATCGTGGTCGTCGTGGACGAGTACGGCGGCACGGCCGGTATCATCACCATCGAAGATATCGTCGAGGAGATCGTCGGCGAGATCGAGGACGAGTTCGACCCCGACAACAAGTACCTCACGCGCCTTTCGCGCCGCGAGTGGCTTGTTGATGGGCGTTTTTCGTGCGATGACGCGATTGAGCTTGGTTGGCCGCTTGAGGAAAGCGATGATTATGAGACCATCGCCGGCTGGATTTTGGAGCTTTGCGACTCGGTGCCCGACATCGGAGAGGTGTTTGAGGTCGCGGGGTACAAGTTTAAAGTGCAGTCGATGCGTGGCCAGCGCATCTCGCTCATTCGCGTGATCGCTCCGGCCGAAACCGATAAGAAGGATTCCGAGTCTTCGGTAGACGAGCCGACGACGTCGGGTGCGGGCTCTGTGGACTCGCACGATGGCGACGAGTAGGACAAGGAAGAGTAGGGGAGAGTTATGGCAGGCCTGTTCAACATCCTTAAGGTCACCGTCAGTGAGGACAAGATCTGCGCGCATGTGCTGGTGAACCCCGGCATGCCGCTCATGACCTCGGAGGACATCGAGGCCACGGCGCGCGTGTACTACCTGGTGCCCGCGATTGCCAAGCACCTGTGCCTGGGCGATTCCGGCCGCGAGTTCCAGGACTGCATGGGTCAGACCGAGCTCTGCCATCTGCTTGAGCATGTGACGGTCGAGCTCATGAACGAGACCGGTCTTGCCGGTAGCATCTCGTGCGGCCGCACGCGCGTAAGCGAGCATGACGAGCGTGTCTTTGAGGTCGAGCTTTCGTGCCCCGACGACGCACTGGCCATCGGTGCGCTGTCGTCGGCCACCTTTATGATGGACTGGGCGTACCTGCACGCCGACCAGCCTGCCCCCGACGTGGAAGGCACGGTCGCGGGCCTGCGCAACCTGGTGCTGGGCATGCGCGCCGAGGCCGAGGGCAAGGATCCTCACGAGGCCGTCGCTGCTGCGAACGGCGAAGATGCTGCCGAGGACGAGGGCGCTGACGAGGGCGATGTGCCGGTCGACGCCGAGCCCGTTGCCGATGCGACCGCCGAGCCCGTTCCCACCGAGCCCCAGGGCGTCCCCAACTTTGACGACGAGCCCCAGGTGGCGATTGATACCGAGGGCGCGGTTGCCGAGAACCACGAGGCCTCCGCTGCCGTCTTTGGCGGTGCGGCGACGGTTCCGGCAGGACCTGCGCATGAGGGCGGCCTGCCGCTCGTGGACGGCGCCGGCGAGGACCCGGGTGCCACGGTGGCCATGCCGGCTATGCCTCAGGAGTAGGCCTACGCGTTTATCACCATCACGTACCTGCGCCTTTGCCGTACGCAGATGAGCGGAGCGGCAAGTGATGCGCTGCGGGTATAATGGACAGCATTCAAACGGTGGGCACCGACGTGCCCGCAGGAGAGGAATGATCATGGGTAAGACTTTCAGCTTTGTCTCCGGCGCACTTTTTGGTGCTGCTGCCGGCGCTATTATCGGTGTTGCTCTGGCCCCGCGCTCGGGCGCCGAGACCCGCGCCATGGCTGCCGATATCGCCAACGACGCCTGGGACAATATGCGCGACACCTACGAGCACAGCGCCGAGGAGGCCCGTGCCGCGGTGAATGACTTTGGCCCGATGGTCGACGCCAAGACCGACGACCTGCGCGCCAAGGTCGACCTGGCCCGCGAGCGCATGGACCAGCTGCGCGAGCAGCTCAACGACGCCATTTCGGGCGGCAACGTGACGCCTGCCGCCGACGTCGTGGTCGAGAACGCCGTCGAGGCTGATACCGAGGCCGCGGAGCCCTCGACCGAGGCATAATGCGCGCCGGGGATTTTGTCGGCGCCAAGATCTATCGCAAGCCTACCGAGGACAAGCGCACCAAAAAGGACGGCACGCCGCGCAGCCCTAAAAAGCTCGGAAAGATTCACTTTCCGGTCTTTACCCCGGGCGGTACGCGTGTGGTCGGCTTTATGGTCCGCCAGTCCGATATCGCGGGCATGATCGAGCGCCCCGACCGATTCGTAGCGCTAGACGCCATTGGTGTCTACGAGGGCGCCATTGCGGTCGATGACGTCAAGGGCACGTACGATGCCGCCGCGGCCAAGCGCCTCGATATCAACCTGGACGATTGCATCATCTGGGTTGGCATGGACGTGCGCACGGAATCGGGCGATGTTGTGGGCTACTGCTCGGACGTTGAGTTCAAGCCACGCTCGGGCATCGTACAGGCATTCTATGTGACCGCCGGTGCCGCTTCGAGCGTGCTGGTGGGCGACACGCAGGTGCCGCCGACGATGCTGCGCGGCTACGAGAACGGCGCGATGGTCGTCTCGGACGAGGTCAAGTCGCTCGGGTATTCGGGCGGTGCGGCTGCCAAGGCCGCCGAGGCCAGCGTCGTGGTGGGCGATAAGGTCAAAAAGGGCGCCAAGGTGCTCGACGACAAGGGGTCGGTTGCCGTGGACAAGGGCAGCCGCGCACTGGGCAAGCAGCTCGGCAAGACGCGCGGCATGTTCAAGGCCTTTAAGGACGAATACCAAAAGGCGAGCGGAGGCTCGTCAAAAGCTACAAAATAGCGACGTACCAAATGATGGGAGGCAAGCCGGAGACCTGTTGCTCCGGCTTGCTGTGTTTATGGGGGAGGGCACATGCGCCAAAATGGATCCAACTTAAACGGGCGTTCGGGTGCGCGTCCGACGGCGCGCCGCGACCTGGGGCAGCTGCCCAGCGGTCAGCGCCGTCGCCGCCGTAAGCCCGGCGCGATGTACCTCAACCATAGCCGCGGGTTTAGCGACCGCAGTGCGCGCATCGGCAACGGGCGCTCGCCGCGCCGACCGTCCCGTCTGCCCTATGCGCTCATCGCCGTGGGTTGTGCGCTTGTGCTGTTTATCGCTGCCGTCGTCGGCTACGTCAACCGCAGCGTGGACGTGGAGCTCAACGGGCAAAAGACCGTGGTGCGCGTGGGTTCTACGTTGCAGAATCTTATCGACGATCAAAGCCTGGCCGAAACGTACGACGCCGGCGATCTGCTGGCCGTCGACGACAGCGTGCTCAAGCGCCATGGCGGCGAAAAGCTGTCGGTGAAGGTCGACGGCAAGCACGTGAAGCAAGGCAAATGGGATAGTCGCGAACTTGAGGGCGGCGAGAAGGTGACGGTCAAGGACGGCCGTAACACCTACGAGAAGCACGAGATTCAGGCTACGGTTATCGAGCCCAAGCTCAAGGTCGAGGGCACGGGCGCTATCGAGTATGTGCAGACGTGGGGCGTTCAGGGCCGCTCCGAGGTGTGGGTCGGTGAGCAGTCGGGCAAGACGCAGGACCGCGGCGAGGTTGTGCCCGCCACCGATTGCGTCGTTGCGTGCGCCAGCGTGGCGCCCAAGGGCAACGAAAAGTACGTGGCGCTGACGTTTGACGAGGGTCCGAGCGGTGCGACCAAGCAGATTTTGCAGGTACTCAAGGAAAAGGGCGTCACCGCGACGTTCTTCCTGTCGGGCGATGCGGCCGAGGCCTCGCCTGCCACGGCCAAGGCGATTGTCGATGCCGGGTGCGAGATCGGATCCAACAGCTACAGCGACGATTCGCTCAAGGGTCAGGACCGTGAGGCGGTACGCGAGCAGATCGCGAAAGGCACCGATGCGATTAAGTCGGCGACCGGCGTGAAGACGATGCTGCTGCGTGCTCCCTACGCTGCCTTTGACGAGCAAAACTGGATTGATGCGATGGACCTGGTCTCCGCCGTGGTCTCGTGGAATATTGACTCGGGCGACTGGCTGCTCAACGGTGCCGACGAGCAGGTCTCAACGGTGCTCGATTCGGTGACGCCGGGCAATATCGTGCTGCTCACCGATAGAGACGAATGCGCCGAGCAGACGCTCGAGGCGCTGCCGCAGATTATCGACGGTCTTGTCGCCGACGGCTACAAGATCGTGACGCTCAGCGACCTGGTCAAGACGGACACGTCGCTGAGCAAAAAGCTCACCTCGCTGACGAAGGCCACCATGCCCAAGGACGCCGTGTTCCCCCAACTTGCCGAGGACGACGACACCACAGAGTAGTTATTGGGTAGTCATTGAAGAACGTCCCCAATGACTATGTCACGGATGCGTC
>CAJJPN010000108.1:0-7001 GCA_905193635.1 Coriobacteriaceae bacterium
CGCCCTCAATGTCACCGTCCTCGATAAAGTCGATGATGGAATCAATGGACATGAGCGTATCGGCGTTATCTGCCGCACGCTCGGCCACCACGCGCTCGGCGCAGGCGGCGCACTCCCCCGCCGACTTGCCGCATACCGGAATACCATCGAGCGTATGGCACGTGACATTAGTGTGGTGATCGGTAATCTCGACGACCGCGGTATGGCCCCCGGCCGTCGCAGTCACCTTGATGTAGAGGTTGGGCACACCCTCGACAAGCGACACATCGCAGTAGCCAGCGTCGGCGAGGAGCTCGGCCACACGAGCGCGGTCTTCATCGTTAACGCTCTCGAGCACCTCGAGCGCGCTCTTGGCGTCACCGCCCACGGCGCCCAGCACGGCCGCGGCCTCAATACCGTGCATACCGCCCGAGTTGGGCACGGTCACGCTCTTAACGTTCTTGATTATGTTACCCGAGCAGGCAACATCCATATGATCGGGTTCGCAACCGAGCGTCTGGCTCGCCAGCGCCGCTGCATAGGCAACGGCAATGGGCTCGGTGCAGCCGAGTGCACAGACAAGCTCGCGGTTCAAAACATCGCAAAACGCGGCATCACGGATGGAATCGGTAGGCATAGGTATCTCCTGCTTGCATAACGGGCTGGACTCTCAAAAAAGTTAGCTCCTTTATTTGATAACAATGCATCAAAAACCGCAACCACGGTTCCGGCGGACGGCGCTCAAGCACAAACTGGCGGCATTCATTCATGAAAAGCAGGTCTTGTTGCATGCTAAAGCGTTTGACCAAAAAACGCCCGAGCGTTTACACAAAAGTCGCGCTATCATGCAGTCGAACGCGGTAAAACCTTTAGCAATTCCGCCGCACGGACCAGAGAGGAACCACTCATGAAGATCGGTATCGGTAACGACCACGCCGCCGTCGAGCTCAAGAACATCATTTCCGAGCACCTGAAGGAGCGCGGCTGCGAGGTCGTGAACTATGGCACCGACACCTCCGAGAGCTTCGACTACCCCATCGCCGGTTACAAGGTGGGCAAGGCCGTGGCCAACGGTGACGTCGACCTGGGTATCTTGATCTGCGGTACCGGCGTCGGGATTAGCCTGGCTGCCAACAAGGTCGAGGGCGTACGCGCCGTCGTGTGCTCCGAGCCCTTCAGCGCCAAGCTCTCCCGTATGCACAACAACACCAACGTGCTGGCCTTTGGCGCCCGCGTCGTGGGCTCCGAGCTCGCCAAGATGATTGTCGACGAATGGCTCGACGCCGAGTTTGAGGGCGGCCGCCACGAGCGTCGCGTCAATCTCCTCAACGAGATCGACCAGACCCGCGGACTAAAGATTGTCGACGAGGCCTAAAGACTTACAAAGCCATACGCTAGCGCCAGCCCCCGCCCGGAAGAAACATCCGGACGGGGCTCTTTAGTAGTTTTCTATGCGTTTACCAAAAATCTACCGGAATAAAAGGGCGCCGCGGTTGGAATTCCGCGGCGCCCAAGCCACACGCTAACAGCTTTAAGGAGTCAAAGCTGGTTTAGCCAAAGAAGCGCTTGATCTCGATCTCGGCGTTCTCCAGGCAGTCGGAGCCGTGGATCACGTTGGCGTTGACATCGACAGCGAAGTCGCCGCGAATGGTGCCGGGCGCAGCATCAAGCGGGTTGGTAGCGCCCATAAGGGTGCGCATCTTGGAAACAGCGGAGAGACCGGAAACGACCATCTTGACGACCGGACCGCTCGTCATAAAGTCGCAGAGACCGCCAAAGAAGGGCTTGTCGGCCAGATGGGCGTAGTGCTCCTCGACGGTAGCGCGCTCGAGCGTGGTCATCTCCATGCGCTCGATGACAAGGCCGCTACGCTCAATACGAGCAACGATCTCGCCGATCTTGCGATCGCGCACCGCGTCGGGCTTAATCATGATGAAGGTCTTCTCGATAGCCATAAGGTAGCCTTTCAAGTAGGTTCGCGCGTGCCCATGTCCCATTCCGGCACCCGCCTGGACTGCATCGTAACAGAGTTTTAGCTGCAGTTAAACAAAAAGCTGTTTATTGAAACGCTGCAATTTATTAAAGCGCTCCATATGTGTCACTTCTGTTTCGAAGCCCGATTAGAGTACCATCCGACCGCTCATCAACCACATGGAACAGAGCGGGCGGTCGGTTGCCACCCGCGAACGTACCCCCTTCACAACCTGCCCAAAGGTCCTACAGAAGTTCTCGACAAGCCCCTCCCCCATAGCAGCAAAATAGGGGCGCCCGCATCAGCAGACGCCCGTAAAGCTAAAACGATTTATCAATAAATGGACAATACGTCTTCAGCCAAACCTCTACTTTGCCCCGTGACCCATCTCGACAACCTTGGTTAGCGATCCAAACACGCCTTCGTCGGCCACGAGCTGCGCCTCGGCACGCTGCAGCTGCACGGCAACGGCGGCAGGGGCGGTACCGCCCTCGGCCGTGCGCGCGGCGACAATCGACGGGATATCGAGCGCCTCGGTAATATCGCGCTCAAAGAGCGGGCTTGCCTCCTGGAACACCTCAAACGGCAGGTCCTCAAGGCTGCAGCCGCGCTTCTCACACATCAGGACCAGGTGCCCCACCACGGCATGTGCCTCGCGGAACGGTAGACCGCGCTTTGCCAGGTAATCGGCAACATCGGTGGCGGCAAGGTGCCCCACGCCGCACTCGCGCGCCATGGCATCCTCGTTGACGGTCCAGGTCGAAATCATTCCGGCCATAACGGACAGGCACTGCATGAGCGTGTGAGCGGTATCGAGCGCGCCCTCCTTGTCCTCCTGCAAGTCCTTGTTATAAGCGAGCGGCAGGCCCTTCATGGTTACCAGCAGCTGCACCAGGTTGCCGTACACGCGACCGCTCTTACCGCGGATAAGCTCGGCAAAGTCGGGATTCTTCTTCTGCGGCATGATGGACGAGCCGGTGGAGTAGGAGTCTGAAAGCGTGATAAAGCCAAATTCGGAGCTCGACCACAGCACGATCTCCTCGGAAAGACGCGACAGGTGCATCGCCATGACGGATCCGGCGTAATGCAGATCGAGCAGGAAATCACGGTCGGAAACCGCATCGAGCGAGTTGGGAATCACGCCCGCAAAGCCAAGTTCGGCAGCCGTCATCTGGCGATCGAGCGGATAGCTCGTACCGGCAAGCGCGGCAGCACCCAGCGGGCAGTTGTCGGCGGCATCAAAGGCGGCCTTCAGGCGCGTAAAGTCGCGCGCGAACATCCAGGAATACGCCAGCAGATGATGCGAGAGCAGCACGGGCTGAGCGTGCTGCATATGCGTGTAGCCCGGAAGAATCACCTTGTCGTACTTCTTGGCCGCATCCACCAGCACATGGCGCAGCTCAAGATTGGCCTCCATGAGCTCCTTGGCCAGCGCCTTGACGCCCAGGCGCGTATCGGTCGCCACCTGGTCGTTGCGCGAACGCCCAGTATGCAAGCGCTTGCCAGCCTCGCCGATACGACGCGTCAGCTCGCTTTCGATGGACATATGAATGTCCTCGTCGTTGATATCAAAGGTGAAGTTGCCGGCATCGATATCCTGTTCGATTCCGGTCAGGCCCTCGGCAATCGCCTGCTCGTCCTCGGCGCTGATAATGCCCTGGGCCGCCAGCATCTTGGCATGTGCCTTAGATCCGGCGATATCCTGCTTATAGAGATGTTTGTCAACCGGCAACGACGCGCCAAACTCCTGCGTGACCTCGGCCACGCCCGCCTCAAAACGACCGCCCCAAAGAGCCATGGAACCGTCCCCTTTCATCAAATCCCAAAACAAGCGCCCAAAGCAATGCGCCCTGTCGCTAAAGCGATTTCTCAACCGCTAGTTTTGCATATTCCCCACCATGTGCGAGGCCATATTGCTAATTTGCAAAGAAGTGACGCGCCATGCACTTGGCGCCCAACGTCTCCCTCCGAATGTTGCCCTGCGAACCATCGATCCAGGCCTTTAGGCTCATAGGAACGTCCTCGACCTTTGCAGCATCGAACTCGGGCGCGAGGGCAAGTAAAGCATGCGCGATAGCATTGAACATAATGGATACTCCCCATATATATAGGCGCAGGGCCGTCAAATTGATAGGAGGAGCCCCGCCGGACAACCCCGGCGGGGCTCGGACTCAGCCGCAGACGCGGCATCATATATGCGGGCGGAACGTAGGGGCCACCGATGTTAAGAAGTGTCAGCAAGCATAACGAAAGGTGGGGACCCCATGCGCCCGTTATGTATCACGCGGATGGGCCGCGCGGATACCAAAGGAAGGAGGCGCTAGGCCTGGGCGGCAGCAGAGCTGGGGCCCTGGACCTTAGCCCACGTCTTGAGCGACAGCGTATCGATCTCGATAAAGCCGGCGCTGGCCTTCTCGTCAAACGTAGTGTCGCGGTCGTAGGTAGCCAGACCGTAGTCATACAGGCTAAACGGGCTCTTGCGGCCGACGACATGGCAGTTGCCCTTAAAGAACTTCAGACGGACGGTGCCGGTCACGAACTTCTGGGTGTCGGCCATAAAGGCATCGAGCGCGTTTTTGAGCGGGCTGTACCACTGGCCGTTGTACACGGCGGTGGCCCAATCCTGCTCGAGCTTGATCTTGGCCTTGAGCAGGTCGCCCTCGACGCAAATGTCCTCAAGCGCCTTGTGGGCGGTGATGAGCGTCAGGGCGCCGGGAACCTCATAGCACTCGCGGCTCTTGAGGCCCACTAGACGGTCCTCGACCAGATCGAGACGGCCAAAGCCGTTGTCACCAGAGATCTTGTTGAGGGCGATGACGATCTCGGAGAGCTTCATCTTCTTGCCGTCGACGGCGACGGGCTTGCCGGCCTCAAACTCAATCTCGGTGTAAGTCGGAGTGTCGGGCGTGTCCTCGGGGTTCTTGGTCATAACCCAGGCGTCGTCGAGCGGCTCGTTCCAGGGATCCTCCAGGTGACCGCACTCGATGGCACGACCCCACAGGTTATCATCGATGGAATAGGGGTTGTCGTTGGCACCCTCGGGAACCGGCACGTTGTGGGCGTGAGCATAGGCGACCTCGTCGGGACGACACTTCAGGTCCCACTCGCGAACCGGGGCGATAACCTTAAGCTCGGGGTCGAGGGCCTTGACGGCAGCCTCAAAACGAACCTGGTCGTTGCCCTTGCCGGTGCAGCCGTGGGCGACGTAGGTCGCGCCAAACTCGTGAGCGACCTCAACAAGCTTCTTGGCGAGCAGCGGACGAGACAGGGCGGAGAGCAGCGGGTACTTGTTCTCGTACATGGAGTTGGCGGCGATGGCCTTGATTAGGAACTCATCGGAAAACTCATCGCGCAGGTCGAGCACCTGGCAATCGAGAACGCCCAAGTCGAGCGCCTTCTGCTTCTTGGCATCCAGGCCGGTCTCCTCCTGGCCCACGTTGCCGCAGACACAAACGACATCGAGATTCTTCTCGTCCTGGAGCCACTTGACACATACAGATGTATCAAGGCCACCGGAATATGCGAGAACGACTTTTTCCTTGCTCATGGCTGTTTCCTTTCGCCCTTGGTAGCTAATTAGAGCATCGGTCAGTTGCAAGTCATTTCAAGGTCAAATACCGTGCAATATCAGGTTAAATAGTAAAAAACAGCACATACATGCCCTAGAAACATGTAGCTATGTCGTGCTAAACCCAACGACCTCAAAATGACTCTGTTGAGGCAATTCGCCCCATGCGGACAGAGACGATTGTTATCGTCGTCGGGAAATTGCGCGCTGGCGTCGGATGGCATTGTCTGCAGTGGTGATGATCTTTACGAACTGCATCTGCCTCTCCTTTCACATATCGCCGGGCGCAATTCAAATATCGCAAACGGTACCTTTTCCTCGGTAAACGGGTCTTTTTCCGTCTCCGTTTTCGATGCTCGCTATATTACGCTAAAGTGCCTGCTGTACAAGCGACAAATTCAAATTTCTGAAAAGTTTTTTCATTAGTTTGTGAATTGCAGTGCAAGTACGCACCATTCCTGCGAAAATACGCTCGATTACATAGCAGAGGGTCATTACGCCCGAAACAATCTGGAAACGGAAAGGCGCATTTATGCAGACTTATGAATCAGACGCTAACATCGGCAACATTAAACTCATCGCCGTCGACATGGACAAGACGCTGCTGACCGACGAGCGCGTGCTGCCCCAGGGTCTCGACGAGCGTCTGGACAAGCTCGCTGACGCCGGCATCGTATTCTGCCCCGCCAGCGGACGCCCCGCCCCCAAGCTCGAGGAGATGTTCGAGGACATCAAGAACCGCCTCGCCTTTTGTCCCGACAACGGAGCGTGCGTGATCTATCGCGGCAGCTATATCTATAAGAGAAATATCGAAGTGGAGCTGTACCATCAGGTCTTGAAGCGCGCCTCGGAGGATCCTCGCGCTGTCCCCGTCCTGTGCTGCTTCGACGAGTTCTACGTGCTTGCCCGCGACCATCAATACCACGACGAGATCAGCGTCTACTACAACACAATCAACTACGTCGATAGCTTTGAGGGCATTGATATCGAGTCCAATAAGATCTCGATCTTCTTCCCCGCCTATGATGCCGAGCCTGCATTCCGCGAGACCTATAGCCCCGAGTTCTCGGACAAGCTCTACGTCACCAACGCCGGGCGCGAGTGGATCGACTTTATGAACCTGGGCGTCGACAAGGGCGCCGGCGTCGCGCACCTGTGCGAGCACCTGGGCATCGATATCGCCGACGCCGCTGCCGTGGGCGATACCTACAACGATATCCCCATGCTGGAGCGCGTCGGTCACAGCTTTATCGTTAACAATGCCGAGGAGCACATGAACGCGCACGCCAAGTGGCGTATTCCGAGCAACAACGACGGGGGCGTACTGACACTCATCGACGCCATCTTGGCGGCTCGGTAGCCGTCCCATCGGGCCTGGCCGGACGGCACGGGTTAACTTTTCGCTCGGTCAGGTCCTGCGCAAGACGAAAGCCACATTAAGTGGCTTTCTTTGCGTGCGGAATCTACGAAAAGTTAACCCGT
>CAJJPN010000109.1:0-6802 GCA_905193635.1 Coriobacteriaceae bacterium
GACGGAACCGCTTCTTTTCGCTTCGAGGGGGGCTGGGGGGCATCATGCCCCCCAAGCCCGCCGGGAGGCATTTACTTCTTCAGATTCTCAGCCAGCAGCTCGGAGATGTGCGTCACCTTGAGGCCCTTGCCGTCCTTCTCCGCGCCGCCGCGGATCTGAAGCACGCAGCCGGGGCAGTCCATGACCACACGGGCCGCGCCGGTATCCGCGATGCCGTCCAGCTTCTTGCGAAGCAGCGCGGCGGACACTTCGGGGAACTTGGCGGAGTACGTGCCGCCGAAACCGCAGCACACTTCCTCTTCGGCAGCCGGAACATAGTCGGCGGCAGCGGCGATGAGTTCACGCGGGGCTTCCTTCACGCCAAGGCCACGGCAAAGGTGACAAGAGGCGTGATAGGTTACCTTTTCGTCGCTGTGGTTGAAGCTTTCGGCGCTCAGTCCGAGCTTTTCCTTGGCGAACGTGCTGAAGTCCATAACCTTGTCCGCAAGCGCCTTTGCGCGGGCCTGACGGCCGGGCTGCCCGGCGAACAGTTCCACATAGCCTTCCTTGAGCTGCGAGGCGCAGGAGGCGCAAAGGGTCAGGATGACATCGTAATCGCCCTTCTCGAAGGCGTCCATATTCTGGAGCGCCACGTCGCGGGCGGTTTCGCGCTGGCCCATCATCACCACGGGCAGGCCGCAGCAGGACTGATCCATCGGGAAGTCCACACGGATGTTGTGGCCCTGCATGAGCTTTACGGCCGCTTCAAGCTGCTCGGGATACACGAAGTCCTGTACACAGCCCGCAAAGATGGCCACACGCAGCGAGGGGTTCGCGGAAACCGGGCGATCCAGCTTTTCCCAGCGGTCGCGGAACGCCTTGTCGGCGATGGCGGGCAGGGCGCGGAATTCGTTGTCCTTGGCGAACATGGAAGGCAGATGGCGGATGAACTGCTCGCCGCCGGTGAGCGGTTTCTGGGCGTACTTGGCGAACTTCAAAAGCGTATGGAACGCCTTGCGGTTCTTGAGGGTGGACGCCAGCAGGTTCATGGGCAGGCTGTTGCCGTCCTGCTCAATGTACCGCATACGGATTTCCTCAATCAGGCCGGGCAGGTCGATGCCCGCCGCGCAGACGCTCTTGCAGGCCTGGCAGTTCACGCAGTTCTGGACGAGCGCCTTGGCGCGGTCCTTGCCGTGGAACAGATAGGTCAGGATGAGGCCGATGGCCCCGATGTAGATGTAGCCCATGCGGTGCCCGCCCACGAGACGGTACACGGGGCACACGTTGGCGCATGCGCCGCAGCGCACGCAGCGCAGGGCCTGCGACAGGATGGGATCGTTGAGCACGGCTTTACGGCCATTGTCCACGAACACCACGTGCATACTCTTCTTGCCGTCGGGCGCGGAAGCCGTGGGCACGCCGCCGGCGATCCACGTGACGTAGGAGGTCAGATGCTGGCCCGTGGCGTTACGGGGCAACACGCGGAGGGTCGCCATCGCGTCGTCGAACGAGGGGATCAGCTTGTCGATGCCGCCCACCGCGACATGCACGCGGGGCAACGTGGTGACCATGCGGGCGTTGCCTTCGTTGGTCACGAGGCCGATAGCGCCGGATTCGGCCACGGCGAAGTTCATGCCGGAAATGCCCATGTCGGCTTCGGCGAACTTGCGGCGCAGCTCGCGGCGGGCCACGCGCACGAGGCTGGTGATGTCTTCGGTCTGGTGCTTGCCGGTTTCCTTGGTGAAGGTATCGGCAACCTGCGTGCGGGACAGGTGGATAGCGGGCATGACCATGTGGGAAGGCCCTTCATGGCGAAGCTGGATGATCCATTCCGCAAGGTCGGTTTCCACCACTTCCATGCCCTTGGCTTCAAGGGCCGTATTGGTCTGGATTTCCTCGACGGTCATGGATTTGGACTTCACGACCATCTTACAGCCGTTGTCTTCCGCGATCTTGGCGATGATGCGGTTGGCGTCGGCATAGTGGACCACGCCGGAGCTTTCCGCGAGGATGCACGCGCCGGAGTCGCGGGCCACATCCACTTCCATGCCGGTGCCCACAAGGGGGCGCTCGGAACGGAGCAGGGGCACGGCCTGACGCTGCATGTTGGCGCCCATCAGCGTACGCTTGGCGTCGTCGTGCTCAAGGAACGGGATCAGCGTGGCTGCGACGGAGAGCATCTGACGCGGCGAGACGTCCATGTAGTCGACGTCCTCGACGGGCACGTCGGCGGGAGCGCCGAAGGAGCCGTCGAAGTCGCGGGTACGGGCGATCACGGTGTGCGGACGGACAAGCTTGCCCTCGGCATCGGTCGTGATGAACTCGTTGGTCTTGGGATCGAGCGGCGTGTTGGCCGGCGCGATGACGTGCTTCTCTTCCTCGTCAGCGGTCATCCAGTCGATCTGGTCGGTGGCAACGCCGTTCTCGACGCGACGGAACGGGGCCTCGATGAAGCCATACTCGTTGACGCGGGCGTAGAGGGCGAGCGAGCCGATCAGGCCGATGTTGGGGCCTTCGGGGGTCTCGATCGGGCACATGCGGCTGTAGTGCGAGTTGTGAACGTCGCGGACGGCCGTCGGCACGTTGGTGCGGCGGCTGGAGCCGGACTTGTGGCCGGCAAGACCACCAGGGCCGAGTGCGGACAGACGGCGCTTGTGGGTCAGACCGGTCAGGGGGTTCGCCTGGTCCATGAACTGCGAGAGCTGCGAGGAACCGAAGAACTCCTTGATGGAGGCCACGATCGGGCGGATGTTGATGAGCGACTGCGGGGTGATCTCGTCGATGTCCTGGGAGCTCATGCGCTCACGGACGACGCGCTCCATACGGCTCATGCCGATACGGAACTGGTTGGCGACGAGCTCGCCAACGGTGCGGATACGGCGGTTGCCAAAGTGGTCGATGTCGTCGACCTTGAAGCCCTGCTCGCCGGCAGCGAGAGACAGCAGGTAGCGCAGCGTCGCGACGATATCCTCGTCGGTGAGCACCGTGACCTCTTCCTCGGTGGTGAGGTTGAGCTTCTTGTTGACCTTGTAACGACCGACGCGGGCCAGATCGTAGCGCTGCGGGTTAAAGAGCAGGCCCTCGAGCAGGCTGCGGGAAGCGTCCACGGTGGGAGGCTCGCCCGGGCGCAGGCGACGGTAGATCTCGATGAGGGCGTCCTCGCGAGTGAGAGCGGTGTCGCGCTCCAGGGTGCGCTTGATCACATCGGAGTTGCCGAGCAGCTCGATGATGTCGTCGTTGGTGACGGCGATGCCAAGGGCGCGCAGGAACATCGTGGCGCTCTGCTTGCGCTTACGGTCGATGGAGACCATGAGCTGGTCGCGCTTGTCGACCTCAAACTCAAGCCAGGCACCGCGGGACGGGATGATCTGGGCCTTGTAGATCTGCTTGCCCGAATCCATCTCGGAGCTGTAGTACACGCCCGGGGAGCGGACGAGCTGCGAGACGACGATACGCTCGGTACCGTTGATGATGAAGGTGCCCTGATCGGTCATCATGGGGAAGTCGCCCATAAAGACGAGCTGCTCCTTGATCTCGCCGGTCTCCTTGTTGGTGAGACGGACGTCGGTCAGAAGCGGAGCCTGATAGGTCATATCCTTCTCGCGGCACTCCTCGACGGTGTGCGCGGGGTCGCCGAACTGATGCTCGCCGAAGGTAACCTCGAGAACATGGTTCTGGCTCTGGATGGGGCTGGATTCCTTGAACGCCTCACGAAGGCCCTCGTCCTTAAAACGCTCAAAGGATTCCCTTTGAACAGAGATAAGGTTGGGGAGCTCCATGGCCTCCGGGATTTTCCCGAAGCTGACGCGCTTGCGCTCAGTGGCAGTGTATGCGTAGGTCACCAGGTTTTTCCTCCTTCACGGAAATGCTCGGTGGGTTGGCGAGGCATAGCTTCGCCAGTTATCGCAACCTAATAGTTTATCAGGTACCGACCGTTGGGCAAGAAAAGCCTTGACGCGATTGAGTTTTTGGAGTAGCAAAGTTTTTCGAAAGAAAACACGCAGGTAGATGTATGTATATCGAACATCTGTTCATATATTTTCTGTGAACAGAGCTGCTGATGCGCGCCGCTGAACGGCGAAATGACGGCGAGGGTTGGTCAGGCGGAAAGTGCGTCCCGTTTTGAGGCCTCAAACTGGGTCGCAGTTTCCGGTTGAGCACTGTTTGGGAAAGCATATCCCGTTCTGAGCCGAAATTCCGGGTCGCAGTTTCCGCTAGGGGTTCCAACCGGAAAGCGCGTCCCAGAATTCGACCAAATTGTGGGTCGCACTTTCCGGAGCCAAGCTGTAGCTCGAATAAAAAAACGGGTGCAGACCGAAGTCCGCACCCGTAAATGTCGATGCCCGAAGGCTTACTTGCGCATCAATCCGCCGCGCTCGTCGATGGCGTCCCAGAAGGCATCGGCAAAGCGGGGGTCGTTTGCAGCCATGAGGGCGTTAGTGGCCATCCAACCAGAGGGAGTGCCAGTGTCGTAGCCCGACAGCGGGTCGATGACGACGGCGTACATGGCCTCGCGGTCGAGCGAACGGGCCATGGCGTCGGTGAGCTGGATCTCGCCGCCCTTGCCGGCCTGCTGATCTGCCAGCAAGTCCATGACCAGCGGGCTCAGCAGGTAGCGACCGACGATGTACAGGTTGGACGGAGCAGCCTCGGGAGCGGGCTTCTCAACCAGACCGCCGATACGCCAGACAGCGCCCGGCTCGGCATCGGCAACGTCCTCGGCGCCCTCGAGCGAACCGACGCGCTCGCCGGCGATAACACCGTAGCGGCTGACTTCCTCGGGCGAGCAAGCAGCGACGGCGATAACCGAAGCGCCACCGTGCTCCTTGGAAACGGCGAGCATCTTGTCGCAGATGTCGCGGTTAGGTACAACGTAGTCGCCCAGAAGAACCAGGAAGTTCTCCCCTGCCACGGCGTCGGCAGCAGAGCGAATAGCATGGCCGAGGCCCTTGGGCTCGTACTGATAACGGAAGTCGACCGGCATACCGCCAGCGTGGGCGACAGCATCGGCATAGGCGTTCTTGCCGCGCTCGCGCAGCAGGTTCTCGAGCGAGCGATCAGGCTGGAAGTAGTTCAGTAGCTCGGGCTTACCGGGAGAAGTAACGATGATGGCATCATCGACCTCCTCGGGGTCGAGGGCCTCCTCGACGACATACTGGATGACCGGCTTGTCGAGCACCGGCAGCATCTCTTTGGGCGTGCACTTGGTGCCAGGCAGAAAACGCGTGCCAAGACCGGCGGCGGGGATGATTGCCTTCATGTTATTCAAAGATCCTTTCGCAGGCGCAAAAGCGCCCCATGCGTGCGGCACACAGCCGCAGACCAAATTGCGATACCCAAGCATCTTACCGCTGGAACTATATGTCGCTACAAGGCAGAGACAATTCTTCAGCAGGTCAACGCAAATTATTGCTCGAATGGTGCAATTTTATTGCCCAACGGCAGGGCACCCGATACGACGCAAATCACAGAACATGGCAGATTGAGCAACCGATGCCGAGGGACCGAAAAACAAAAAAGAGGGGGCTCGCAATGCGAACCCCGTCTGCAAAGGAATCTGGCGAGAAAGCCTGATTACTTGAGGGTGACAGCAGCGCCAGCAGCCTCGAGCTTCTCCTTGGCAGCCTCGGCGTCCTCCTTCTTGGCACCCTCGAGAACAGCCTTGGGAGCGCCCTCGACGACCTCCTTGGCCTCCTTCAGGCCAAGGTTGGTGAGCTCACGGACGGCCTTGATGACCTGGATCTTGTTGTCGCCGAAGCCCTCGAGCACGACGTCAAACTCGGTCTTCTCCTCGGCCTCAGCAGCGCCAGCAGCGGGAGCGGCGACAACAGCGGCAGGAGCAGCGGCGGAAACGCCGAAGGTGTCCTCGATAGCCTTGACGAGCTCGGAAGCCTCGAGAAGGGTCATTTCCTTAAGAGCATCGATGATCTCATCGGTGGTAAGCTTAGCCATTTCTAAGTCCTTTCGGTTTCCGTGCGGATGCACGGAGATCAGTTAAAACACGGCGCGAATGCGCCAGGGGTGCGGCGTTGCCGCCGCGGGTGAAAACAGCGACTAGGCTGCCTTCTGCTCGGAGACCTGCTGGATCGAACGAGCGAGACCAGAGGAAACGCCGTTGACGCAGACAGCGATGTCGCGAGCGAAACCGGAGATGAGACCGGCGATCTGGCCGAGAAGCTGATCCTTGGTGGGCAGCTCGGCGATAGCCTTAACATCATCAGCGGAAACGGCCTTGCCGTCGGAGATACCGCCCTTGATCTCAAGGACGCCCTTGGACTTAGCGGAGAAGTCCTTAAGGGCCTTAGCGGCCTCGACCGGCTCGGTCTCGTAGAACACATAAGCGACGGGGCCGGCGAGGATCTCGTCGATCTCGGGCTGCTCCTGGTTCTTGAGAGCGATCTTGACCAGGTTGTTCTTGTAGACCTTCATCTCGGCGCCGCACTCGCGAAGCTGATGACGCAGCTCCTGAGCCTGCTTAACCGTCA
The DNA here is from genome assembly GCA_905193635.1 of Coriobacteriaceae bacterium. GTDB lineage: Bacteria > Actinomycetota > Coriobacteriia > Coriobacteriales > Coriobacteriaceae > Collinsella. The sequence goes on from CAJJPN010000109.1 coordinate 6,465, forward strand.
GACCGTTGTAGTTGACGACGAACAGACCGGCGTTCTCGGCGATACGAGACTCGATCTCTGCAACCTTGTCGATTTTGTACTGCTGGGGCATGAATTACACCTCCTCGAATTCTTTCCGGGCACGGTCCGCCACAAGGACGTGACGGGGGCATGTCCAAAAAGAAAGCCCCCGCGCTGCATGAGCGACGGGGGCGAGAAGACATATCTACTCGACCACCTCGGCTGGCGGGATATCCCATTAAGCTCGCGGGCGATGCCCGTTTGCACCGGCTGTCTCTGGCAGCGGATTCGTGCGTGAACCGAAAGTATTATGGCGGGGACCCCGGCGTCGGTCAACG
>CAJJPN010000110.1:0-6772 GCA_905193635.1 Coriobacteriaceae bacterium
TTTTCTCCCAACGACAAACGGTCTCTTTAGATACCCCCAACATCTCTGCAAGTTGCGCCTGACCAAGATGCTCCATGGTGCGGAGTTTACGAATATTTGCCCCGAAGCCCATGGCTATAGATCCTCTCGCCACAGAGGGAGGCATAGACAGTTTGTGCCACCATAGCCTTTGGTGAGCTCGTCAATGGATAGCGGGAATAATTCCATTCCTGCTTTCTCAAGCGCTTCGTTGGTCCAAACGTTTTCTTCATATACGCATAGTTTTCCTGGCGAGAGCGCAAGGATAGACGTTGCGTTGTTCCGGCGTTCTCTTTCGTAGGCGGTTTGATTCCCGCCTCCGCAGTCAATTACTTTTATTGGTTCGCAACAGGCTGCAGAGAGTATTTCCGGAATCGTGCGATCGATAGGAGTGATCGTAAGGCCCCTTCCGGATCGTTTTAGTTGAATGCTGTATGCATCAACGGCATTGCATATCTCACGATCGATGAGGAACGCGTCGTGATCAATTCTACTTATGAACGTATCGAGGTGGATACGCAGCCCGTCAGAGGGGACTCGAATCGCAATTAGCTCGGTGGTCTGGAATTTATTTGAGGTCAGGAGCTCTTTGGCAAGTGACTCGACGGCGGCGGGTTCAGTTCGGTCAGAGATTCCAACTAATATTGTCTTAGCACTGATAACAATAATGTCTCCGCCTTCGATATGGTAACTACTCCTGTTCAAATCACATACTGGAGTTTCTCCCATGATCTTGTGATGGGTGAATATCTGCCGGTATAAGGCGACCTCACGATCACGCTCAGGCCAATACATATGATTTAGGATGATGCCGTCTCCGACTACCACAGCAGGATCACGAGTGAAAAAAAGCGTGTTGAGGGGATTGACCAAGAGCGAGGCGGGATCAAATTGCTCGTGCACGAGCGCCCGTAGTGTTTCCGACTGGTTTGAACATAGCTCAGTGTCTCCAAAGCGAATGCCGTTAAGTACTATATTCACCAATTCCTGGGTGTTCTTAGCGTTCTCAAACAACTGGGTTATTGTCTCGAGGAACTCTCTACCTGTTGCCCCGCTGCAACGGAGGTAGTCATCAATAAAATATTTAAGTGATTGGGGCTCAGTTTCAAGTGAGTCTTCGAGAAGGTCCCTAATTTCAATGGTTTCTACGCCATGCTTCTCAAGCAATTGAACCATGGAATCGTGCTCATACATTGCTTTGTCGAGGTCAAAACGACCGCTCCATTTTCGCAGGGAGAAAACTTGGCTGAAGTCGGCATCAGGGTAGTTTTGTGTTTCAGCTCCTGGTCGATGGACAAGTACGGCTTTTAAATGACCGATTTCATTTGTTACGTGTATGCCTTGCATGTCTGTCTCCTGTCCTGCTGGTTTTTATATAAGGCTAAGGCAGGTTCCTTGTTGTGTTGCGGAAAAGTTAAAAGACGTATGTAATTGACAAATAACATCAATTTTAATAATCAGATTGATTAATAACGTCACTTTAGCTGCCGTTCATAGGTGAAAAGCGACACGATGGCGATGGTTGGCCGACCACCGCTGAGCAACCTCATACATTTATGGTGCCAGCTGGATAGATGGGAAAAGGAATGAAGGAGGAGATATGGCGGCGGAAAGTTCGAAAGGCATCAAGCAGTTCAAGGTCCCGCACGTATATGCGATCATCTTTGCACTTATGGTCATCTTCGCTGTTCTCACGTGGATTGTTCCCTCTGGGTCCTATCAGCGTCAGGAGGTGAACGGTCGTGAAGTCACTGTCGCAGGTACGTATGAGCAGAGTGAAAAGACATATATTGACGAGGAAACCGGGGATGAAGTAGATCTCAGACAAGGCGTCTTCGATGTTCTTCAGGCTCCAACGCGCGGTATACAAGAGGCAATTGAGGTCGTTGCATTCATCTTGATTGTGGGCGGTTCGTTTCAGGTTATTACTAAAACGGGCGCTATCACGAGCGGAATGGGTCGTGTCGTTCGCCGCTTTAAGAACAAAGACATTCTAATTATTCCTATTGCGATGGTTCTCTTTGCATTGGGCGGAACGAGCTTTGGCATGGCGGAAGAAACTCTCCCGTTCTTTGCGATCTTCATGCCAATTATGATGGCTATGGGCTTCGACTCGATGACGGCGTTCATGGTCGTGTTCGTTGGAGCGCGCACGGGTTACATCGCCTCAACGATTAATCCGTTTAATGTTCTCATTGCGCAAGGTATTCTTGGTATTCAGGGCAACCCCCAGCTGTGGCTGCGTATGATTGCCTGGGTTGTTTTGACCGCCGTTGCAATTACTTGGGTTGTCCTCTATGCACGAAGGGTAAAGAAGAACCCTGAGTCATCGATCACATTTGAGGATGATATCGCCAAGAAAGTCGAGTTCGCTGCCGATGAATCTGCCCTTGATGCGGAATTTACGGGTCGTCAAAAAGGCGTGCTTGCGGTATTTATCGCTGGAATGTGCCTTATCATCTGGGGACTTGTGACCCAGGGCTGGTATATGAACGAGATTTCTGCGGTCTTTTTGGCCATGGGCCTGTTGGCTGGTGTTATTGCGGGCTTTAGTCAGGACGTCATCGCTCAGGAATTTGTTGCGGGTATCGCTGACTTTGCTTTCTCGGCAATTGTCGTTGGACTTGCGCGTGGCATCCTTGTCATTGCCTCTGACGGCATGATCATCGATACCATCCTCAATGCGCTCGCCACTGGTCTGGGCGGCATCCCGGCGGTTCTCTTTACTACGCTTCTTTATGCGGTTGAGAACCTCCTGGCGATTCTGGTTCCCAGCTCATCTGGCCTTGCAGCACTGACCGCTCCCATTTTTGGACCTTTGACCGAACTCATGGGCCTTAATCCCGAGGCTGCCGTGTGGGCTCTCTCCATGGGTAGCGCGACGATGTCTTTGATCTGTCCTACTAGTGCCATTCTTGTAGCGGGTTTGGGCGTGTGCAAGATCAAGCTTGGCCAGTGGTGGAAGACCGTTTGGAAATTCTTCTTGGTCGTGTCGCTCATCAATATCGTATTCGTAGCAATCTCGGGACTTATTGCCCTGTAGGTTTCATAGCTGAAATGGAGTAACAGGAATGTCTAAAGGACTGAATGTACACAGCGAGATTGGTAAGCTCAAGAAAGTTGTGCTTCACCGCCCCGGTCGTGACCTTGTGAACGTAAAGGCAGAAGAGTTCGAGGATGTCTGGATTCACGACTGTTTCTATCTTGATGTGGCTCAAAAGGAGCATGATGCCTTTGCGGATCTTCTGAGGAGCGAAGGTGTTGAGGTTCTCTATATGGAGAAACTCGTTGCTGAAGCGCTGGATGCATGCCCCTCGGCTCGCGCTGAGTTTACCGATACATTTATGGCTGAGAGCGGGATTGTCAATCCTATGCTTGAGCAGGCTGTTCGTGAAAAGCTCGACGCTATTTCAGATTCGTATCAGTTTGTACTTGAGGCTATGGGGGGGTATCGTTATCGTGACCTTGAGCTGCCTCGCGTTTCGACTACGCTTAGTATGATGGATAATGAGGATGCGAAGCCCGATGATTTGGTGTTGAAGCCTCTTCCGAGTTCATATTTCTCTCGCGATCCTCTTGCTTCCGTGGGCAAAGGCGTTCTGCTTCACCATATGTATTGGAAACAGCGAGATCGTGAAGTGCCCTTCTATGAAGCGATTTTCAAATACCATCCCGATTATGCAGGGACTCCGATTTGGTACGACCATAAGAATCCCTGGCATATCGAGGGCGGTGATGTGCTTAACATTAACGCTCATACCTTGGCTATTGGAATTAGCCAGCGAACTGAGGCGGCTGCGATTGAGGAGCTTGCAAAGAATTTGTTCTGGGGATCTGGGAATTCTGAGATCGATACCGTTTACGCTATTAAAATCCCCAACGGCTATGCTTACATGCATCTTGACACCGTTTGCACCATGGTGGATTTCGATAAGTTCACAGTTTATCCCGGTATTTTTGAGACCCTTCGTGTTTATCGTCTGACTCGTGGTGACTCTGAGGGAATGGTCGCTGTTCAAGAGATTGATGACACGCTTGAACATATTCTTGAAATGGCTACTGGCGTGGAGAAGGTGCAGCTTATTGAGTGCGGTGCCGGCGATATGGTTGAGGCATCTCGCGAGCAGTGGAACGACGGGTCGAACACTCTTGCCGTTGCTCCTGGTAAAGTCTGTGTTTACGAGCGCAATGTTGTCACAAATGATGAGCTCTACAAGAACGGTTTGGAACTTTTGGTCGTTCCCTCCGAGGAACTGTCCCGCGGTCGTGGCGGCCCGCGCTGCATGAGCATGCCCTTCTGGCGCGAAGATATTTAGTTGCAAATCCACTGTGATTGGAGATGGCGAATATGGGTGTTAATATCGCTGGGCGCAGTTTTCTGAAGCTGCTTGATTACACGACGGAAGAGATTGAGTATCTGCTTGAGCTTTCTGCTAACTTCAAAAGCATGAAGCGTGCCGGTGTTCCGCATAAATACCTTGAAGGCAAGAATATTGTTTTGCTATTTGAGAAGACTTCCACGCGTACTCGCTGCGCCTTCGAAGTTGGTGCACTTGACCTTGGTATGGGCGTAACTTATTTGGATCCGGGCTCGTCCCAGATGGGCAAAAAGGAGTCGATTGAGGACACGGCTCGCGTCCTTGGCCGCATGTATGACGGAATTGAATACCGCGGCTTTGAACAGGCGAAGGTTGAGGAGCTTGCTGCAAAAGCTGGGGTTCCCGTTTGGAATGGGCTGACTACTGAATTTCACCCGACTCAAGTGCTTGCCGATATTCTGACCATGCGTGAAGAGTTTGGAGAGATTAAGGGCAGGAAACTTACATTTTTTGGTAAGGCGGCCGGAAACGTCGCCGATTCGCTCATGGTCATTTGCGCTAAGCTCGGTATTAACTACTGTTCTTGCGGCCCAATCGGGGGAAATTCGGAGGGGGCTACATCCTATGATCCTGAACTCCTTGCAGAATGTAGTCGTATTGCGGCCGAGCATGGATCGACGATTACCATTACAGAGGATATTGAGGAAGGCGCTCGTGATGCCGATGTAATTTACACGGATGTTTGGGTTGGCATGGGTCAGCCCGCAGAGCTGTGGGAAAGCCGCATTAAGCTCATGTCGCCGTATCGTGTGACCGCTGAGGTGATGTCTATGGCAAAGCCCGAGGCGATTTTCCTCCACTGCCTTCCGAGCTTCCACGATACTAATACTACTGTTGGTGCCGAAATTGCTGAGAAGTTTGGAGTTGCCGAAATGGAAGTCACGGACGAGGTTTTTGAGTCCGATAAGTCTCGTGTTTTCCAAGAAGCGGAGAATCGCATGCATACGATTAAGGCGGTGATGTACGCAACGCTTAAGTAGCGGGGCGTTGAGAAAACAGTCGCAAATCTGTTTGCCATACTATATTTCTCTCAACAAGCTGATAGGATACAGGGGAGAATGATGCGCGCGTCAGTCGATTTTTCCGACTGACGCGCTTTGTGAAAGAGGCAAAGATGCGTACCGATGATTTTGACTATAACCTGCCTGAAGAGCTCATTGCCCAGGCGCCTGCCGAGCCGCGCGACTCCTGCCGCCTGCTGGTGGTGGATCGCAAAGGCTCCCAGGCGGGAATGCCGCTGGAGCATGGCGGCACCGTCGAGCACCGCATCTTCCGCGACATCATCGACTATATCGAGCCGGGCGATGTGCTCGTCATCAACAAGACGCGTGTGATGCCGGCCCGCCTGATCGGTCGCAAGGCCGGCTCGGGCGGCGTGGTCGAGACGCTGCTGCTCAAGCGCCGCGAGGATATTGACCCGCTGGGCCATGTTTGGGAGTGTCTGGTCAAGCCGGGCAAGCGCCTGAAGCCCGGTGCCCAGATTGAGTATCGCGCCGGTGGCGCACATGCGCCCGAGGGGGCTCCCGTGGTGCTGACGGCCGAGGTCATCGACTTTGTCACCGATAGCCGCGGCGGCCGTCTGGTGCGCTTTGAGCCGGCCGGTTGCAATGCCGCCGGCGACCCGCGCACGCTCGACGAGGCCATCCATGCGGCCGGTCACGTGCCGCTGCCGCCCTACATTACCGATTACGAGGGCGATCCCGAGAAGTACCAGACCGTCTACGCCATGAAGGAGGAGCACTCGGCTGCCGCTCCTACGGCGGGTCTGCACTTTACGCCCGAGCTCATGGCCGCTATCGAGGTCAAGGGTGCGAAGTTTGCTGCCGTCGAGCTCGAGGTGGGCATCGATACCTTCCGTCTGGTGGAGGAGGACGACCCTACGCAGCACGTCATGCACACCGAGCGCTACCACGTGTCGCAGGAGGTTGTCGACGCCGTGCATAAGGCGAAGGCCGAGGGGCACCGCGTGATCGCCGTCGGCACCACCGCGGTGCGTTCGCTCGAAAGTGCCTTCGATGCGGACGCGCCGGTGTCCGATCCGGCCGTGACGGCGCGCTATTTTGAGGGTCGCGAGGACGGGGCCGACACGCTCGGCCGAGGCGACATCGTGGTGCGCGAGAATGCGACAACGCAGCTCTACCTCATGCCCGGCTCAACCTATCACGTGGTCGATGCGCTGATCACCAACTTCCACGTGCCGCGCTCCACGCTCATGATGCTCGTGAGCGCGCTTGCCACTCGCGACCAGATCATGGATGCCTACGCCGCCGCTATCGAAGAACGTTACCGCTTCTTCAGCTTTGGCGACGCAATGCTCATTTTGTAGGTTACGGCGTTTTGCAAACGCCGTAACCGGCCGACGCTGCAAACCCCCC
>CAJJPN010000111.1:0-6542 GCA_905193635.1 Coriobacteriaceae bacterium
ACCTCCCAAAACGTCCTCGGACATGCAAGAAGCCCTCGCTGCGCACTTCGTGCGGCGAGGGCTTCTTGCGTCCTGCGGAATATTTTGGGAGGTAGCCCAAACAGCCCCAGCGGGGTCCTGTGTAGTTACCCTTTAGGCGGAACTCTCCTAATGGGTTGAGCGTTCTGGATTCTTGCTTGCTACCGTTTATCGCGTATAGCTACCGTTTGCGGAATAAGTAACACTCCTTAATAAACCGTGTAGAATCTCAGATGAGCACGGAGTTTTCCAGGGAGACGCTGTCCTTTGTTGTGTGCAAGGGGCGGCGTCTCTTTGGCGCTTGGAGGCCGTTCTGCAGCAGGACGGCGGACGTGCGTCACATATTCAAAAGCCAACGTCGAGATGGGTTGTGATGATAATGGGCAAGTACGTAATCGTGGTTGAGTCTGGTTCGGATGTGACGCCGGAGCTCTGCGAGCGCTATGGCATCGTGCGCGTGCCCATGCATGTCACGATTGGTGACGAGACCGTCGAAGACGGATCGATCGACCCGCTTGAGATTTACTCGCGCTGCAACGAGTTTGGTGTGATGCCCAAGACCAGCGGTTGCTCGCCGGCGGATTTTGCGCATGTGTACGACCGCATCCACGCCGAGCGGCCCGATGCGACCATTTTGCATCTTGCGTATTCCGAGGTTACGACCTGCTCGCATCAGTCGTCGAAGATTGCGGCAAAGGGCCGCGATTACGTCTTCTCCATGGATACGCGCTTTGTGTCGGTGGGCCAGTCGCTTGTCGCCGTTGAGACCGCCAAGTATATCGAAGCCCATCCGGATGCCACCGTCGACGAGATTTTCGCCTTTACCAATTCGGTGATGGACCGCGTGCTGCTGGGCTTTGTTCCTACGGACCTTGCCTTCCTTAAGGCGGGTGGTCGCTTGTCCAACGTCGCGTTTCTTGGCGCCCATCTGCTCAAGATTAAGCCCTGCATTGAGGTAACGGGTGGCAAATTCGTGGCGACCAAGAAGCTCCGCGGCTCTATGCTCAAATGTGCCCGTGCCTTTATTGACCACATGGTTGCGAAGGGCGATATTGATTACTCGCACATTGGTTTGGCGTATTCAGTGGGCCTTTCCGAGGAGCTGCGCGACGATATGGAAGTCTATGCGCACGACCTGGGCTTTAAGGACGTTACCTGGACTCAGGTCGGCGGCGTCATCTCGAGCCACTGCGGCCCGACCGCCTTCGGTGCGGTGCTCACGCTTAAGGCGTAAAGGCCGCAGGCGAGCGTTCTCCAGCCTGACATCTCGACGTAGCCCCCAGCCTTGGTGATGGGGGATAGATTAAAACGTGCCGTTCTAGTCCGAGGCGTTTAAACGCAAACGCATGGGCTAGAATGACTCTGGCATTTTAATTGGTTGCATCCAAGGAGAGGCAAGGTAGCGCGAATGGCAGAAATGACGCTTGAGGGTGTGGACGCTCGTCCCGAGGACTCTGCGTTTGCCCTTGGCCGCGTGCATTCGATCGAGACGATGGGAACGGTCGACGGACCCGGCATCCGCTTTGTGGTGTTTGTTCAGGGCTGTCCCATGCGCTGCGCGTATTGCCACAATCCCGATACCTGGTCGGTCAACGGCGGCACCATGGTGACCGTCGAGCACCTGATGGATGAGTTCCAGAGTAACCACGAGTTCTATCGCAGCGGTGGCATTACGGTGTCCGGTGGCGAGCCGCTCCTGCAGCCCGAGTTTTTGGCCGACCTGTTCCGTGCAATGCACAACAACCCCGATGGCCGTGTACATACCTGCCTAGATAGCTGTGGCTATGCATTTGACCCCAAGCATCCGGAGAAGTTCGATGCTGTTCTCAACGAGACCGATATGGTGCTGCTCGACATCAAGCATGCCGATCCGGTTGAGCATAAAAAGCTGACCGGTTGCGATCCTGCGCGCATCCTGGCGTTTGGCGATGAGCTTGCCCGTCGCAAGATTAAGGTTGTTATTCGCCACGTGGTGGTGCCGGGTATCACCGATACGGCGGAGGAATGCGAGAAGCTCGGTCGCCTGATCGCTCCATGGCACAACGTGGTGGGCCTGGAAATGCTGCCGTATCACACGATGGGTGTCGTCAAGTACGAGCAGCTGGGTATTCCCTATAAGCTCGAGGGCGTGCCCCAGATGGATACCGCGCGCATGCCCGAGCTGCGCAACGCCGTCATGACGGGCATGAAAAAGCGCCGCGCCGAACTCAAAAACGCCATCGGCTAGCGATCTATTTTCGCCCCCAAGGGCACTCATTGGGGACAGACTTAAATGAGTGCGCGATGGCATTGCTGACGAGCAGGTTTTGGTGCGCAACAAGGCAGGCTGGATTAGCGAGGATGGTTACTATTCGACATGCGATGCGGGCCTTATCGGCATCGATGGCTGTACCTATGTCATGAGCGTCATGACATCGATGCCGTGGAACGACCGCTCGAGCGAGGTAACGGCCGTGATTGCAAAGGCTCTGTTTGATATGCGAGCTGCACTGGCTTAGCGTGTTCGTTTGGCGAGGTCAAACAAAATGCTGGTACCATACCGTGGTTGAGAATTTCGTATAGGTTTGGGGAATGGTATGGCTACCATCGCGATTATCGGTGCGCTCGAAAAAGAGATCATGCAGATTAAGGAAGAGCTGAGCGACGTTTGCGAGGCACGGGAGGCAGGCTTGACCGTTGTGAGCGGTGGGCTCGAGGGCCTGACAGTTGTCGCCACAACGGCGGGCATGGGCACGGTGAACGCCGCCGCTGCGACACAGCACCTCATTAGCAAGTATGCTCCGCAGGCTGTTGTGTTTTCGGGCATTGCGGGCGGTTTGAACCCCAAGCTCCATATCGACGACGTGGTCATTGGCAAACGCCTACGCTATCTGGATACCGATACCGCGCTTATCGCCGAGTCCGCACCGGGGCTCGAGGAGTTTGGCTCGACACCCGCGCTGGTCGATATTGCCGTCGACGTGCTTGCTGAGCGTGGGTTTGTTGATGCTTCGACAAATGCAGCCGCTTCGAACGAGGGAGCCAAACAATTCCTGGTCGGCACGATTGCCACGGGTAACCGCTTTGTGACGGGCACCGCCATGCGCAACGACGCTATCGAGGCGACGCATGCCGATTGTGTCGGCATGGAGGGCGCGGCAATTGCCCATGTCGCAACCAAAAATGGTGTCGATTGCCTGGTGTTGCGCGCTATCAGCGATAATTGTGACGAGGCGTACGATGCAATTTGCGACCGAGAGTTCGATCTGTTCGAGTACGCGCGTGTCGCAAGTGACATCACGCTCGATATCGTCCGCCGCATTGCTGCTGCGCAATAGCGCGCTCTTTTGTAAGAACCTACGACCAAGGAGTGTCCATGGCCGATTCCATTAACTACCAGCTTGCCAAGTTCGTCGCCAGCTACGGCAAGGTTTCGCAGATTCCCGAGTCCACCTGCCCCGAGGTGAGCTTTGTCGGCCGCTCCAACGTGGGCAAGTCGTCGATTATGAACAAGCTCTTTGGCCGCAAGAACCTGGTCAAGGTTTCCAGTACGCCGGGCAAGACGAGCAACATCAACTTCTTTGAGGCCGACGACGTGCATTTCGTGGACCTGCCGGGTTACGGTTTCGCTCGTCGCTCCAAGGCCGAGCGCGACCGCTGGGCCGAGCTTATTGGCGACTTCTTTGACTCCGAGCGCAGCTTTAACCTGGTCGTATCGCTGGTTGACATTCGTCACGACCCCAGCAAGCTCGATCATGACATGATCGACTACCTGCAGGGCAACGAGTTCAACTTTATCGTCTGCCTCACCAAAGCCGACAAGCTCAGCCGCACCCAGCAGGCCCGCCAGGCAGCAGCCATCAAAAAGCAGCTCAACGTCCCGGCCGAAAACGTAATCATCACAAGCTCCCAGACTGGCACCGGTATCGATGAACTCAAGCGCCGCATCGCCGAGGCCTGCCTCTAATCGGGCTGCAGCCCCTCAAAAGCTCTCATCTATATCACCCCAGTGATAGTTATTGGTAAACTATCACTGGGGTGATGTCAATTGGTTCCGAGTATTATCCCAGGCGTTTCGAGTGAGAGCAGAACGCGCGGCGCAAGTACTTGGACACTGTGAATGGATTCGATTCCGAAGGTGTCGACATTAGGGATTTGATGGCAGGGAGGGTTGATTTAAATGATCCAAGAGTTAACGGATTGTGGGCCGAGTAGGACATACCCCGTCTACTACCTTGAGGATGCAATGAACAACCTCGGCGACTGCTTTGACTATGCCGTTAACGATTATGGGGCAGAAGGATCGGAAGTTGCTGAACTCTTTTGTCTGAGCGGCGTAGCCCGCGAGTTCGAACGCGGCAACGCATGGGTAGTGTCGGGAAAATCGGGCGTTGAGCTGTTCGCGCTCATTGCCGAAAGGTCCGGCTATCAATCAAGGCCGATGCCAAATCGAACCTACCGATTCGAAAAGACACCGGAATATTGGACAGGCTGGATATTGGCATACCTTCAGTGGCGCCTAGGAGAGTCTTTCGAAGATTTGCTGCATGTCGTTCCATTCGATGTGCTACGCAGTCTGTACTACCCCTGGCACGAAGCCTCGGAGGAACGCGTGGCTCGCCTCGTCTGCGATATGGCGAAAAAAGCGTCCAGGCAAACCAAACTTGCGTTAGCAAGAAAGAGGCTCAAGAAAACCCAACAAGATCTGGCATACGAATCGGGTGTGTCACTCCGCTCAATCCAAATGTACGAACAGCGCCAGAGAAACATCAATGAAGCTTCGGTAACAAGCGTAAGAACCATAGCAAAAGCCCTCCACTGCAACATCGAAGACCTCCTAGAACCAGTCTTCGAATACAAAGAAACCAGCGCCGTGTAAAGCGGGTATTGAACAACGATTGCGCAGATGAAAGCCTGTCAAAGCGCATTTCATACAGCGAAGCTAGATGGTTGATAGGGCATGTGGGTCTTGTAGGTATTCACAAGTTCGCTTATGTATAAAAATGCCCCGATAAGCAAGAGTGCTCGGCGGGGCATTTCTTAATCGATGACGCTAACGGGAGTTAAGCTTTAATAGCTTGCGACGGGAAGCACCCGTATTTGATGATCAAGGCCAATTATTCGATTCGGGCGCTCAACCAGTACTCTCCATTCGAGGCTGCGATTGCGTACGTAATTCCATTTTTGACGATTGGTTCATCTACGCAAGCAGCGCCGACTTGCTTGGCATCTGAAAACGAAAGTGTTGGATCAATCGCTTGTATGGTTGCTAATGCCGTTGCCGCGGCATAGTCTGAACTTTCGAAATACATGACTATATTCTTAAAGCAGTTTTCGGATCCAAGATAGCTAAATAGGATTTGGTTGCACGAGTCCGAAAAGAAACCTCCCACGCCTGCAAGCTTTGAGCCGTTTTTAATCTGGAGCTCGAGTCGTGTGCCGGTGTCGTCTAGTTCATAATCCGCTTTCATGCTGCTGCAATTAGGCAGATCGGAGAATTCTTCGTTTAGTCGCTCAATAAAGTCTTTAGGGGAAATAGAAAACATTCCGTCGCCAAGAAAAGACGTGATTTCTTTTTCGTTACGGGTGTCAACGACCTCTCCGCATCTCCCGCATTCTCGTATTTCCTTCGAGGTGGCGTCTACGTAGTCGATTTCGGTAGTCCACGAACCTGGCTGATGCCCAAGGGGCTTCCCTTCGGTTTTGCCACAACGTTGACAGGTTTTCGGAGCCGTGCATGTTGCTTCTTCCCATTCGTGCCCGAGCGGTTTCCCCTCGGTTTTGCCGCAACTATTACATGTTCGAGGGCTTGTACAGGTTGCATTGGTCCATAGCTTGTGCGTGCAAAACAATTGGGGAAACAGCATAGGCAAACAGAAGACGACAGCAACTACTGCAGCAGCTGCGATGGCCGCGCGTTTTTTACCACCGACTTTATGAATGGCTTTCGTTATAAGTGAGTCGTTCTCTTCTTTTTCGCAAACGACGCCATCTTCATTTGATGGTCGATCTTCAGGAGAAGGAGTGTCGTCAGCGCCATCAGCAAACTGCTTCCCTTCATTGTTCGGCTTCTGTTCGTCAGATGCGCTGCGCATTTGCTCATCGTTGGGTTCTTTCATCTCGTTATCCATGTTTATCGAGTCTCCTCTCTCGCTTAAATATGCGATGCAAACAATTGCGGTAAGTGAAACAGCTGGTGACACAACTATATCCCAGTTTGGGATATATCAAAATGGAATATAGCGTAAGCGGCATGAACGTTGATGCTAATAGGACATGCGGAAAATGCCTCTCCCAAATTCGTCGGGAGCAAGGTATCACTCAGGTTGAACTCGCAAGGAAACTGAGGGTACCTCAGTCCTTCATCTCGAAAGTCGAGACCGGAGAGCGCAGTCTTAGGGTTTATGAGCAGTTCGCCTATGCGGAAGCGCTTGGAATTACCGTCGGAGTTCTTGTGCAAAGACTTGAGGAGGATTTGAGTGGCGGAGATAAATAGATTGCGCCGCGCATCGGTCGGTAATTAAATCAGTGCTAGGTGGCTAACA
>CAJJPN010000112.1:0-6466 GCA_905193635.1 Coriobacteriaceae bacterium
AACATCGCCAGCGGCCCCGCTTTTTGCGCGATACGCTATCCCCTACTCGGTATCCTCAACCTCATACGAATCCGCCTCGGCCGGCTCATCGCTTGTCTCCGACGCAGCCTCACGCGCCTCGTCAAACGCCGCCTTCATGGTCTTGTTGCCCCATGTGAGCTTGCGAATGGTAAGCTCATCGGCCTTGTTGTGGGCAAGACGCAGGTTCTCGGTGCTGCGGCGCAAGTCGTCCTTGGTCTTCTCGAGCTGCTTAATGGCGGCATCGATCTCCTTGATTGCCGACTCGAATTGCTTGCTCGCCAGGTTGTAGTTGCGCGAGAAGCCATCCTTGAACTTCTCCATCTTGGCTTCGAAATTCGTGACATCGATGTTTTGCTGTTTGTACTCCGCCAGTTCCTGCTTATAGCGAAGCGAACCCATAGCGGCGTTGCGCAGCAGCGTAATCATGGGAATGAAAAACTGTGGGCGGATCACGTACATCTTCTCGTAGCGATAGCTCACGTCCACGATTCCTGCGTTATAAAGCTCGCTCTCGGGCTCGAGCAACGTGCAGAGCACCGCATACTCACAGCCTTTCTGGCGACGATCGTGGTCGAGTTTCTTAAAGAAGTCCTCGTTCTTATGCTTGGTCGCGGTCTCGTCGTTCTCGTTTTTCATCTCGAACATAATCGAAATGATCTCGTTGCCGCTCGCGTCACACTCGCGGAAGATAAAGTCGCCCTTGGTGCCCTCGGACGCATCGTTGTCTTTCTCGAAGTACGCGTTGGGAAACGCCGTCATGCGCAGGCGGTTAAACTCGGTCTCGCAGTGCTGCTCGAGCGACTCGCCCACCATCTTGGTGGACAGGCGGACCTTCATGTCCTTAAGGCGCTCAATCTCTTCATCCTTATAGCGAATCAGTTCCTCGTTCGCGCGCTTGGTCTGCGCAAGTTCGAGCTCGTGTGCCGCCTTGGCCTGCTCTTCGCGCGAATCGCGCACTGCCAGCTCACTCGACAGTTTGGCACGCGCCTCATCGCGCTCACGCTCCGCCGCGGCGACCGCCTCCGATAGGTTCATCTTGGCCGTCAGTTCCTGTTCGCGCAGTTGAGCACGCAGACCCTCGGCCTCCTGCTCGGACTGAGCCTTTGCTGCAGAAAACTTCTCCTGCACCTTCGCCTGATAGTCAGCAAGCGTACGTTCGGCCTCGCTGCGAGCGGCATCGAGCTCACGCTGCGACTCGGCCGTAGCAGCGGCGAGCGCCATCTCCTGGGCCTTGTCCGCCGCGGCAAGCTTGGCCTGCAGCTCGGCGATCTTGGCATCGCGTGCAGCTACATCGTTTTGAGCAGCGTTGCGCGCCGCCGACTCGGCAAGCCTGGCTTCGCCATCCTTGCGCTCCAGCTGCGCACGCAAGCTGTCGATTTCGCGCTGGAGCTCGGCTTTCTCCTTTTGAGCATCGGCGCGGGCCTCTACCGCCGCGCGCTGGCTTGCGCTCTCGCGCTCTGCAGCAGCGCCCTCGAGCTTGGCACGCAGCTCGGCAAGCTCGGCATCGCGCTTGGCGACCTCTTGTGTCAGCTGTTGAGCTGCGGCATTCTTCTGCTCGACAAGTTGGGCGTTACGCTGGGACTCTGCCTTTTGCAAAGCAGCCGTCGAACGCGAGCGCTCAAGCTCTAGCGCCTGCTCGCCCTCGCGCTGGACCGCCTTCACACGCTCAT
Source organism: Coriobacteriaceae bacterium (assembly GCA_905193635.1). Taxonomy (GTDB): domain Bacteria; phylum Actinomycetota; class Coriobacteriia; order Coriobacteriales; family Coriobacteriaceae; genus Collinsella. The sequence goes on from CAJJPN010000112.1 coordinate 1,692, forward strand.
CCAGGTCGTGCGAGAACTCGGCATCGCGTACTTGCTTGACGATATCCGCATAGCCGGACGCATCGACCTTAAACACTTCGCCGCAATGCGGGCACTTAATCTCGTTCATAGCAGCTCCTCGATGGACGCAAATTTCACCCGCTTACACTCTACCGCGCCGCACGGACAAAAAAGGTGCCGCCGCCATAATGGCAACGGCGCCAGAACCATCACGAAGGTGGCTGCCCCCTTTGCGGTAGCTCGTGTCGTGGTTCGAGAATTACAGTCCAAAAAAGCCGAGGATCTGATCACGGCTTACGGGCTTGTAGTCGTTGGCATCGAGGCCGACATCGTAGCGAAAAATGGGGCGCTCGCGATCGCGGTTGCGTGCGTTGGTGCGGTCTCCCCTGCTGTGGATATGCCCGTGCAGCATGATGGCGCCGCGCGCCTTGCCATTCCAGCTGAGCATGGGGTAGTGGCTCATAACCAGACGATGGCCCTTGGCATAGCCGGGAGCAATCTCCAGGTAATCGCGCACGTCTTCCCAAATTTGCGGGGCGTCTGGATCTTCCCAGTCGCCGTCATGGTTACCGCGGATGAGTGTCACATTCTTGCATTCGATACGCTCGCGCAGGCGCACCGCCTCCGCCATGGGCAAGCGATACGTAAAGTCTCCCAGGATATAGAGGCGGTCGTCCGCAGCCACGCACTCATTGATGGCATCGATGACCTTACGGTTCATCTCCTCGACCGAATCAAACGGTCGGTCCATGTCGTGCAGGATATTCGTATCGCCCAGGTGCAGGTCGGCGGTAAACCACATCATCGTCTGTATCCTCTTTTCGCAACGCGTCTAACACGTGCCTAGTATACAGACGCTTTGGCGCGTCGGTTAGCCAAAGAGCCCGCCGAACAGGCCGCGGCGGCGTTTGTCTTTCTTTTTCGACGCGTCACCCTGGGCGTTCTTGTCCTGCCGCTTCTTCCGGTCCTGCTCCAGCTCGTCATCATCGAGCAGTAGATCCCACTCAAACGGATCATCTGTCAGATCGAACAGGTCGTCATCATCAAACATGACCGCCTCCATTGCCAGTTAGCAAGCGTCCACCATATAGTTGAGAAGTCTACGGGTCCGCGCGGACACAAATACATCCTGTCTGCGCCCTTCAATCGCCTGCCGCAACGCTTGCAGATAAGATGGAAACACGGATGGCACCCGTTGCCGTGGGTCTTGCCAACTCCGATACACGTTTTCATCGTGAGAAGTGGCCGTCTTCGCTTACGCGGGGGCGGCCACTTTGTTTATTCCTATGCCATCGACTCTAATGCACAAAAAGGCACGCATGCCACGTTGCCCTGGCTCTATTGCGCCGCACGGACAAAAAAGGCGCCGCTGCCATAATGGCAACGGCGCCAAAACCGCCACAAAGGTGCCTGTCCCCTTTGTGGCGGTTTGGGTCTTTACAGGTCGCGGTGGTCGATCAGGCGAAGATCGGGTTGAGACTCAAGCCAAGCACGAAGCCCGGGGTCGATCAGAGCATCGACTTCCTTGGTACGATCGGTCGTAAGCGAGCTGTTCTCGAGGATAAAGCGGTCGAGATAACCCGGATGGCAGACAAAGACCACCGTCTCACCGTCCACCATCTTGCGGACCGTCTGCATGATTGCCTCTTTGGGCTCGTAGCCCGGCTCCATCGAGCGCATCACCATGCGCAGGTCGGTATCTCCGCAACGCACCACCGCCGTGGGGTCAAAGCTCGCCTTTTGCTCCTTAAGGCCCAGTTCCTGGGCAACCGCCGAGATCGCTCGGTTAAGGTTTTTACTCATGACGGCATGGGCCTCAAAGTAATCCGGCTCGCGGCCCACGATCTCGACAAAGCGGTCATGCTGCGCATGGATCTCGATGCAGGCCTCGTCGAAATCTATCAACTCCTCGCCGCGCTTAAAATGCTCGCGGAAGGTACGGCTGCTATGGAACTCGCCGTTTTCGTTGAGCATGCTCGGAATGCGTGCCGGATCGGCACACGGCCTGCCCAGACACACGTTGGTATGCTGGCCCACCGCAATGCCGGCATCTGCCACGAGCGACCAGCCACGTTCGGCCTCGGGCATATTGGGCATAAGGCCTACCGAGCGCACCAGACCCTCGTTGACGCTGCGGGCGATGCCTAAGTCAACGGCATACGAATACCCGATATCATCGGCACGGATTAAAAGCCGTTTCATAACAACTCCCCCAATCTATGGAAAACTCACCACAAGGGGATACCTTTGTGATGGTTCGAGAATTATAGCTCGAAGAATCCAAGGCTCCAGTCGCGGCTTGCGGACTTGTGACCGTTGACATCGAGCCCCGCGTCATGGCGCAGAATCGACCGCTCGCAATCGCGGCTGCGCACATTTCGCCCTCCCCAAACTACTATATTCAGAGGGGCGAGCGGAATGCCGAGAGCCTAGCCCCGACGCCGGGCGATCGCCCAAAACGTGCAGGCGATAGCGGCCGTTGCCAGGCTTGCGCCAACAAGCACCCCCTGCACGCCAAAGGCATCGGCCAAAAACGGAGCAACGACCAGCGGCAGCACGCCGGCGCCGTTGAGGCCCACGCGCATCACGCCCAGCACGCGCCCCACCTTGGCAGGGTCGCTCAAGCGCTGGGTGAGTGTGACGCGCACCGGTCCCATGGCGCCAAAACCAATGCCACAGACAAGCTGCCCCACCGCAGCAACGGCAACATGGGCGGTACCCACATACACAACGGAGCCCACGCCCGTCACCAGCAGCATCGCCGCCAAAAGCTCCAGCCTGATGCGTCCCGACGGCACGCGCATGATCAGGTACGACCCCAGCGTTCCGCCGATGCCGGCGATGGCCGACAGCCATCCCATCCACTCCGCACCCACGCAAAGAACATCGCGGTAGAACAGCGACTCGAGCGAATCGAATGCCCCGTAGGAAAAGAAGCCCATAAAGCCCATGAGAAAAATCAGGCGCAGGTCGGCATCAGCTGCCGTGGCAATAACGCCTTCCCAAAGCGATCGCAAGCCCGTCGCCTCAGCGCAAGACTCCGGCTTAGCGACGCCCTGAACAGCAGCGCCTTCACGCAACGAGGTCGCAAGCAGCAGAGCGGGAACAGGTGCCACCGCAAGCAGGAAAAACACCCCTTGGTTGGAAAAGACCGAAGCGATAACGCCTCCAAGCGCAGGTCCAACGATCACCGCGACACTTGTCGCGATGTTGTTGAGGCCGTTAATGCGCAGAAGCTCATCGGGGGCCTCCGTCAAAAAGCGCGGATAGGCGTCCATGGCCGTGGTCCCCGCGCCAAACAACAACCCGGTAGAGATGGCGAGTAGCGCAAGCGCGGGATAGGACACGGGGACAACAAGGCCAAAAACGCCCGATGCGCAAAGCAGGACGCAAACGGCTAGAAGCACATGGCGCGGGCCCAAGGAGTCCACAAGTGCGCCGGCGCAAAACGTTGCAAAGATGAGCACCAGGTTGAGTCCAAACACGAGCGCGGACGTCTCAAATGCGCCGGCCCCGAGAACGTAGGTACCGCAGCCAATGATGCCGACAAAATACGTCGACTGAAATGCAAGCTGAATAAAGAAATTTACCGCAACCAAACGGTGCGATGGAGAAAGAAGACGGGACATAGCAAACCCCTCATGCATATGGAAACCAAACGAGACAGCCTGAGCGCCATCAGTCCATGTAGCTCTCGAACATATGCATAATCTCCCCTTTGCTGCGGTCGTCCCGTATTCTAGCACCGATCTGGCGTCCCGCCCCTGCGCGTTGCCATCAGAACGCTCCACGTCTCAGCGCTTGGGCATGAGAAATGGCCGCCTTCGCTTGCGCGGGGGCGGCCATTTTGCTTGTCTCTATGTCATCGATTCTAATGTACAAACATGCGCACGAACTTGTGCTTCCAGCTCGCATACGGGGCATAGCGGAATGGCACGTCCAGCCAGGTTGCCTTGTTCACGATGCTCTTCTTGTGGCTAAACGTATCGAAGCTCTCGCGGCCATGGTACTGACCCATACCGCTCGCGCCCATGCCGCCAAAGCCCATATGGCTCGTAGCTAAGTGCATGATCGTGTCGTTGACGCAGCCGCCGCCAAAGGGCACGTAGCGAACAAAGCGCTGCTGGGTCGCACGGTCCTGGCTAAAGATATACAGGGCCAGCGGCGTCGGGCGATTCGTGATAAACGCCTCGGCCTCATCCAGGCTCTCAAACGTCAGCACCGGCAAGATGGGACCGAAAATCTCCTCCTGCATTACGGCGTCCTCAGGCGCCACGCCGTCTAGGATAGTCGGCTCAATCTTGAGCGACGACTCGCGTGCAGCGCCTCCAAGCACGACCTTATCGGGATCGATCAGCCCGCGCACGCGCACGAAATGCTTGGCGTTGACGATATGCCCGTAGTCCTCGTTATCGAGCGGATGCTCGCCAAACATGCGGCGGACCTCCTCCTTGATGAGACCCAGTAGCTCGTCATGCACACGCCTATCGACCAGCAGGTAGTCGGGCGCCACGCAGGTCTGCCCCACGTTGAGCCACTTACCAAAGGCGATGCGCCGTGCCGCGACCTTCAAGTTTGCCGTCGCGTCCACAATGCAGGGGCTCTTTCCGCCCAGCTCAAGCGTCACGGGCGTAAGGTTTTTACTTGCGCGCTCCATGACGAGCCTGCCGACCGGCACGCTACCGGTAAAGAAGATCTTGTCCCAGCACTCATCGAGCAGCGCCTCGTTCTCGGCGCGCCCGCCCTCGACAACCGTCACCAAACGGGGGTCAAAC
>CAJJPN010000113.1:0-6459 GCA_905193635.1 Coriobacteriaceae bacterium
CCTGCTTGTAGCTGGTCTCGTGCTCCTCGTCAATGATGATGAGGCCCAGGTCGTCAAGCGGGCAAAAGAGCGCCGAACGTGCGCCGACGACCACGCGGGCCGCACCGCTGGCAACCATATCCCACTGGTCCAGGCGCTCGCCGGCCGAAAGCCGCGAATGGAACACGGCGACCGTCTCGCCAAAGCGCGAACGGAAGCGGCCGACGGTCTGGGCCGTCAGCGAAATCTCGGGCACCAGCACGCAGGCCGAGCGACCGGCTGCAAGCACGCGCTCAATGGCGGAGAGGTAAACCTCGGTTTTGCCGGAGCCGGTGACGCCGTCGACCAACACCACGTCGCCATGAGCGTCCAGACGGGCGCGCTCAATCTGCGCGAGCGCCTGTTGCTGGCCGTTGGTAAGGGAGACCGGCGCCTTGCCGCTTGCCGAGGACAGCGTGGTCTGCTCGCTGCAGCCACGCCACGCACGGCGTTCCTCCACCACCACGACGCCGCGCTTTTTGAGCGCCTTGATGGTCGCCGACATGCTGTTATAGAGAAGGTTGAGGTCGCGCGTCGTGACCGGGCCGCACCGGAGCGCCTCGATGAGTTGGCGCTGGCGGACCGCGGTCTTGGGCGGCGTATAGTCAAAGCCTTCGGGCGTAAGCATCACCCAACGGTTTTGGATAGGCTTGACGGCGGGGCGCTCAACCGACCATGCGCCGTCATCGCCCTTAACGACGCGCGGACTGCCGCCCGGGGGCAGGAACAGGCGCAGGCACTCGGAAAGCGTCGCGACATACTCGCGGCTCATCCAACGTGCGATGCGGGCAGCCTCGGCGGTAAAGAGGGGTTTGCTGAGGATGGCTTCGATGGCTTTAATGCGCGCGGGGTCGAGGGCATTGTAGCCCTGTAGGTCGCTCAGCTCAGGCGCAATGTCGACGATATAGCCCGCGGCCGCACGGTTACCAAAGTGGACCAGGACCGTGGATCCGATCTGCGCCTCGTTGGCAAGGGACTCAGGGATGCCGTAAGCAAACGGATCCGACAGCGCACGGGTGGGGATGTCGAGGACCACGCTCGCGTAGGCGGCAGGGGGCTCGGGCGCAGGCTTAGACTGAGCCGAGGCAGCGGCAGGCTTGGGCTTCACCGGAGCTTCCTCCGGTTCCGGCGAACCAAACAGCGACAGTTGTTGAGCCATACACCACCTCTAACGAACGGACCTGAAAGGGGTGGGACAAAATAATCAGTAGAGTTTGTCCCATGGCCGATACGAGTGTCGAGCTCGTTGCGTCGCTCGAACATGGGACAAACACTACTGATTATTTTGTCCCAGCAACCCACTCATCGGTACAGAAACAAGAGCCCCGCTCGGGGTGAACGGGGCTCGGATACAAACGTTTGCGCAGCGACTACAGCGCCATCGTGCGGGCGCGGTCGATGCGCGCCAGGCAGTCGTCGCGGCCGACGAGTGCCATGGTCTCGCCCAGCGGAGGGCTCACCATGTTGCCGCAAACGGCCACACGCACGGCCTGGAACACCACGCGCTTCTTGAGGTCCATCTGCTCGGGCAGCGGTTCAAGCGCAGCGTCGATGTTCGCGGCTGTCCACTCGTCCACGCCCTCGAGCGCGGCCTTGGCGGCGTCCAGAATGGAACCCATGCCCTCCTTGGCCAGGCCCTTGTTGACAGACTTCTCGTCATACTCGAGCGTCTCGGCGGTAGCAAAGATGGGAGCGGCGACAGTCACGGCGTCGGCCGGCATCTTGGTGCGCGGCTTAACGATGGCGGCAAGCGCGTCGATCCAGTCCTCGCCGTACTCGACGTTACCCTCAATGAGACCCGCCTCATGCAGCTCAGGGACCATGATCTCATCGGCAAACTGGGCGTCGGACATGCCGTTGATGTACTCGGCATTGACCCAGTCGAGCTTCTTGGGGTCGAAGGTCGCCGGGTTCTTGGAAATGCGGTCGAGCGAGAACTTGCTGGCCAGGACATCGCGCGGGATGATCGTGGTCTCGCCGTCGAGCGACCAGCCGAGCAGCGCCAGATAGTTGACGAAGGCGTCGGACAGGTAACCGGCGTCGCGGTACTCCTCCACCGAGGTGGCGCCATGGCGCTTGGAGAGCTTCTTGCCGTCGGCGCCCAGGATCATGGAGATGTGGGCGAACGTGGGCACGGGCGCGCCGAGAGCCTCGTAGACCATGACCTGGCGCGGGGTGTTGGACAGGTGGTCGTCGCCGCGGATGACATGGGTGATCTTCATCATGGCGTCGTCGACAACGGTCGCAAAGTTGTACGTGGGCGTGCCATCGGAGCGGAAGATGACAAAGTCGTCGAGCTCCTTGGCGTCGAAGGTCACCTCGCCGTGGACGGCGTCGTGGATGACGACGTCGCCGCGGTCCTCGGGCACCTTGATGCGCAGGACGTAGGACTCGCCGGCCTCGATGCGGCGGCGGGCCTCCTCGGGATCAAGATCGCGGCAGCGACGCTGATAACCCTGGAAGGGGTCCTTGCGTTCCTGCGCAGCCTTACGGTCAGCGTCGAGCTGCTCCTTGGTGCAGAAGCAGGGATAGGCCTTGCCCTCGTCCCAAAGCTTCTGGGCGGCCTGCTTGTACAGGTCCAAGCGCTCGGTTTGGGCATAGGGGCCATAGTCGCCGCCCACCTCGGGACCCTCGTCCCAGTCCAGGCCAAGCCAACGCATGGCGCGCAGAATGATCTGCGTGTTCTCGTCGGTGGAACGGGTGGGGTCGGTGTCGTCGATGCGCAGGATGAACGTGCCGCCGTTTGCGCGGGCAAAAGCCCAGTTATAGATAGCGGTGCGGGCGCCGCCGATGTGCAGCTTGCCCGTCGGTGAGGGTGCAAAGCGGACGCGAACGTCTGATGCCATGGAAATCTCCTCGATTGCAGGATGGATGTCTAACCGCACCAGTATAAAGCATCAACGCAACCTCCGCACAAAGGGCACCGACCCACTCATTGGGGACAGACTTAAATGACCAATCTTTGGGCAACCTGTCGGCACTTAGGCAAGGCTGGTCATTTAAGTCTGTCCCCAATGAGTAGGTGCGGAAAGCGTGTGAATGTTTGATTTACGCGCTATGATGTGCCCTTGCATAGAGAGCCCAGCGGAATGGTAACGGTCGCCGGGACACGTTTTTGAAAGGACAATCATGTCAGAAGAACTTCGTTCCATCCCGCCCCAACACGGGTCCTTTGTTTTTACGTCGGAGTCGGTGACCGAAGGTCATCCCGATAAGATCGCTGACCAGATCAGCGACGCCGTCCTCGACGCAATCCTCGCCAAAGAAATAGAGCTCCAGGAGCAGGGCTACATCGCCCCCAACGGCGTGCCTGCCAACGTTGAGAACGTCCGTTGCGCCTGTGAGACCCTCGTGACCACCGGCACTGTCATCATCGCCGGCGAGATTCGCACCCAGGCCTACGTCGACGTACAGGAAATCGCCCGCGGTGTTATCCGCCGCATCGGCTACAACCGTGCCAAGTTCGGTTTTGACTGCGACACTTGCGGCGTTATGAGCCTCATCCACGAGCAGTCGCCCGATATCGCCCAGGGCGTTGACGAGTCCTTCGAGACCCAGACCGGCGCTACCACCGACCCGATCGACCTGATCGGTGCCGGCGACCAGGGCATGATGTTCGGTTATGCCTCCAACGAGACCAAGACCCTCATGCCCATGCCACACTACCTGGCAAGCCGCCTGGCCGAGCGCCTGGCCGCCGTGCGTCACGACGGTACCCTCGCCTATCTGCGTCCCGACGGCAAGACCCAGGTCACCGTGCGCTACGAGGAAGGCAAGCCCGTCGAGGTCACGACCATCGTCATCTCCACGCAGCACGCCGCCGAGATCGAGGACATGGGCAAGATCAAGGCCGACCTCATCGAGCACGTCATCACCCCGGTCATGGCCGCCGAGAACATGCCGTGGGACAACGCGGAGATCTACGTGAACCCCACCGGTCGCTTTGTCGTGGGCGGCCCCATGGGCGACACGGGCCTCACCGGCCGCAAGATCATCGTCGACACCTACGGCGGCTACGGCCGTCACGGCGGTGGCGCCTTTAGCGGCAAGGACTGCACCAAGGTCGACCGTTCCGCCGCGTATGCCGCGCGCTGGGTCGCTAAGAACGTGGTCGCCGCCGGTCTGGCCGACCGCTGTGAAGTCGAGCTCGCCTACGCCATCGGCGTTTCCAAGCCCCTCTCAATCATGGTCGACACCTTCGGTACCGCGCATGTTGCCGAGGACAAGATCGTCGAGGCCGTCGAGAAGACCTTCGACCTGCGCCCGGGCGCGATCATCCGCGACCTGGACCTGCGTCGACCGATCTACGAGAAGACGGCAGCCTACGGCCACTTCGGCCGCGAAGACGCCGACTTTACCTGGGAGAAGACCGACCGAGTCGAAGAACTCAAAGCAGCCTGTGGCCTGTAGGCTTACGAGAAAAGCCACAGCCAAATAGAAACACGCCAAAAAGAGGTACCGGAACAACCGGTACCTCTTTTTTATTAACCGGTGGCGAAGATGAGTCGACATGGGACGCAGAATAGGTTCCCAGCTGATGAATTTTGCAGCAAGCGTGCCCCTACCATGTATCCTAAGTTCCGAGGGCTTTGGTATTTGGTCGATCGCGAGTTCCGCACGAGCCGGAGGCCACTTAATGTGGCCTCCGTGCGAGCCAGGACTGTAGAGCAGGCGACCAAATACCAAAGCCCTCGGAACGACGGGATAGAACAGGAGCGCATATGGCAGGCAAGCCGCAAACACTAGCTACGACCTCGGCATTCGAGATTTTGGGGCCCGTCATGGTCGGCCCCAGCTCATCGCACACCGCCGGCGCCCTGCGCTGCGCCCAAGTTGCCGCCAGCCTGCTGGAAGGCCGCATCACTAAGGTCACCTTTGGCCTGTGGAACTCCTTTGCCCACACCTACCGCGGCCACGGCACCGATCGTGCGCTCGTCGCGGGCATCCTGGGCCTCGACACCGACGACGAGAACATCAAGCAGGCCTTCGACCTCGCACGCGAGCAGGGCCTCGACTACCACTTTGAAATTAAGGGCGACGACGCCTCCATCCATCCCAACACCGTCGACATCGACATGGCCGACGATACGGGCGCCACGGCGCAGGTCCGCGGCGAGAGCCTCGGCGGCGGCAAGATGCGCATCAGCCGCATCAACGGCGTCGGCGTCGATATCTCGGGCATGTATTCCACGCTCTTCGTGGCACACCAGGACGTCCCCGGTGTGCTCGCCGCGCTCACGAACCTGCTCGCCTACGCCCATGTGAACATCGCTTTCTGCCGCACCTACCGCACCGAGGTGGGCGGCCAGGCATACTCCGTCTTTGAGACCGATGGCGCCCCCGACGACACCGTCATCCCCATGCTGCGCAAGCTCGACAATGTAAACTACGCCACCTTTATCGAGCTCCCGGGCTCGGCCTCGTCGCTCTCCCCCGGCGTTTCGGCCAAGGAAATCTTTGACGATGGTGCGCAGTTGCTCGACGCCTGCGCCGAACTCGGCCTCAACATCGGCGCCGTCATGGCCGTGCGCGAGGCACGTCTGACCGGCGAGGCACACGCTATCGCCGCCATGCGCCGCGTGCTCGACGTCATGCGCGAAGAGACCACAGCCCCCATTTCCAATCCACAGCGCTCGCTCGGCGGCCTCATCGGCGGCGAGGCAAAGCTTGTCGATGCCACCAGCCGAAACGATCTGAGCATAAGCCTGATGGGCGCCGTCCAGACCGACGCCGTGGCCCGCGCCATGGCCGTGCTCGAGCGCTCCGCCACCATGGGCGTGATCGTCGCAGCTCCGACGGCAGGATCCGCGGGTGTTGTGCCCGGCTGCGTGCTGGCGCTCGCAGACCATCTGCAGCTGGACGACGAGCAGGTCATGGATGCCCTTTATTGCGCCGCCGCCATCGGCCTCAACCTCACCACGAGCGCCTGCGTTGCCGGCGCCGAGGGCGGCTGTCAGGCCGAGGTCGGAAGTGCGGCCGCCATGGCCGCCGCCGCACTGGTGCAGATGCTCGGCGGCACGCCCGGGCAGGCGCTCGACGCCAGTTCCATCGCGCTGAGTAATCTGCTGGGCCTCGTTTGTGACCCCGTCGGTGGCCTCGTGGAGGTGCCCTGCCAAAACCGCAACGCCATCGGTGTGGCAGCCGCCTTTAGCTCCGCACAGCTTGCCCTCGCCGGCATTAAGAGCCTGGTGCCGTTTGACCAGATGGCGCACGTCGTGCTCTCGGTGGGCCACGCGTTGCCGGCCACGCTGCGCGAGACGGCAAAGGGCGGCATCGCGCAGGCTCCGGCCGCACTTTCGGCCTGTGCAAAATGCGGTGTGTGCGGATAGCGACAAAGAACGACTCGAAGGTGGGACAAATGTCCCACCTCTTTTGAATGCCACCGTTTCCATACCACAAACAACTGGGTAATCGCTATAATGCAAGCCCAGTAAAAACACG
>CAJJPN010000114.1:0-6458 GCA_905193635.1 Coriobacteriaceae bacterium
GGCACCCCTGCCTTTAAGGGTTACGGCGGGTTCCCGGGGACCATTTGCGCATCGATCAACGATGCCGTGGTCCACGGTATTCCCAACCCCGACATGATTCTGCGCGATGGCGATATCATCTCCATCGATACGGGAGCCGTTGTCGACGGTTGGGTCGGCGATAACGCATGGACGTTTTTCGTCGGCACCCCCACGCCCGAAGCCAAGGCTTTGTGCGAGGTCACGCGCGATTGCCTTAAGGCTGCCATCGAGCAGGCTGTCCCCGGTAACCATATCGGGGATGTTGGTTATGCCGTTCAGTCTCTCGCCGAGTCTCACGGCTATGGCGTTCTTCGTGACTATGTTGGCCATGGCATTGGCCGCGTGATGCACGAGGACCCCAACGTTCCTAACTATGGAAAGAAGGGGAGGGGCGTTCGCCTCCAGGCCGGCATGGTCATTGCCATCGAGCCGATGGTTACGATGGGTTCCAACCATGTGAGCACGGGCTCCGACGGTTGGATTGTTACGACCAACGACCACCTGCCCGCCGCGCACTACGAGAACACCGTCGCCATTACCAATGACGGTCCGGTGATTCTCACCACGGATGCCCAAGGTGCTTGGTGTTCGCTCCAAGGCGGAGAAATGTAACAAGTTCCACTTAGTTGTGGAGCCATTACGAAGTTATTACGATGCGTGCATACGTGTTGTAAAATACTCAATCGCTGTCGTTTTCTAGAGAAAGATGATTGCTTGTGAAGAAGGAAGACGCAATTGAGCTCGAGGGTACGGTAAAGGAACCGCTGCCCAACGCCATGTTTAAGGTCGAGCTCGAGAACGGTCATTCGGTTCTGTGCAACATTTCTGGCAAGATCCGAATGAATTACATCCGTATTCTCCCCGGTGACAGGGTTGTCGTGGAGCTTTCCCCGTACGACCTGACCCGCGGCCGCATCACCTATCGCTACAAATAGCGGCACGCATACACGCACTCCATTTCCGACTGCAGGCTTAGCTCAACCTACGGTCGGATTGTGTGTGAAGACCAGCCATAGTTTTAAACGCCTGCGGCTGGGCGAGTAGATAGTAGGGAAGTAGTTTGAGCGCTACCGAAAGGAAGAACGATGAAGGTACGTCCTTCGGTCAAGAAGATGTGCGATAAGTGCAAAATCATTAGGCGCCATGGCAAGGTCCTCGTCATTTGCGAGAACCCCCGTCATAAGCAGCGTCAGGGTTAAGAGAGGAGACTACGTTGGCCCGTATTAATGGTGTCGACCTCCCGCGTGAGAAGCGCGTTGAGATCGGTCTGACCTACATTTACGGCATCGGCCGCACCACTGCGACGAAGATCTGCGTCGAGTGCAACGTTAACGTGGATACGCGCGTTAAGGACCTCACCGAGGATGAGGTTAACGCCATCCGCGATTATATCGATAAGAACCAGATCATGGTTGAGGGCGACCTCCGCCGTGAGCGCAACCAGAACGTCAAGCGCCTTATGGACATCGGCTGCAACCGCGGCCTTCGTCACCGCAAGGGCCTCCCGGTCCGCGGCCAGCGCACCCACACTAACGCTCGTACCCGCAAGGGCCCGAAGCGTCAGATCGGTGCTAAGAAGAAGAAATAAGGAGCGCTAGATAGATGGCTACTGCTAAGAAGAACGTTCGCGCTGCCCGTCTGAAGCGCGCGGACCGTAAGAACATTTCCGTGGGCCAGGCTCACATTCGTTCTACGTTTAACAACACGATCGTTTCGATCACCGATCCCCAGGGCAACGTCATTTCCTGGAAGTCGGCTGGCCAGGTGGGCTTCAAGGGCTCCCGTAAGTCCACGCCGTTCGCTGCCCAGATGGCTGCCGAGGCTGCTGCCAAGCAGGCCATGGAGCACGGTATGAAGAAGGTTTCCGTCTTCGTCAAGGGCCCCGGCTCCGGTCGTGAGACCGCCATTCGCTCCCTCCAGGCTGCTGGCCTCGAGGTCTCGAGCATCCAGGACAAGACCCCCATTCCGCACAACGGCTGCCGCCCCAAGAAGCGTCGCCGCGTGTAACTGAAAGGATCGTATCAATATGGCAATCGACAGGACTCCTGTTCTTAAGCGCTGCCGTCAGCTCGGGATCGATCCCGCTGAGCTCGGTTACAGCAGCAAGAAGGAATCTATCCGTCAGCCCAAGCGCCGTCGCAAGGAATCTGAGTACGGCATGCAGCTGCGCGAGAAGCAGAAGGTCAAGTTCATCTATGGCGTTCTGGAGAAGCAGTTCCACGGCTACTTCAACAAGGCCCGTAAGATGAACGGCGTCACCGGTGAGAACCTCATGATCATCCTTGAGTCTCGCCTTGACAACGTCGTCTTCCGTCTTGGCTTCGCCCGCACCCGCAAAGAGGCTCGTCAGTCCGTCCGTCACGGTCACTTCACCGTGAACGGCAAGCGCGTGGATATTCCGTCCTACCGCGTCAAGGCCGGCGACGTCGTCGCTGTCGGCGAGAAGTTCCGTGACCTCCTCCCCATCAAGGAGGCTCTGATTTCCTCCGAGCGCTTTGAGGTCCCTGGCTGGCTCGAGGTCGATATCGAGAAGCTGTCTGGTAACGTGCTCGCTCTGCCGACGCGTGAGCAGATCAGCGGTGATATCAACGAGCAGCTCATCGTCGAGCTCTACTCTAAGTAGTCCATCCGGGCTGCTGAGGCTGGAGGTAATACATGTCAGAATTCATTAGGCCTCAGGTTCAGGTCGAAGAGATCAACGAGACGTCTGCTCGTGTCTCCGTCGAGCCGCTCGAGCGTGGCTACGGCGATACGCTGGGTAACTCCCTTCGTCGCGTACTTCTGTCCTCGCTCGAGGGTGCCGCCGTCGAGGCTATTCAGATCGATGGTGCACAGCACGAGTTCATGACCATCCCTAACATGGTCGAGGATGTCACCGACATCGTCCTGAATGTCAAGGGTCTTGTCTTCAGGGCTCTCGGCACGACCGACGAGGCGACCGCCACCATTTCTGTTGACGGCCCCTGCGAGGTCACCGGTGCGGACTTCTTTATTCCGTCCGAGTTTGAGCTGGTCAACCCCGAGCAGCACATCGCTACGCTTACCGAGGGTGGCCATCTCACCATGAGCATGCGCATCGGCTATGGCCGCGGCTATGTCTCTGGCGAGGCTAACAAGCGCGACAACGATCCCATTGGTGTGATCCACGTCGACTCGCTGTACTCGCCGGTGTCCCGTTGCGCCAAGCTCGTTGAGGCTTGCCGTGTCGGTCAGCACACCGACTACGACCGCCTTGTCCTCGAGATCGAGACCAACGGCTCCATCGCTCCGCGCGACGCCGTGGTCCAGGCTGCCAATATCATCAACCAGCATATGGCTGCCTTTATGAACCTTGCCGAGACCCCCGAGGTCGAGGAGGAGGCTTCGATCTTCGCTCCCGAGGTCACCAACGACAACGCCGAGCTGGACAAGCAGATCGAGGATCTGGACCTTTCCGTCCGTTCCTACAACTGCCTTAAGCGCGCCAGCATTCACTCGGTCCGTCAGCTCGTTGAGTTCTCGGAGAACGATCTGCTTAACATCCGTAACTTCGGTGTTAAGTCGATCGAGGAAGTGAAGGACAAGCTTGAGTCCATGGGCCTGAGCCTGAAGGCTTAATGCTTCGCATATTTGAGGAGAAACTAGACCATGCGTCACAACGTTAAGAAGGGCCTGAAGCTCGGCACCGATGCGAGCCACACCAAGGCCATGAAGAAGAGCCTGGCCAAGGCCCTCTTCGAGAACGACCGCATCAAGACCACCGAGACCCGCGCTAAGGCGCTGCGTTCGGTCGTCGATCCGATCATCACCTGGGCCAAGAAGGGCGACCTGCACTCTCGTCGTCTGGCCATCGCCAAGCTCGGCGATAAGCAGCTCGTTGCCGAGATCTTCGACAAGGCTGCCCAGGGCATGTGGCAGGACCGCAACGGCGGTTACACCCGCATCATGAAGCTCGGCAACCGTAAGGGCGACAACGCTCCTATCGTTATCATGGAGCTCGTCACCGAGCCTTGCACGCCTAAGGCCAAGAAGGCTGCTCCGGCCCCCAAGAAGGCCGCTGCTCCCAAGAAGGTCGAGGCCGTCGAGGAGGCTCCTGCTGAGGAGACCGCTGAGTAGACAATCCGTCTGCATAGGCTATATTCGAGGGGTACGTTCGCGTACCCCTCTTTTTTTGTCGCGATACCGTTGCTTGTTTGTTGGGAGCGCCCATGACCGCGCCGTCTGATTTCAATTCGATTCCTGAGCTCGATGCCACGCTTGTATTCTGTGTTGCCTATGATGGCTCGTCCTATAGCGGATTTGCCGAGCAGCCGGGCCAGACGACCGTTGCGGGCGAGTTGCGCCGCGCTATCGAGACGCTGCTGCGCCGCCCGATCGATCTGACGTGTGCGGGTCGTACCGATGCCGGCGTGCATGCGGTGGCCCAGTACATTAGCGTGCCCGTAACGGACGCTGAGCTTGCTCTGACGCGCCGTAGGTGGCTGAGGGCTATGGATGCCCTCCTGCCCAAAGATATCGCCATAAACGAGGTCTACAAGGCCCGTAGGGGCTTTTCTGCCCGCTTTGACGCGCGGTCCCGTACGTATACGTACCGTATTGCCGATCGTGATGCGCGCCCCGTGCTCTCGCGCGGTGCGGTGTGGTGGCATCGCTATCCCCTCGACGTCGATGCGATGGCGGCCGCCTGCCCTGCGCTTTTGGGCGAGCAGGACTTTAAGAGCTTTTGCAAGGTTGCCTCTGCTGTGGGCAAGCCCACGCACCGCTGCGTGATGCGTGCGGAGTTTGGCCACGAGGTCGCTTTTGGCGAGGATATCCTGACCTTCACTATCGAGGGCAATGCGTTTTTGCACTCGATGGTGCGTACCATTGTAGGAACGCTCGTGGAGATTGGCATGCATCGTCGCGATCCCCAGTGGATGCGCGAGGTTATTGACGCCCGTGACCGAACCGCTGCGGGTCCCACGGCGCCTGCCTGCGGCCTTACGTTTATGGGTGTGGATTACGGCCCCGACGAGCTTGTCGTTCTCGACTAGGGGAGTGCTCGGCGCGTCTGTGCCTTGCACATACTATGTGTGAGCTGCGCGTGTGCAACATCTGTTCTTGGCGTGCAACATGTTAGGCGGCTCGTTGCTTTTATAGCTCGGGTGTACCATGAACGACAGTTTGATTTGGTGCTATCGAGAGGATGGAAAACTTGGTTCGACGTTGTTCGCATCCGCGACTTTCGGTGATCCTTGTGGTAGAAGGTTCGCCCAGCTATGCGATGCGTGCGCTCGAGAGTATCCAGAACCAAGACCTCTATGATTTGCAGATTGTCGTTGTCTGCCGCGATGCTGCGCCCGGTGTGCGCCATTCGCTTCAAGTTGCTGCCGACAGGGACATCCATATTGATTTGATTGACGTCGAGGACGCGAAGCGCGGCGCTTGTCTTCGTGCCGGTTTTGATGCCTCGCGCGGCTCTCAAATCATCGCCATGAACGCCGATGAGTGGTTTGCTCCGCAGTCCCTTTCCAAGATGGTCGATATCGCGTGCGATACTGCGGCAGACATAGTGTTCCCCACGGTGTCGCTCGACCGCTATGATGCACATCGAGAGCGCCATTCGCGTGTCTTGGATGCTGCCTCTATTGTCATTGAAGACAAGTCTTCGATGGTGGCCGGGCTGCCTCAGTTGATTTTAGGCCGCTTGGTTGCTCAAGTCTCTGGCGTGATGTACAGCCGTCCACTGTTTGAGGCATGTCTTTTGTGCGATAAGACGTTTCGCACGGTTGGGTTTATGGCGTGCGCGCTCTCGCAGGCACAGCGCGTCTCCGGATGCGGCGACGCTTGTTTCCACGCGGCGGCGCCTAAGCTTACAGATGCCTTTGATCCCACCATGTATGCCAAGGTATCCGATGACACCCGGGCGCTCGACGAGCTTGCGGACTCACTCTCGGAAGCAGATAGCGGTGGTCGGCTCAAGCTGGCAAGCCAAAAGTTCTACTTTGCCGGACTGGTCGCCTGCATCGAGAATTTGTGTCTGAGCCCGCATGGAGTGTCGTCAATCGAGCGTTCCGCCCGCATGCGTGATATGCTCGAGGCGCCTCGAACCCGTCAGATGGTCGCCGCGCTCAAGGACAACCATCGGGGACTGGGCCTGTTGTTTGGGCCGATCGCCAGCGCTAAGCCCGCGCGCTGCGTGATGTGTACGCATCTGGCAGCTTTTCTTAACCGGACGGGCGCAAAAACCGCCTAAACGGCTCATTACGAAACAAACTTGCATAGAATTGTTTCGAAATGCGTTCTTATACACAAAAGCCTTCAAATAGCGTTAAACTATTCAATCACTGATTGATTGTCTCCGCCATCTTTTGGAGAGAGGGTTTGTATGGCTAAAAAACGCAATGGGCGCCAGGATGCCATTAGAGATATTGTGCGCAATAAGGATGTCCGCACGCAGCGCGTGCTGGTCGATGAGC
>CAJJPN010000115.1:0-6446 GCA_905193635.1 Coriobacteriaceae bacterium
TTGAGGGCTTTAACAATGCCGCCGAGCTCGACAGCAACCTGATCATCATCGTCAACGATAACGACCAGTCCATCGCCGAAAACCACGGTGGCCTGTATCGCAATCTGGCCGAGCTACGCGCCAGCAACGGCACCTGTGAGCGCAACGTTTTCCGCGCGATGGGGCTCGACTACTGCTATCTGGACACCGGCAACGATGTGTTGGCCCTGGTCGACACGCTGCAGGAGCTGCGCGATATCGATCATCCCATCGTGCTGCACGTCTCCACCGCAAAGGGCAAGGGCTTTGAGCCAGCCCAGAGCGACCCCGAGCGCTGGCATCATGTGGGTCCGTTTGACATGGCGACTGGGCGCAAGCTCTGCCCGGGCCATCCGAGCGAGCCTGCGCCGCGCACCTATGCCGACATTACGGGCGAGGCGCTCAGCGCCGCCATCGAGCACGATCCGCAGGTCGTGGGCATCACGGCCGCCACGCCCTACATCATGGGCTTTACACCCGAGCTTCGCGCCGCCGCCGGCAAACAGTTCGTCGATGTGGGCATTGCCGAGGAGCACGCCGTGACCTTTGCCACCGCGCTTGCGCGCTCGGGTGCCAAGCCAGTCTTTGGTGTGTACGGCACGTTTCTGCAGCGCGCCTACGACGAGCTGTGGCACGACCTGTGCCTCAACGATGTCCCCGCAACCATCCTGGTGTTTGGCGCATCGATCTTTGGCACCACATCCGAGACGCATCTTTCGTTCTTTGATATTTCTATGCTGGGCGCTCTCCCCAATATGCGTTACCTGGCGCCTTCCTGCATGGAGGAATACCTATCCATGCTGAGCTGGTCGCTCGACCACCGCGAGCATCCCGTGGCGATTCGCGTGCCGGGCATTGGCTTGGTAAGCCGCCCCGATCTTGCGCCTGCCGAGGACGCCGATTACGGCGCCGTTCGTTACAACGTGGTGTGCCAGGGTCGCGACGTGGCCGTGCTCGCGCTTGGCGATTTCTTTGAGCTGGGCGAGCGCGTGGCAAACCGTCTGACTGCCGAGTACGGCATCGAGGCCACGCTCGTCAACCCGCGCTATGCAACCGAGCTCGACCGCGAGTTCCTCGACGGCCTTGCCGCCAAGCATCGCGTTGTCGTCACCCTCGAAGACGGCATCTTGGACGGCGGCTGGGGCGAGCGCGTCGCGTGCTACTTGGCCTGCACGCCCGTGCGCACGCGCACCTTTGGCATCGCCAAGGGCTTCCCCGACCGCTACGACCCCAACGAGTTGCTCGCTCAGAACGGCATGACGGCCGAGAACATGGCCGCCGAAGCCGTTAGGCTACTTAACGAGTAAAAAACCTCCGCAAGGGAAGCACCCCTGCGGAGGTTTTTATTTTCGCGGCGCGATTATCTCAATCTGTAACATCTAGGGCCCGAATTCCCGTCTAACTGTTACAGATCTAGACAAACCGTCTTTGCCCCTGACCTTTGTCTCAATCTGTAACAGATAGAGACCTTTTGCCCGTCCAGATGTTACAGATTGAGACAAAACAGTAAGGCATGCCGCCACATCGGCCAGAACCACCACAAAGGTGCCTGTCCCCTTTGTGGTGGTTTTAGGATATGGTCGGTGCGAAAAACGAATAACCGTTCATACGCGATCTCCTTACTTATATATGTGTCGCGTTGCCGCCATTATAGCGACCGCCGCGAGCGACCACGCCGTCCGCGAAACGCCGTCTCAGCAGTAATAACCGACGTTTTCCCAGATAAAACCTACCAAAATAGACCTGTCCCTTTTTGGTAGGTAGAATAACCCATAAGGTAAGTATGTTTCTGAGTTATTTCGTGTTGACCCATTTGAGTGGGATAGGGTATAACTCTACTCAACCGCTAGGGATTTTATTGAGAAAGGTGTTCTACCATGAGCAAGAACCTCTCCCAGCAGGTCGTTCTCGACCGCCGCGGCTTCGTCGCCGCCACCTTCGCAACCGTCGCCGGCCTTGGTCTTGCCGGCTGCTCCGACACCAGCACCGAGGCCGACAAGGGTTCCGCCGGTTCCTCCAAGAGCTCCGAGGATACCGAGGTTTCCGCCACGCTCGACGCCAAGGCATTCGACAAGCTCGTCAACGACGGCCCCAAGGCCGATGATGACGCCATCGCCGCCAGCACCTGGGCTACGGCCGTCAAGGATGCCGGCGTCTTTACGATCGGTGGCGTCCAGACCTCCACGCTGTTCTCCCTCCTCAACGAGAAGGACGGTCAGACCCGCGGCTTCGACGCCGGTATCGCACAGCTCCTGTCCAACTACATTCTGGGCGAGAACAAGGTCGAGATCACCCAGGTGACCTCGGACACGCGTGAGTCCGTCCTGCAGAACGGCCAGGTCGACGCCGTCTTTGCCACCTACACCATCACTGACGATCGCAAGAAGCTCGTCTCCTTTGCCGGTCCCTACTACTACACCCAGCAGGCCATCCTGGTGCTCGCCGACAACGACGACATCAAGAGCGTCGACGACCTGGCCGACAAGAACGTCGCCGTCCAGTCCGGCTCCAACGGCCCTGCCATCCTGGAGGAGCTCGCTCCCAAGGCCAGCCAGCAGGAGTTCAAGACCGACGAGGAGGCCCGCCAGGCACTCCAGCAGGGTCGCGTTGACGCCTACGTCATCGACAACAACATGCAGCAGAGCGCCCTAGTCCGCGAGCCCGGTAAGTATAAGATCGCCGGCAAGCCCTTCGGCAGCAAGGAGCCCTATGGCATCGGCCTGCCGCTCGATTCCGACGGCGTCGCCTTTGTCAACGACTTCCTTAAGAAGATTGAGGACGACGGCACCTGGACCGAGCTGTGGCAGATCTGCATCGGTGACCGCACGGGTGACACCAATGTTCCCGAGCTGCCCGAGATCGGCGCCTAGGCAACGCGCCTAGTAACGGCCGCAACGAAACCATACGGAAACGCACGGTGCGCTTTATTGCGCTAAACTGTTTCCTTACTGAGTTGTCGGGGCTTCCGTACACACGGGAGCCCCTTTCCTTATCGGCGGGAGGTCCGCATGAGTCTCTCCGAGCTCTGGTCGCTCTATGGCCAGAACTACATTGACGCGCTGCTAGCAACCTGGGGCATGACGCTTGAGTCGTTTGCCATCGCCATGGTGCTGGCCGTCGCCGTCACCGTGATGCGCGTGTCGCCGCTCAAGCCGCTGCGCGTCTTTGGCGACCTGTATGTCCAGGTCTTCCGTAACATCCCCGGCATCGCGCTGCTCATTATCGTCGTCTACGCATTGCCGCCGCTCAAGGTCGTCCTGCCCTACCGCACCTGCGTTATCGTCGCCACGGTGTTGCTGGGCTCGGCCTTTGGCTCCGAGAACTTTATGAGCGGCATCAACACCGTCGGCGTCGGCCAGGTGGAAGCCGCCCGCTCGCTGGGCATGAGCTTCAGCCGTATCCTCGCCAAGATCGTGATTCCGCAGGCGCTGCGCTCGAGCGTGCTGCCCATGACCAACCTCTTTATCGCCGTCATGCTCACCACCGCGCTCGGCAGTCAGGTGCCGCTTAAACCGCAGGAGCTCACCGGCGTGGTGAGCTACATCAACACACGCTCGCTCGGCGGCGTCGCCGCGTTCTTTATCTCGGCGCTCGGCTACCTGGGCACGGCCTTTGTGGTGAGCCACATTGGCAACTATATCGATAAGAAGGTGAGGATCCTCCGATGAGCAAGCACTCCACCTCCGCGCTCACCATGCGCGATGCGCTCTACGAGGCTCCCGGCCCCAAGATGCGCGCCAAGATTCGCGTCGGCACCGCCATCTCACTTGTTGCCGTGGCCGCGCTCATCGCTCTGGTACTGCAGCGCTTTTATGTGACCGGCCAGCTTTCGGTCCATTACTGGTACTTCTTTACGCACCTCACCACCTGGAAGTTCCTGCTTGCCGGTTTTGAGGGCACAGTAAAGGTCGCGCTCACCGCCGGCGCCATCGCGCTGGTACTGGGCTTAGCCCTCATGCTCGGCCGTACCAGCGACATCAAGCCGCTGCAGCTGGTCTGCCGCGTGCTCACCGATTTCTTCCGTGGCGTGCCGAGCCTGCTGTTCATCTACTTCTTCTTTTTGGTGCTGCCCCAGTACAAGATCGCGCTGCCGTCGTTTTGGATGCTCACGCTTCCCGTCGCGCTCGCCGCGGCCGGCGTACTCGCCGAGATCTTCCGCGCCGGCGTCAATGCCGTGCCGCGCGGCCAGGTCGAGGCCGCCCAGGCGCTCGGTCTCTCCAAGGCTAAAATCACCTTTAAAATCGTGCTGCCGCAGGCCATTCGGTTTATCATTCCATCGTTGATTTCGCAGCTTGTGGTCGTCGTCAAAGACACCACCGTCGCCTACGTGGTGAGCTACCCCGACCTTATGCAAAACGCCCGCGTGCTCATTACCAACTACGACGCCCTCGTGTCGGTCTACCTGGTGATCGCGGTCATCTATATCCTCATCAACGTCGCAATCAACAAGGCCGCTGTCTACGTTTCGCACAAGACCGGCGCGACCATCATTCGCTAACGATTTACCATTTCGAGTCATAAGGAGCCGAGCACCATGGCACAGAGCACTTCTTCTACCGGTAATCAGCCGCTGATCGAGCTCAAGCACGTCGATAAGCACTATGGCGATCTGCACGTCCTCAACGACATCAATCTCTCGGTCGACCGCGGCGAAGTCGTCGTCGTGATCGGCCCCTCGGGCTCGGGCAAGTCGACCATGTGCCGAACCATCAACCGCCTGGAAACCATCGACTCGGGCGAGATCCTCATCGAGGGCGAGCCTCTGCCGCAGGAAGGCAAGGATCTTGCCCGCATGCGCGCCGAGCTGGGCATGGTGTTTCAGCAGTTCAACCTGTTCGCGCATATGACGGTGCTGCAGAACGTCATGCTGGGGCCGGTCGACGTGCTGGGCGTGTCCAAGGAGGAAGCTCGTGAGCGCGCCATGGACCTGCTGAGCCGCGTGGGCGTTGCCGAACAGGCCGACAAGGTGCCCGCTCAGCTCTCGGGCGGCCAGCAGCAGCGCGTGGCCATTGCCCGCTCGCTCGCCATGCAGCCCAAGGCCATGCTCTTCGACGAGCCCACGAGTGCCCTTGACCCCGAGATGATCAACGAGGTGCTCGAGGTCATGGTCCGCCTGGCCCAGCAGGGCATGACGATGATCGTCATTACGCACGAGATGAACTTCGCCCGCCGCGTTGCCGACCGCGTCGTGTTCATGGCCGACGGCCAGATCGTGGAAACCGGCACGCCCGACGAGTTCTTCGACCATCCCCAGACCAAGCGCGCCCAGGACTTCCTCAACTCCATCAAGGGCCACTAGCCCAATTGCCATATCCGCTCGCCATGACCATCCAAACTCGAAAGCAACACCTATGATCGGAACTCGCACTTCATCGTCATACACCCCGCACGTCAACGTCGACCCCGCCGACCGTCCGCTCATCCTGGTGGCGCCGCGCTGGGAAGAGGCAAAGCCGTTTTTAAGCGAGACACTCTCCCCCAACGAGGAAATCGCAAGTGTCTTTGTCGATGCCATTCTTGCTGCCGGCGGCCTGCCGCTGCAGATGTCCATCACCGAGGACATTGAGGTCATCCGTCATTACGTCGACATCGCCGACGGCATCGCCATTCCCGGCGGCCCCGATGTCAATCCCAAACGTTGGGGCGATGATCGACCCTACGACCCCACCCTCTGCTGCGAAATCCGCGATAGTTTTGAGTTTAAGCTGGTCGACGAGGTACTCCGCGCCAAAAAGCCGCTCTTTACCACCTGCCGCGGCACGCAGCTGCTCAACGTCGCCACCGGCGGCACCCTGTGCATGGACGTGCCGAGCCTGGGCGCGCGCGAGGGCCGCACGCAGTGGCGCCATACCCACGTGCTCAACGACCCTGTGCATCCTGTCGAGGTCGTGCCGGGCTCGCTGCTGGAGCGCGCGGTTGGCGGGCACAGGCTGATCCAGACCAACTCCGCACACCACTGCTGCGTCGATCGTCTGGGTAAAAGCACGCGCTTGGTCGCCAAGGCAACCGACGGCGTGCCCGAGTGCATCGAAGTCGAAGGCCAGCCGTTCTGCCTGGGCGTGCAATGGCACCCTGAGTACACGTGGAAGACGCTCGAGACCGACTTTGACCTGTGGAAGTCGTTTGTCGAGGCAGCGGCCAAGGTTAAGCGGGCTCGCTAGCTCGCGAATCACACAGGCTTAAACCTTCCATGCCAGGGGGGGCGGACACCAGCCACGGTGCCCGCCCCCCTGTATTTGATACGCTCGGTATGTTTATCCCTCACAAACAATCAAAGAAATCTCGACCACAATCGGTCGACCGTAAAGCAGATGGCAAAAACGCTTGCTACGTTTATGAGGCAGTCAATTAAAATCGAAACGCATTGACCGTCCCATTACAGTCGAAATTGTCAGCCCGGGCCCGTCTCGGGCTACGATTGAGGCGCG
>CAJJPN010000116.1:0-6403 GCA_905193635.1 Coriobacteriaceae bacterium
CGCGACGGTCGAGGCGGTCGCGGCGGCCGCAGGGCAGGACGAGTCCGACGAGCCGACCATATCCACCGAACAGTTTGGTGTCGTGGCACCGCTTCTCGCGCCGACGCCCGCGTTCGCAGCTGCTACGCCCGCTGACGCCACAAACGAACTCGCGCCCGCCGCAGACGCCTATCTCCGCGCGCTGCTCGAGCACAACGCAGTACAGGCGGAATCGGCGGTAGTGCAATCGGAGCAGAGCGAGGACATGCTCGTCGATACCATCAACGAGGCGCTCTTTGACCTGGTGGGCGACACCGTAATTGAATTTAGCGCGGCAGGGCCGCAGATTATCGAGGACTACGAAGCAGACGTGAGAGGATACCTAGACCATGAGTGATACCGCATCCGCAGCACCTCGCGTGCCCAAGCGCGTCGCTGCCGTCATTCTCAACTCGCTCAAGGGCGGCGTGGTCCCGCGCATCGGCCTTCCTTACATCACCGTAGGGCGCGAGGTCGAGATCCGCGCCCTGCTCACCGATCTGAGTCTCATCGCCGACGGTGGCGCGAGCTTCCGCTTTCTGGTCGGTCGTTACGGCGCCGGCAAGAGCTTTTTGCTCCAGACTATCCGCACGCACGCCATGGGCGAGGGATTCGTCGTCGCTGATGCCGACCTGTCGCCCGAGCGCCGCCTGCAGGGCGGTCAGGGACAGGGTCTTGCCACCTACCGCGAGCTCATCCGCAATATATCGACCAAGACGCGCCCCGAGGGCGGTGCGCTCAACCTTATTCTGGATCGCTGGGTCGCCTCGTGTGCCGACGTCGACGAGTCGGTCGTCAATGCCCAACTGGCCCCGCTCGAGGAGATGGTCCACGGCTTCGACTTCACCCGCATGCTCCGCCGCTATCGCATGGCCGCATCCGGGGGCGACGAAGAGACCATGAGCCGCGTGACCAAATGGATTCGCGGCGAATACCGCACCAAGAGCGAGGCACGCGCCGAGCTGGGCTCCTCGACCATCATCAGCGATGACGACTGGTACGACTACGTCAAACTCATCGCGCGTTTTTTGGTTTGCAGTGGCTACAAGGGCATGCTGGTGCTCATCGACGAGCTCGTGAATCTATATAAGATTCCCAATGCCATCACGCGCCAGTACAACTACGAGAAGATCCTGACCATGTACAACGACACACTTCAGGGCAAGGCACAGTACCTGGGCATGATCATGGGCGGCACGCCAACCTCCATCGAAGACCGCCGCCGCGGCGTGTTCTCCTACGAGGCTCTGCGCAGCCGACTCGCTCAGGGTCGCTTTGCGCGCGAGGACCTTAAGGACATGCTCGCACCCATCATCCGCCTGCAGCCACTCACCTACGAGGAGCTGCTGGTGCTCATCGAAAAACTCATGCAGATCCATGCCGGCTACTTTGGCTGGACGCCCACGCTTGCCGAGAACGACTTGGTGGACTTCCTCAAGATCGAGTTCGGTCGCGTGGGAGCCGACACGCATCTGACGCCGCGTGAAGTCATTCGTGACTTTATCGAGCTGCTCGACATCCTATGCCAAAACCCCGACGCCAACGTGGCCGAGCTGCTGCAAAGCGTCGGCGGCGACGCGTTGGCGCCGGCAACCGCAACAGGCGACACCGATACCGCAGGCGGCGACCGTAACTTCGCCGAATTCACCATCTAACCTGCCAATAAGGGACAGGTTTATTTTGGCAGGTTTTATCTGGGCAAACGTTGAGACTGTAATGCAGCAAGCCGTTGTCGGCAGCGTTGAGAAATTCGTTTTTGAGAGGAGGCCCCGTGAACGCCTTTGACCGCTACGCCCCGTTTATCCAAGACTTCATCTACTCCCACGATTGGGAGAGCCTGCGCTCCATCCAGGTTGCGGCGGCAGATGCCATCTTCAACACGCAAGACAATGTGCTCCTGACGGCATCCACGGCATCTGGAAAAACTGAGGCGGCCTTCTTTCCCATCCTGACCGAGTTTTGGGAGAACCCGCCCGCGAGCGTGGGCGCCCTCTACATTGGCCCCCTCAAAGCACTCATCAACGACCAGTTCGTTCGCCTCAACGACCTGTGCGAAGAAGCCGATATCCCTGTCTGGCACTGGCACGGCGATGTCTCGCAGTCGCACAAGGCCAAGCTCATCAAAAAACCGAGCGGCATCTTGCAGATTACGCCCGAATCACTCGAGGCGCTCCTGATCCATAAGCACATGGCGATCCCGCGCATGTTTTGCGACCTGCGCTATGTGGTTATCGACGAAGTCCATTCGCTCATGCGCGGCGACCGCGGCGGGCAGACGCTCTGCCTTATCGAGCGTCTCTCACGCATGGCAGGCGTGCAGCCCCGACGCATCGGCCTTTCTGCCACCATCGGCGACCCCGAGCGCACGGGCGTCTTTCTCTCGCAGGGAACGGGGCGCGACTGCGTTATCCCCCGCTTTGGGGAACCGCGCCGCGTGTGGCGCATCTCCATGGAGCACTTCTACAACTCGGGCCCCCAGGCTCAGCAACGAGGATTCGTAGGCACAGGTCCACAAGAAGCCGAGGTGCTTGCTTGCGAGCGTATTGAGACGGCGGCGCCCGCGGCGTTGCCCGCATCCGGACAAGACATGTGCCACAGCGGACAGCTTACACAGGAAGAACACCGTCAATGTCGTGAGCAGGCGCGGGGCAAGGCCGCTCCCAAAGACCGTCGCACTTCCTCGGCCCCCGAGGGCGAAGTCGACATCCCACGAGCGACCGAGCAGGCGCTTCTCAACCCCACCGACACGGCGCCCGACAACGCCGACCCCGGTATGGGCTATATCTTTGAGCATACGCGCGGCCGCAAGTGCCTGGTCTTTGCCAACTCGCGCGAGGAGGCAGAGGCCGTGTGCTCCATGTTGCGCAGCTACTGTGATAGCCGGCACGAGCCAGACCGCTTCCTTATCCATCATGGCAACCTCTCGGCATCACTACGCGAGACCGCCGAGGAGCTCATGCGTGACGAGGAACAGGCACAGACAACCGTCACCACCTCCACGCTGGAGCTCGGCATTGATATCGGTCGCCTGGAGCGCGCGTTCCAGATCGATGCACCGTTTACCGTCAGCTCCTTTTTGCAGCGCATGGGGCGCACAGGCCGCCGCGATCTTCCGCCCGAGATGTGGTTTGTCATGCGCGAGGAAGAGCCCGAGCCGCGCACGATGATGCCCGAGACCATTCCGTGGAAGCTCCTGCAGGGCATCGCGCTCGTACAACTCTATCGCGAGGAAAAGTGGGTCGAACCACCCGAGCTCGATCGACTCCCCTACAGCTTGCTCTATCACCAGACCATGTCGACGCTCGCCAGCACCGGCGAGCTCACGCCAGCAGCACTTGCCCAGCGCGTGCTCACGCTCAGCTATTTCCATCGCGTCTCGGCCGATGACTATCGCGTGCTGCTGCGTCACCTCATTGACATCGACCATATCCAGGTCACCGAGGGCGGTGGGCTCATCGTGGGTCTCGCGGGCGAGCGCATCATTAACAACTTTAAGTTCTACGCCGTGTTCCAGGAAAACGAGGAGTTCACCGTTCGCAGCGAATCGGCCGAGTTGGGTACGATCGTCAATCCGCCACCGCCCGGTGAGCGCATCGCCATCGCCGGACACTGCTGGATTGTCGAGGAAGTGGACTGGAAGCGCCACACCGTCTTTGCCACGCAGGTCAAGGGCCGGGTGCCGGCCTACTTTGGCGACTGCCCCGGCGACATCAATACACACGTACTCGAGCGCATGCGCAAGGCGCTCAACGAGCACGCGGCATATCCGTACCTCATGGGCAACGCACGGGCACGCCTTGCACAGGCTCGTCATACCGCCGAGATTTCGGGTGCGGGGACCAAACCGCTCATCAACCTGGGTGGCGACACCTGGGTGCTCTTCCCCTGGTTGGGCAGCTACGCCTTTCTGGCGCTCGAACGTATGCTCAAGATTAAGTGTGCCGCGGAGCTGGGCCTTCGCGGGCTCGATCCGTCGCGTCCATACTTTATGCAGTTTAAGATGAAGGCTGACGAGGAGACGTTCTTTGAGGTGCTCGCAGCCGAGGCCGAAAAGGACTTCGACCCCATCGAGCTCGTCTATCCCGGCGAGGTTCCTTATTTTGATCGCTACGACGAGTACGTTCCCGAGGAGCTCGTTCGCAAAGGCTTCGCCGAAGGCGTGCTCGACATCGAGGGTATGAAGCAGCGCGTCCTCAGCTGGCGCGACCACGCCTAAGACCAGTCTTTTTTGGGACGGGGAGACTTACTTGTCGTGAAGGACGGTGCCGAGGAAGTCAGCGTCGAAGGGCACGGCTTCGGCAAAGACATAGTCACCGTCGCTGGCGATGAGCAGGTAGTTTTCCTCGCCGCCGAACTCTGTATCGCCGCATGGGACCACCCAGGCATGGGCGAACACCTCGAGCGCCGTGGCAGCGCAGTCGCGCAGGAACGTCACATCGCTCCCCTCGTTTGCGCTCACGATATTGGCCACGTAGATACCCCCGGGGTTCAGGCTGCCTCGCACCAAACGCAACGCCTCAACCGTCGCCAGCCCGCGCACGGGCTCGGCACCGCCAAAGCAATCGCTCACGATCACGTCGTAGCGACGATGCCCCACGCTCGTCACGCCCAGGTACGAACGCGCCTCAGCGGTAATCACCCGCAAGCGGTCGCCCACCGCGCGCTCCAGCTCGTCCAGGTAGAACCAGCGGCGCGCCAGGCGCGTAATCTCGGCATCGTACTCAATGACGTCCATGCGCAAGCTCTCGTGCGACATCAGCGCAAATTTGGGATAGGCAAACCCGCCGCCGCCCAGCATAAGCATGCGGTCGATGCCGTAGCCATAAGCGTCGCGCATTGCGTCCTCGGCCTCAAACACGTCGTCAAATGCACGATAGTACGCAAAGACGGGCTCCGCCCAGCGTTCGCCAACGTAACTCGCGCTTTGGTAGACGCCGCCCTGCACGAGCACGCGAATCTCATCGCCGCCCTCATCGTGCACGCGTTTCACGCGCGCCAACCCATTGCGGGTTCGCGCAACCTGCAGACAGGCAGCACGAACGGCGACAGCGGCCGCACCAAGCGCCGCGGCTCCCAGAGCAACGCCGGCAACGACGCCGGCAGAAACACTCGGCTTGTTCATCTAGAGCTCCTTTTGCAGATAAAGGCCATGGTCATAAAATCCAAGATGGCGATAGTACTCGCGTGTGCCAATCGCGCTAATCACGTTGATACGCGCATAACCCGCATCCCGGGCAATCTCACACGCACGCTCTACGAGCAAACGCCCCAATCCATGGTGCTGGGCTGCCTGGCCTTGATCCCCCACGCGCGCCGCCATGCCATACACGTGTACCTCGCGAATCATCGCCTCGTCCGGCATCGTCGGCAACTCGTCCGCATGTGTGGCAACAAAAGTACGATCGGGCAGCGACAGGCGCAAAAAACCCGCGATCTTGCCCTGCGGCGTCACCCACTGCAAAAAGCGCTCGTGCGTCACCGGCGTCTCGTACGCCACCTCCTCGTCAAGGGTCAGCTCATCCAAGTCGGCACCCGCCGTGCTGATCTCGCGATAGCGAATCTCGCGCACCGTCGCGCCTTCTCCACGAGCAGCCAAGCGGTTTTCGACGAGCTGACGCAGGTTGGGCTTCTTGTTGCCCACCATGATGTCATCGGAGCTAAAGTCGCGGATCATGCGACTGATACGGCAGAACGCCGGCGTCACCACGATGTCGTCGGCCAACACATCGAGCAGCTCTTCCTCGGAATAGGGGCGCCACTCGCCGCGCTCATAGCAGCCCACCAGACGCGAGCCCTCGATGAGCGCACACGGATAGACTTTGACCTCGTCGGGCATAAAGGCCCCTTCGGTCATAAAGCGCTCGTAGTCGCGCTTGTCCCCCTCGGGTGTGGCGCCCAGCAAGTTGAGCATAAAATGAGCGTGGATCTTAAAGCCAAACAGGCGCGCGAGCGAAAACGCCCGCTCGATCTGCGCCACCGAAATGCGGCGCTCGTTGATATCGAGCAAATGTTGGTCGAGACTCTGAATACCCATCTGGATCTTGGTGCAGCCCAGGCGGCGGATGAGCGTGAGGGCCTGCGGCGTTACGGCATCGGGGCGCGTCTCGATAACGAGTCCCACCACGCGATGCTTCGCCGTCTCGTTGATTCGTTGCTGCCGCTCGAGCTCTTCCATCGTTGCTGTCTGCCACACGGCGACCTCGCCCCACGGCGTACCGGGGCCGTACAGACGACGCACTGCGCGGTTATAGCCGCCCACGGCAGCATCCACACGCTCCTGCTCGTCGACAACGCCGGCAGCAAGCTCAGCCTCGTCTGTCGCAATGCCGGCGGCCCGATAGCGCTCGCGGCGCTCTACTACCACCGGCGGCAGGGCATCGGCGGG
>CAJJPN010000117.1:0-6357 GCA_905193635.1 Coriobacteriaceae bacterium
CCGCTAGAACGGATATCGTTCTAGCGGGCTTATTCAGATAGTTCGGCTACGCGATCGGTAAGCTCAGGCAGATCTTACGCAAACAGGCCGTAAATGCTGATGTTGGCCTTGGCGTACAGGCTGTTGGCGTACTCGGTCCACTTGGAGCTGGCGCTCGAAGCCTGCGAAGAATACTGCTGGTAAGCGGTGTAATAGGCGGTCATGGCCTGCTTATAGGTGGCGCTATCGGCGGTAAAGGCATCGTCGGCGAAGGCCTTAGCGTAGGTGCTGTCGGCGTCCTTCCAGGTGCCCTTCGAGCTATCCCACTCGTCGCCGGCAAGTTTGATGATGTAGTCGGCGTAGTCCTTGCTCGCAGTCTCCTCGTTGCCGTCAGAAGGCTCGGTCGGAGCGGTCGGCATGCTCGCGGAAGCATCGCCCACCTTCTTCTTGTAGAGCTTCTGCAGCGTCGCGGACTGACGGACGATCTGCTTGGCCTGATCCTTGGACACGCCGTACTGTTTTGCCATGGTCTTGTAGTCGGAGGTGCCGATGGAATCCTCGGCGTACTTCTTCATCTCCTTAGAAGAGACGGTAATGCCCTCGTCCTCGGCAGCATCGAGCAGAATCTTGTTGCGCACGTAGGACAGGATGACATCGGCAGAAGGAGCGGTGTAGTTGCCATCGCTATCCTTGACGGTATCGAGGCTGTACTGGCTCTCGATGGCCTCGCGCGCGGTGATGTCGCTCTTCTTGCCGTTATAACTATAGCTTGCCACGGTCGAATCGAGCTGGTCCTCGGTCAGGGTCGACGAACCGACACCCTTGCCGCCAAAGCCGCCATTGCCAATAAAGAAGCCGACCACCGCAGCGATCACGACTGCAACCACGAAGGCGGCGATCATCGTCTTCTTGTGCTTGGATGCATGGTCGTCCGCGTCGGAGTCGTCGTCCTCGTCCTGTTCCTCGGGCATGAGGTTCTCGTCGGCGGCGTCCGCGGCGACCTTTGCCTCCAGGCGAGCGTCCTCTTCCTCGGCGGTCGTGCCGGCAGCAATGTGCTCGGCAGACGTACCGGCGACCAGGTCGATCTTCTCGTCCTCATCACCGTCGGGGCCTTCGCCGCGCTCGATGATCTGGATGCCGTCGATCTCGTC
The DNA here is from genome assembly GCA_905193635.1 of Coriobacteriaceae bacterium. Classification (GTDB taxonomy): domain Bacteria; phylum Actinomycetota; class Coriobacteriia; order Coriobacteriales; family Coriobacteriaceae; genus Collinsella. The sequence continues at coordinate 1,131 of CAJJPN010000117.1, forward strand.
CTTCTCGTCCTTCTTTTGAATCAGACCCATATCAGTTACTCCTTGTTAGGAAACATAGTCTTCAATAGAATACGCCCGACGAGGCGCCGGGCGTATTGATTCTTAGGTTATACGCAAACACTTAAGTACTATTTAGGCGTTTGCAGTCTGCATGCCTTAGGCCAGGTGCGCGATAACGGCATCGGCAAAGGCCTGCGTGCCCACAGCGCCCTCAACGGAGCCGGTCTGGGCACGACGCACGTCACCGGTAACCTGCTCGCCCTCGTCGAGCGTGGCAGATACGGCGGCACGAATGCGATTGGCAGCATCGTTCTCGCCCAAGTGGTCGAGCATCATCGCAGCAGAAAGGATCTCGGCCGTGGGGTTGGCGATATCCTGGCCCGCGATATCGGGCGCGGAGCCGTGCGTTGCCTCGAAGATGGCGCAGTCGGCACCGATGTTGGAGCCGGGGGCCATGCCCAGACCACCCACCAGGCCGGCGCACAGGTCGCTCACGATGTCGCCGTACAGGTTGGGCAGCACCAGAACATCGAAGTCGTTGGGGTTCTGGACCAGGCCCATGCAGGTGGCGTCGACGATCTTGTCGTTGAACTCGATATCGGGATAGCCCGCGGCCACCTCGCGCGCAACGCGCAGGAACAGGCCGTCGGTCGCCTTCATGATATTGGCCTTGTGCACGGCCGTCACCTTTTTGCGGCCGCAGCGGCGGGCATACTCAAAGGCGTACTCCACAATACGGCGGCTCTTGGCGATAGAGATGGGCTTGATCGAGATGGCGGAATCGGCGGCGAATGTCTTTTGGCCCGAACGCTCGACAAGCTGCGAGAGCTCCTCGACCTCGGCTGCGCCCTCGTCGAACTCGATGCCGGCATAGAGGTCCTCGGTGTTCTCGCGCACGATGACCAGGTCGACGTCGCGGAAACGCGAGCCGTCGCCCGGCTGCGACAGACAGGGACGCACGCAGGCATACAGGTCAAAGTGCTTGCGCAGGGCCACGTTAACGCTGCGGAAACCCGTGCCGACCGGCGTGGTGATGGGGCCCTTGATGGCAACCTTAGTCTCGGCGACCGCGTCGAGCACGTGCTGGGGCAGCGGCGTGCCAAACTCGTCCATGACGCCGGCGCCGGCCTCCTGGACGTTCCAATTGATCTGGACACCGGTGGCCTCGACCACGCGGCGCATGGCCTGCGTAATCTCGGGACCGATGCCGTCACCGGGAATCAGGACTACATCGTGCGCCATAATCTGTTACTCCTCGTCTTCGGCGTCGTCAGATTTTTTAACGCTAGCACGCTTCTTCTTTTTGGAGAGATCCAGGCCAAAACGTTTAACAAGCATTTCGCAAATCTCGCTCGAACGGGCCTTGAGATAGCTGCCCTTACCGTTCTCGGCATCGAACTTAAGGCGCAGCGCGAGCTTCTCGGCAACCTCGGCGTCGATCTCGCCCTGGCAAAACTCGTACAGGCAACCGAGCATGTCGCGATACTCGAGGTCGCCGTGGTAGCACTGGATGGCCTCGTCCAGGATGGGCCAAGCCTCGCGCGAACGCTCGACGCTCGTGGCACCCCACACGCACAGCAGGCGGAAGGCGGCATAGCGCAGCGTGGAGGAGATCTCGTCGAACAGTGCGGTCTCGGCGCCCTCAAAGGCATCGCCCAGCTGCTCGGGGCAGGTGGTAGCGAGCGCCGTCAGGGCATCGAGGGCCTCCCAGCGGGTCTGCGCCTCGGGGCGGTCGAGCGCCTCGATCAGCGCAGGCACGCAGGGCACGACGCGCTGCGGGTCACGCTCGGCCAGCAGATGCAGCACGCGGGCGGCAAACTGGCGGATGCGGCGCGTGGGGCAGCCGAGCTCCTTGACCAGACGGTCGACGGCGTTCTCGTTCTCCTCTGCCAGCTGAAGCTGTGCCAGCTCCTCGTCGGTGAGCTGTTCGTCTTTGTTTTCTGCCATAGTTACCTCTTCTTATTTCTTAGCGTGCTTGCCAGCACCCTTGCTGTCATCGGTGACCGAGATGAGCTGTCGGTCGGCTGCGCCATTGCGACGCGCACGGCGGCGTTCCTCGGCGTCGCCCGCGTCGGCGGCGGCGCGGTGAGCCTTGTTGACGTTAAAGACCTCGTCGTGCTTGCGCCACGGACCGACGGACTCGCCAAAGCTCATCTTAAGGCCGGCGATAAAGCCGCCGAGCCAGCCGATCGGCGCAAACTGCACCAGCGGGAACAGTGAGAACACCCAGGTCAGCAGGACGACTGCCGCCGCGCCTGCAAAGTTGGCAATCCAGTAGTCGCGCTTGGTGATCACGCGCTTTTCGCAGGCCCACTGGCCGCACAAAAAGCCAATGTAGATCGCAAAGAGAAAGAGCACCAGCGCGAGCACCACGAACGTCCAGCTCATGGGCGCTACTCCTCGTGATGATGGCCGCAGCAGCACTCGTGGCCGTCGTCATGGCCGTGGCCGCCGCAGCACTCGTGGTCCTCGCCGTGATGGTGACCGCAACCGCACTCGTGGTCGTCGCCATGCTCGCCGCAACCGCAGCCGTCCTCGTGGGCACCGTGCTCCTCGGGACGATACTGCGACCAGTCCAGACCGGCGGCGATGGCATCGGCCTCCTCCTTGTAGAGGACCGTGATGGCCTGGGTGCCCAGCTTGGCGCCACCGATGGCGTCGAGCATGTCGTAGAGCGTAAAGGCCACGTCGGCGCCGGGCAGCGCGAGCTCGCGGTCATCGGCGTAGGCGAGCGCCAGACGCAGATCCTTAATGAAGTGCTCGACCATAAAGCCGGGCTTGTAGTCGCCGTCGAGCGCCTTGGGGGCTAAGCTCTCCATAGCGCCGGACTTGCCGGTGCCGCCCAGGATCATCTGGCGGGTCTTCTCCAGGTCAAGGCCGCTCAGCTCGGCAAATGCCATGGCGTCGGCCATGCCGACCATGCAGGCGCCCAGCGACACCTGGTTGGCGAGCTTGGCAGCCTGGCCCTTGCCGGCGCCATCGAAGCAGCAGATGTTGGCCGCAAAGGTGGCAAGGATATCGCGGACCGGCGCGATGTCGTTCTCGGTGGCGCCCACGATAGCCGTGAGCGTGCCGGCGATGGCGCCCGACTCGCCGCCGGTGACGGGGCAGTCAAACGCCATGCGACCGGAGACTTGAGCGGCCTCGGCAATGTCACGGGCGAGCTCGGGCGAGCTCGTGGTGAGGTCGATCAAGACCGCGCCCGGCTTGGTGCACGCGAGCAGGCCGTCGCCCGCCAGGTAGAGCTCCTCGACCTCGGAGGGATAGCCCACCATGGTAAAGACGACATCGGCGTTCGCCGCGGCATCGGCCGGCGTATCGGCCCAGACGGCGCCGCGCTCAACGAGCGCTGCGGCCTTGGACTTGGTGCGGTTGTTGACCGTGACGGGATAGCCGGCGTCCAGGATGTGGCCGGCGATGGGGGCACCCATGATTCCGGTGCCGATAAATGCGACGGAGAGCTTGTTTGCCATGAAACCTTTCCTTTTGGGTTGGGTGTTATTACCAGGTTGAATACTCGGTGCCAGCGTTTGGGCTGTGAGTTGAGGGCGATTACGGCCGCGTTACTTGCCTACTGGCCGCGCACGCGGCGGGCGATGCGGTCGGAAAGCGAGGCTTTCTCGGCGCGGTTCTTGCCCCAAAACGCAAGTGCCACCATGCCGGGCCCCACGTGCGAGCCGATGGTAGGACCGACGGAACTACGGATAATCGTGACGTCGGCGCAGCCCTCCTCCTTGCGGATGGCGGCTTCGAGCCAGTCGCCGTCCTTCTCGGCATCGGCAGTCATAATGGCGATGGGCATAGTGCGATCGGGCACGTAGTTCTCACGGAACGACTTGAGGATGGACTTGAGCGCCTTCTTGCGGCCGCGGTTGACGCCGATCAGCGACAGCGAGCCGGCAAGGTCGTAGGAGAGCTCGGGCTTGACGTCGAGCTTTGCCGTGAGCTGTGCCGCCGCGGGCGGAATGCGGCCGCCGGCAGCCAGCGCGTCAAAGCTCTCGAGCGTAAAGTAGCCGTGGACATAGGTCTTGGCCTCGTTTGCCCAGTCGACCAGCTGCTTGGCGGTGAGTCCCGCTGAGCGTTGACGGACGGCCTCGAGCGCCAAGAGCTCGCCGGTCGCACAGGGCAGAGCGTTGTCGACCACGTACAGCTCAAAGTTAGGATACTCGGCGCGCACGGCGTCCGCCGCCTGGCACGCGGAGTTGTAGCTCGACGACAGCGCCGAGGTAAAGCACAGGTAGACCGTGGGCGTACCCTCTTTGGCGCACTCGGTAAAGAACTCGATATAGCGACCGAGCGACACAGCCGAGGTGGACACGCGGGCACCGGCGCGCATGCGGTCGTAGAACTCCTTGGGTGTGATGCTCGACCAGATGTCATCCGTGCGCTCCTCGCCATCGATAATGAAGGGGAAACCCAAGATATCGACATCGAGGTTCGCGGCGACCTCGGGGCTAAAGTCGCAGCAGGTATCGACGACGATGCGGCAACGGTCCGAATGACCGGCGGATGCGGCCTTGTCCATCAAAGCGACTCCTTACGTAAAAAGGCGGCCACCCGCATGGGATGGCCGCCAACCGTTAACTCATGCAAGTTAACGTATTTTACTCGTCAAGTGTTTCGATGCGGGGCTTGATGATGCCATATCCACCATTCTTACGGTGATACACCACATTGATGAGGCCAGTCGTCGCGTTCTCGAACACGTAGAAGTCGTGGCCCAGCAGATCGGTCTGCACCAGCGCCTGCTCCTCAGTCATCGGGGTGACATCGATGACCTTCTCGCGGACGAGCAGGTCGTCGTCCTCCTCGGGCAGCAGCAGGTCGGCCAGATCCTCGACACGCTCGACCGGTGCAACATCCGCTGCGCTGGCACCACCCTGGCGGTTGTCCACGACCTTGGTCTTGAACTTGCGCAGCTGGCGGGTGACCTTATCGGCGGAGAGGTCGATGGCGGCGTACATATCTGCACCGTGCTCGGCAACGCGAATCACCGAACCGCGGGCGCGAACCGTAACCTCGACGATTGCCGGGTTGGGGTTCGAGGGGTTCTTCTCATAGCGAAGTACAACGTCGACCGTCATGGGCTCGATATCGAAAACCTTGAGCGCCTCGCCGATCTTCTCATCCACATGCGCACGCAGAGCATCGGTTACCGTCGTCTTGCGTCCAGAAACCTTGATATCCATACGTGGCTCCAATCTGCCTCGGGGACTTACTGTACTGG
>CAJJPN010000118.1:0-6328 GCA_905193635.1 Coriobacteriaceae bacterium
TCGGGAAAATACGAGCCGGTATTTGGCCGAATAGCGGGTCACGGTTTCCGGATGGCGTGGGTTGCGGAAAGTGCGACCCGGAATATTGCTCTGAAACGGGATGCCGTTTCCCCGACAAGGCTCAACCGGAAAGCGCATCCCATTCTGAGGCGGCAAAACGGGATGCGCTTTCCGCGCGACAGAATCTATCCAGCCGTGTTGAGCGACAGCCCCGCTACTCGCCCAGAATCAGCGCCGAGAGCTCGTCTTGGGTGTCCACCACGTAGTCGGCGCCGGCGGACTCCAGCTCTGCGCGGCCGCGGAAGCCCCAGCTGACACCGGCGCTCTTGAGGCCGGCATTGTGACCGGTCAGGACGTCGACATTGGAATCGCCCACATAGAGTGTGGTTGCCGGGTCGGCGCCTAGCTCTTTCATCACATGCAGCGTAACAGGCGCCTCGGGCTTGGGAGGAAGCGCATCGACGCGGCCCTGCACCAGCGCAAAGCGCTCGGAACCAAAGTATTTCTCGATAAGCGGAGCGGCCGAGACGTGGTCCTTGTTAGTGAGCACGGCAAGCTGCACACCCGCGGCGCGCAGGCGGTCGAGCATCTCGATCGTGCCGGCGTACGGTGCGGTGTGGTCCTCCTTGTGCTCGCCGTAGTAAGCCCTAAACTCGGCAAGCGTCTGCTCAAACATACGGCTGTCGCCCGCGTACTCGGCGGGCATAAAGCGCTCAACCAGCTTGAGCATGCCGTTTCCCACCTTGTAACGGTACTCGTCAACGGCAAACGTGGGCCAGCCGTGCGTCTCGCAGGTATGGTTGCCGGCGGCCGCCAGGTCCTCGAGCGTGTTGAGAATGGTGCCGTCCAGGTCAAAGATCACATGGGAAAAAGCTGCTGCCATGGGTGCTCCTGCCGCTTGAGTTGTAAAACGCACCCCATGATACTGGGCATGCGTGCCGGGCATGTTTGGAATCTGAATATCTTTAATAGCCCTGAGCCTTTGTCGTTAGCAAATCCTCGGCAGCTGTTCTCCCACGAGCATGTCGAGGATGCGGGTCGAGCCCCAGCCGGTGCGTACGCGCACGGCGGGACGGGCGCCCTCGGCAAGTGGCAGCACGCGACCGACGATGGCGGCATTCTCGCCGTAGCGGGCGGCGCGCATGGCGCTCAGCGCGGCATCGGCTTGCTCGGTCGGCACGACGGCAACCATCTTGCCCTCGTTTGCCACCTGCAGCACATCGTAGCCGAGCATCTCGCAGGCGGCCTGCACGTCGGGGCGCACGGGCACGGCATCCTCGTCGACCTCCATGGCAACGCCGCTGGCCTGCGCAAACTCGTTAAGCGTCGAGGCCAGGCCACCGCGCGTGGGGTCGCGGAAGCAGTGTGTGTCGGGTGCTGCGGCAAGCACATCGGCAATCAGGTGGTTGAGCGGCGCGGCATCGCTTTCGATGGTGCTCGAAAACGCCAGGCCCTCGCGTTGGCTCATGATGGCGATGCCGTGGTCGCCGAGTGTGCCCGACACCAGGATGACGTCGCCGGGCCGGCAGTTGGCACCGCTGAGCGTCACGCCTGCGGGCACCTCGCCTACGCCAGCGGTATTGATGTAGACGCCGTCGGCACCGCCACGCTCGACCACCTTGGTGTCGCCGGTGATAATCTTCACGCCTGCCTCATGTGCCGTTTCGGCCATGGTCTGCACAATCTGGCGCAGCTTGTCCATGGGATAGCCCTCTTCGAGGATAAAGCCGCATGAGAGGTAGCGCACATTAGCGCCCGAGGTCGCGACGTCGTTGACGGTTCCGCACACGGCGAGTCGGCCGATATTGCCGCCGGGGAAGAACTGCGGCGAGACTACAAAGCTGTCGGTCGACATGGCGATGCGCCCGCTCGCGGGCAGCGCAGCGACGCCGGCATCGTTGCCCTCGAGCAGTTCGGGCGACCCAAAGGCATCCAAAAAGACCTCATCGATGATGCGTTTCATCATCTGGCCGCCAGAGCCGTGGCCCAACAGGACAGTGCTATCGGTGGCAGTACGGGACATATCGAAAACTCCAATCGTGGGGGGTCGGCAATAGCTGAGTGTGGCAGAATCGATGTTAAGTAAAAGTCAGCGAGCGCCATTCAGGCGAAGTGAGTTGCCTTGAAAGAGGAGGCTGCTGGGCTTTTGCCCGCAGCCGACGATTGAAAGGCAAATCGCTCGCCTGAATGGCGCGCAGCGTCGACCGGTCCGCCGTTCGTTAGAACGGCGGAACCTAACAGCCTCGGTAGCGGAAATATGCTGCACAGCTGCCCTCGGAGCTCACCATGCACGGTCCGACGGGATGTTCGGGCGTACATGCGTGGCCGAACAGCGGGCAGTCGCTCGGCGTGATGGCGCCGCGCAGCACGTCGCCGCAGCGGCACCCGCGTGGTTCGACCGTCGGTTCAATGGGTACGTCAAAGCGGGCGCCGGCATCAAAGCGCGCGAATTCGGGCCGGATGGAAAGACCCGAGTTGGCAATCGGTCCCAGTCCGCGCCACGTGGTGTCGCACGGCTCAAATACCTGCTCGACCAGCTGGCGCGCTACGGGGTTGCCGTCAGCGTTGACGCCACGGCGGTAGGCGTTGTCGATCGCCGGCCTTTTCTCGACAACCATCTGGACCAGCATGCAGATACCTTGCAGGATATCGACCGGCTCAAACCCGGTGACTACGCCGGGGGTCTCGAACTCATCGACCAAAAACCCAAAGGGTGCCAGGCCCGTGATGGTAGCGACGTGTCCCGGAAGGATAAAGCCGTCGATAGTGGTCTCGGGATCGTTGGCGATGGCGCGCAGCGCCGGCGGCGTGGTCTTGTGGGCGCAATAGACCGAGAAGTTCTGGAGTCCGCGTGCATCGGCCTCCAAAATGGCGGCGGCGATGGTGGGCGTCGTGGTCTCAAAGCCGACGCCCATAAAGATGACCGGGCGATCGGGGTTGTGTTCGGCGATATCGAGTGCATCGAGCGGGGAGTACACAATGCGAATATCGCGCCCCGCCGCCTTTTGCGCGGCGAGCGAGGTAGACGACCCGGGCACGCGCATCATGTCGCCAAAGGTGGTGATGATGGCGCCGTCCATCTTGGCGAGCGCGATTGCATGGTCGATATCGCGGTTGGCGGTAACACAGACGGGGCAACCCGGACCGCTCAGCAGTTTGAGCCCGGCAGGCATAATGGAGCGAAAGCCATAGCGACCGATGCTCACGGTGTGCGTGCCGCAGACTTCCATAAGGTTGATGGCGCGGTCGCCGACGAGTTCACGGATGCGCTCGATGAGCTCGCGAGCCAGCTTGGGGTCGCGAAATGCCGAAAAGTCGATACCGGAGCGAACCGGCTGCGCCGCCGCCACTAGTATGCCTCGGCCGGGTTAGTGGCGAGCTGGTCCTCTTCGGCCAGCTCGGTCATGGTATTGACGAGCTCGAGTGTCTCTTGGGCTTCCTGCTCGTCGACAATCTGAATGCCAAAGCCGGCGTGCACGAGAATATAGTCGCCTACCTGTGCCGTCGGCACGAGGCGCAGCGAAACGGGGCGCTCGATGCCCATCATGTCGACGGTCGCCTTAAGGTCGTCGTCGCGTTTGACCACTTTACCGGGAACGGCAAGGCACATAATGTTCCCCTTTTATACGTTTTGCGCTGGATAGGCGCCTAATTACCCATCAGTTGATGGTAGCGCTCGCGGGAGTCACGAGCAAACGCGTTACACCTGTGAGACGGCGGCGCGCAGGCTGGCAAAACAGCCTATCGCGATGCTGTCTGCGCGAGGTGAGCGCGAGCGATGGCGGCCTGACCGTAGGCGATGCAGCCGTCGTTGACGGGCACGGAGCGGGGGACCAAGACGGCAAGACTGGCGTCTTTGAGTTCGTGGGTAAGGAGCCGAAGCAAAAGTCGGTTCATGAACACGCCGCCCGAGAGCACGACGGTGTCGAGGTCTTCACGGACGCAGATCTCGCTTGCGATGCGGGCCGACGCGCGTGCGATGGTGACATGGAAGTCGAGCGCGAGCTTGCCGGCGGGCACGCCGGTCCTGATTCCCTCCAAAAGCGCCTCAAAAAGCGGCCTGGAGTTCAGAACATGGCAGTCGTCCGGACGGGATGATTCGGTTACGGAAAAGCTGGCCATATTGCCGGTGGGGCAGGCACTTTCACTGCTGAACGCGCGCCAGGCGGCGGCTTCGAGTTCTATGGCGGGTTCGCCCTCGTAGGTTGCCTTGTCGCAGATGCCCAGAATTGCTGCCGCGGCATCAAAGAGACGCCCCATGCTGCTGGTACGCGGGGCGTTGATACCGCGCTCGATCATGGTGGCTGTCACGCTGCGCGTTTGCTCGTCGAGGTTGTCCAAAAGCCGAGCGGTGCCTGGGTGCTCGAGTAGGCCAAGTTCGCTGAGCAAGGCGAAGGCGTTGCGGCGGGCGTCACGCACGGAGGCCGCTCCGCCGGGGAGCGCCCAGGTGCGCAAATGCGCGGCGCGCTCAAAGCTGCCAAGGCTGGCGACAAGAAACTCGCCGCCCCAAATGGTCCCATCGGTGCCGGCGCCGGTGCCGTCAAAGGCGATGCCAAGGACACGCGCGTCGGTTGTAAGCTGGCCCGCGGCGATGGCCTCGGCCATCACGCTCGCGATGTGCGCATGATGATGTTGAACTTCAACAAGCGGCATACCCTGTTTCTGCGCCTGTTCGCGCGCCCACTGGCTCGACAGATAGCTGGGATGCATGTCGCATGCTAAGGCGGCGGGCGCCAAGTCAAAGAGGTTTTCCAAGCGCGTGCGCGCGGCGTTCCAGGCATCGAAGGTCCCGCCGTTTTCAACATCGCCGATATGCTGCGAGACAAAACAGGTTGCCTCGCCGTTCGTCCCTTCACGCGTGAGCGCAATCGTGGCCTTTTGTTGTGGCCCGCAAGCGAGCACGCAGGACGGAGCGCCGTCGAGCGCCGGCAACGGCAGCGGCTGGGGTGCATATCCGCGAGCGCGGCGAACGGGCATAACGATGCCGTCGACCACGCGTACCACGGAGTCGTCGTAGCGCGAGAGGATCGCGCGGTCGTTACCGAGCAACGCGTCGGCAATGCCGGCGGCAACGAGGTGTTCCCAGGCAAGATCGTCGTCGGTTTCTATGGGTTCTTCGCTCAGGTTTCCGCTGGTCATGACGAGCGCGTGCATACCGCAGGCTTCTGCCGCGGCAAGCAACAGATGTTGAAGCGGCGTATAGGGGAGCATGATGCCGAGCTCGGGCAAGTCATGCACGACAGATGGCGCGAGGGCGAGGAAGTCGGGGGAACCGCCGTTGCCCTCGCCAACAGTGCGCCGGCGCAGCAGCACGATGGGGCGGATACTGCCGGCGAGCAGATCGCGTTCAGCATCGTCGATATGACACAGGCGCTCGGTATCAGCAAGGCTGCGCACCATAACGGCAAGTGGTTTGTTGCTGCGGCGTTTGCGACGGCGCAGCTCGGCCACCGCCTGCTCGTTGGCAGCGTCACAGGATAGATGGAATCCGCCCAGGCCCTTGATGGCGACGATGCCACCGTCGGCCAGCAGCTCAACGCAGCGCTCGATGATAGCGTCGCTGGCCTCGCGTGTGGTACCGACGGCCGGTGTCGCGGACGAATTCCCGTACGCATCGCCGTTCACAGCCTCGCGCCACGTAATATGCGGCCCGCAATCAAAGCAGGCATCGGGTTGCGCGTGAAAGCGACGGTCGAGTGGATTGGCATACTCTGCGGCACACTCGGGGCACATGGGAAAACGATCCATCGACGTGGCCGCTCGGTCATAAGGCAGCGAGCGGATGATGGTAAAGCGCGGCCCGCAGTTGGTGCAGTTGATAAAAGGGTAGTGATAGCGCCGATCGGCGGGGTCGAACAGCTCGCGCAGGCAATCGTCACAGGTGGCGATATCGGGCGAGACAAGTGTGGTGTGCGCGGTTTGATCCTGCGACGCCACAATGCGAAAGTCCTGCTCATCGGCAGCGCTCCAGCCGCCAGGCTCCAAATCCGCAACATCGACTCGCTCAACGCGAGCCGCCGCAGGCGCATGCTCAGAAAGCGCGGCAACAAAAGCATCGAGCGCATCGGCCGGAGCATGCGCTTCGATATGCACGCCGTCGCCCGCATTGAGCACCCAGCCGTAAATGTCATGCGCCATAGCCTCGCGATACACAAATGGCCGCATGCCAACGCCCTGCACAATGCCCGTCACATGAATATGCACATGCCGCATGCGACACTCCTCATCAAAACCGACCAAAATAGACAGGTTTATTTTGGTAGGTAAAACGCTAAACCTGCCAAAACAAACCTGTCCCTTTTTGGCATGTTATGGCAGCGCAGCGAGC
>CAJJPN010000119.1:0-6320 GCA_905193635.1 Coriobacteriaceae bacterium
CCGATGCCGACGATGATGGCGTCGGCATCGTCGATAAGGCTTCGAAGCCTATACGCTTCCCTCTCTAGAGACGGCATTGGGCAATCTCCTCGAAAGCCGGGGCCATATCGCCGTCAACGAGAATCGTCTCGCACGATGCATCGGGCGCCATAGCCTGGCTGTAGTTGAACACGATGTAGGTGGCGTGCTCGCAGACGTTCGCGATCTGGGCGAGCATGTGCTTTATGATGCCGTTGCGCAGTCCCACGCCAAGTTCGAGGATGGCGACCCTGCCGTTGCGATGGGCTTGCACAAGGCGCTCGAGCTCCTCGAGCTGGGCCGTGGCGAGGGCGTCTGGATGGGCGAGACGCCGCTCGTCGATCGACGTGCGTATGCTCCCCTCCGTCTCGAGCACGCGCTCCTCGTCGAACCCGGCGCGCGCGAAGTGCCCGTCGATGTTGCATGTGACCACGAAGGTGTCGGCGTGCTCCGTAAGACGCCGCAGCCCGTTCATGAGCGAGCCGGGCTCATATTCGAGATACTCCTTTTGATGGAACCGCTCGGCCCATCGGCGTCGCACGCTGGCATCCGGGGAAGCGAGCCCCTGCAGTATGCAGCCGATGCCGTCTGCCTGGGCGAGGTCCCCGTACGCCTCTTGGAAATGAGCATCGGCGCAGAAAAGGTTGAGCCCCTCCGCCATGTCGAGTCCGTTGCTAGCGCCGATGATGACAAGATCCGCTTCGGCTAGCGCCCTGCCTATGCGAACTGCTTTCGCCGTCTCCATGCGCTACCTCCCCAGCGTCTTGCGCACGTCGGCGAGCACGTCGGCGATGTCAGCGCGAACGGCGAGCCCCCGATCCTCGATCGCGCGGGGGAGAAACTGCGTCTTGTTGTTTACGGCGATGTAGCTGGCCTGCGGTAACTGCGCCGTGAGGGCCCAGAACGGCTCCTGGATAAACGCGGGCGTCATGCGGCCCACACCCAGCTCGAGGAAGAGGATCCTCTGCCGTGCGTGCGCGTCGAGCCAGTCGGACACCTTGCGGTACTGCTCCTCGTAGAGTTCGCCCTGCAGGAAGTTGCCGTAGCCGCGAACCCAGGGGAACGCCTCTGCCCCGCAGTGCGGGCAGCGCGGCACGAGCTCTGTCGGAACCTCCAGACCGTCTCCCATGGCCTCTACCATGTGGGAGATCGGCTCGACCGCGTTCCACACCTCGTCGGTGCAACAGTGGGAGCACTGAAAGAAGCGGTGGTCGCCTTGGATCTCTGCCACTTTCTCCCAGGGATAGAGCTTCACAAACTGCGTGTCCTGGTTGGTGGTGAGCACGAAGAAATCCTTCTCGGCGAGAATGGCGTCGAGGTCCCTGTAGGGCTTGCGCAGCGGGGCGTTGAGCGTGGTGTCGAGGAAGGTGGCGAGGTATCCCCAGCGCGCCTCGGCGGTGGGCCAGCGGTAGAACGACCCCTCGAAAGCGCCCTTGAAACCGTAGCGCTCGGCGAATTTGCCGAAATGCCTGCGATAGGTTGCGTTGTCCTCGTAATAGAAGTCGCCGCCGCCCGCCGCGGAGAGCCCAGAGGCCCCACCCACCAGCACGCAATCGGCTTCCTCGATCATGCGGGCGAGGTCCCTGATTTGCTGGTCGTAGGGCTCGGGCTCGCGGTCACTCAGCTCATAGGGCGTGCCGCCGCTGCGGTAGGCGGCCTGAAGGGAAAACGATTGGTTGGTGAGCTCGATAACGAGCTGCTCGTACAGGGTTACTGGATACCTTCTTTCAGCTATTATAAACAGGTGTCTATAAAAAGTATCCATGTCGATTTGCTTAAGAGCAATGAACAGCTTCGGCCTGCTGTCGATAAACGAGCGTTTGCCGGGCATTGTCGAGCGTTGCAATTGGAGGGGTAATGGAAGCGGGGAAGATCGATCGTCGCCGACGCTATACACTCTCGGTCATACGGGAGGCGTTCTTCGCGCTGCTGGCCGAGGTCGGCTTCGCGAAGATGACGGTAGCGGATATCTGCCGCCGCGCCGATATCAACCGTGGCACGTTCTATCTGCACTACGAGGACAAGTTCGCCCTGCTCGACGCGCTTATCGACGAGGCCTTGGCGGCGGTGCCGCCGCTCGAGGGAACGGAGGCGGGTGCCCTCTGCCAGCGTCCGCCGGCAAACGATGACTATTATCTGCTCTACTCGGATGACGACGCGTACGCCCGGGTGGCACAGCGCGTCGTCGAGCGCGGCGCCGAGCAGATGGTTCCCTCGATCATGGAGGAGACTGGGCTTTCGCGCGAGGACGCCTATCTGCTCTTCGTCCACAACGTCCAGGGAAATCTCGCGGTCAACCGCCTGCTCGGTTGGAGGCGAGGGCCCGAGTTTGCTCACGCTCAGGAGCTGCTCAGCGCCTATTCCGAAGGGGGCATGCGGGCGGTATCGGCTCGTCACGATCCTCGTAGCTCGTCTTGACCGCATGTCATTTCAGGTAGGTGGCGTTGCTATGGGCCCTCTTTGATTTTCGACGTTGTATAAGGCAATCGCAATCGTCTTGAGCTTCTTTAGGGAACTTGAACAAGAGATATGGCCTGCTGGCGATTGATTAACACCATTCGTTTTGGTTACAAGAAAGCATGCTGCGCGCCTGCAGCATGAGGGAGAGGGAATCCTATGAATATCGTTGTATTGAGCGGCAGCCCGCGTAAGGGCGCTAATACCGATACCATGGTCGAGGCGTTTGCCGAGACCGCGCGTGAGGGCGGCCATACGGTCGAGGTCATCCGCGTTGCCAGCAAGAAGATCGCCGGCTGCTTGGGATGCCAGTACTGCTTCGCCCATGAGGGCGTCTGCGTGCAGAAGGATGACATGGCCAACGTGATTGAGTCGCTGAAAGACACCGACATGGTTGTCTTCGCTTCGCCTATCTACTGGTTTGATATCACTGCGCAGGAAAAGACCGCCATCGACCGCCTGTACGCCTTCGGTGCCACGGGATTCCCGTTCACCAAGACGGCCCTTTTACTCGATAGCCACAGCGAGGGTGTCTATGATGCGGCGATCGCTATGTACAAGTCAACCTGCGCGTACTGCAAGTGGGAGGACCAGGGCATTGTCACCATCAGCGGTATGACCGAGCGCGACAGCATGGCATCCTCGCCCAAGTTGAAAGAGGTGCGAGAGCTCGCTCGCAAGCTTGCCTAAGGACAAGAAGAACGCATGGCAATCAGCGTTGGTGGAAATGCTTGCTGTCCTTACCGAGAGATAGGGGCGAATTCCCTCAAGTGCCGTATAGAACAATTTTTAAACGCAGAAAAATAACTGAAAACAAATTAATCCGCGTTAAAATATTGTCAAATAGAAGTTCATGAGGGAAGGTTACGTATGCGTCGCAAGGCAGACGAGCTCCTTAGGGAATGGCGAGACAGAGCTGATAGAAAACCTTTGCTGGTCAAAGGCGTGCGCCAGTGTGGCAAGACCTATTTGCTCAGAACGTACGCCCAGGATCTTTTCGAATCGGTTGTCTACGTTAATCTTGAGAACGACCGGTCGGCGCGAGCGGATTTTTCGGGCGGTCTTGACCCTCATTCGATCGTACGTGCGATCGAGGCTCGTACGGGACAGCGTATCGTGCCTGGCAAAACCTTACTGTTCATTGACGAGATCCAGGCATGCGAGGAAGCGCTCACTTCCCTTAAATACTTTTGCGAAGATGCTCCCGAGTATTACGTTGCGGCTGCCGGGTCGCTTCTTGGGGTTGCCATTAACCATCAGTCGTATTCGTTCCCCGTCGGAAAGACCGACTTGATTGAGATGGCTCCACTCGATTTCGAGGAGTTTCTCTGGGCGATGGGGCACGATCAGCTGGTCGACGAGATACGCTCATCATTCGAGATAATGGGTCCTCTTGCGCCAAGCCTTCATGAAAAGGCGCTTGGGCTCTATCGACAGTATCTTGTTGTTGGCGGAATGCCCGAGGCGGTCCAAACGTACATCGATGATCAGTCAATCATTGATGTGGCCGAAAAGCATCGGATTATTCTCGACGGATATTCCGCCGACACCAATAAATATGCTGATGAACGCTTGAGTGCAAAGACGCGTGCGTGCTTCGATTCCATTCCACAGCAGCTTGCCAAAGAGAATCGTAAATTTCAATACAAGGTAGTGCGAGCGGGGGGCAATGCGTCTCTCTTTGGAGATGCTCTCGATTGGCTTGTATTGTCGGGTACGGTGGCGCGCTGCAGCCTAGTCGGGCAGATCGAAAGCCCCTTAGAGGCCTTCGTTAACCCTTCTGCTTTTAAAATCTATCAGGCGGATACAGGGCTGCTGGTCTCCAAGGCCGGTGCTCAACGCGCCGATATTCTTGCCGGTATCGGCGGCACATTCATGGGTGCACTTACCGAAAACTACGTTGCCCAACAGCTTTCAGCCATGGGTTATCCACTGCATTATTGGGCGCGAGATAATCGTGCGGAAATCGACTTTGTAGTAGAGAAGCAGGGATGCTTGTCTGCGATTGAAGTCAAGGCGGGGGAGAACACAAGATCTCGAAGTCTGTCCTCACTTAAAAAGACCCATCCGGGCGTGCGCCTTATCAGGCTATCGACTAAGCCCTTTGGAATGAATGATGGGCTTATGTCTGTTCCGCTTTATGCGGCATTTTGTCTATAGGGATGATGCTGGTGTAATGCATGGGGCCCGGGGCGCAGCGTTTACTGCGCTCCGGGCCCCGCTGCTTTGTAAAACCATGACGGTTTAGTCGCCGTTGTTTTAGTCAAACAAACTCGGCATGTCATTTTCCTTCATGAGGGCGCCGGCGGAGGGCAGGCTCTGCGCGGTGAACTTCTCGGCCGAGACGCCGGCGCCAAGGATTTCCTCGGTCGTGCCGACGGTGGTGACCGAGCGGCCCTTCTTGGCCGTAAAGGCCTGGACGCCCTGCGTGTTGGTGGTCGTCTTGGTCTTGAGCAGCGACGTGTTGAAGTTCATCAGGCGGTAGTCGCTCGAGACCAGCGCGAGGTCGCGGTCCTCCTTGAGCACCTGCGCATACAGCAGCTTGCTGCCGCCGTAGATGGCGTTCTTAAGGCGCTTGCGGTTGGTCTTGGTAGCGTATCCAGAAAGCGCGACACGCACCACGCGGCCGTTCTCAAAGACGAACAGCACGTCGGCCTTGTAGTCCTCGGGGTCGATGACCCAGATGACGCTCTCGTCGGGTTCCATCTCGAGATCGGTCGGAAGGTACGAGCCCAGCTGGGCCGACTTGGTGTCCTCAAACGCCGTGACCTTGCACTTGTACACCTGGCTCTTGTTGGTAAAGACCAGCAGCTCGTGGGTGTTGGAGGACGGGAACTCGATAAAGGGTTTGTCGCCGTCCTTGTACTTGAGCGTGGTCGCCTTCTTGAGCACGCGGTCCGTCATCTTCTTTAGGTAGCCATCGCGCGAGAGCATGATGGTGACCGGGTACTCCTCGACCTCGGGCTCCAAGCTTACCTCGATAACCTCATGGGGCTCGATCCTGCCCGTGCGGCGCGGCATCACGTACTTCTTGTTGACCGCTGCTAGCTCGTCGCTGATGACCTTCTTGATGTTCTCCTCGCTGGAGAGGATCTCCTCAAGCTCGGCAATCTCGCCCTCGAGCTTGGCGATGTCCTTGGTGCGGTTGAGGATGTACTCCTCGTTGATGTTGCGGAGCTTAAGCTCGGCGACAAACTCGGCCTGGGTCTCGTCGATGTCGAAACCCTTCATAAGGTTGGGTACAACCTCTGCCTCGAGCTTAGTGCCGCGGATGATGGCGATGGCCTTGTCGATGTCGAGCAGAATTGCCTCAAGGCCGTGCAGCAGGTGCAGGCGCTCGGACTTTTTGCCCAGGTCAAAGTTAATGCGGCGACGCGTGGACGCAATACGCCACTTGACCCACTCGTGCAGAATCTGGCGCACGCCCATAACACGGGGATAGCCGTCGACGAGCACGTTGAAGTTGCACGAGAACGAATCCTGCAGCGTGGTCGAGCGATAGAGCTTGGCCATGAGCTTGTCGGGGTCGACGCCGCGCTTAAGGTCGATGGCGATGCGCAGACCCGAAAGGTCGGTCTCGTCGCGGATGTCGGCGATCTCCTTGACCTTGCCCTCCTTGGAGAGCTTGACGATGCGTTCGATGATGACATCGGTCTTGGTGGTGTAGGGGATCTCGTAGATCTCGATGAGGTTTTCACCCTTGAGGTAGCGCCACTTGGCCCGCACCTTGAAGGAGCCCCGCCCGGTGCGGTAGATCTCACCCAGGGCGGCCGCGTCGTATATCAGCTCGCCGCCGGTGGGGAAATCCGGGGCCAGCAGGGTCTCCGCCAGGTCGCAGTCTGGAT
>CAJJPN010000120.1:0-6260 GCA_905193635.1 Coriobacteriaceae bacterium
CATCTGCGGTGTGATCTGCCCGGCGCGGGCGAAGTCGATTTGTGTGACGAGCTTGGGCTCGGTCTGTGTGCTCATTGGCACGGCTCCCTTCGTTGGCATTACCCATATCAGGTTTGCGGGTCAGGGCGGGCGCGCCCAATCTCAGCCTGTCGTCTTGTCCTGCAAGCTCCCCGTTATGTCATGGGCTCAAGTATAGCCTGAATGGGTACGATTGGGCCAACGAGCGTGCCTGTGGGGAGGCGAACATGGAAGACAAGCATCTATATCGAGAGACGCAATGGGATGTATCGGCCGAGGAAAGCCGTGCGCACCATGGCCTTGTCGCGATTGGTTTTGCGGTGCTTGCCGTGCTGGTGATTGCCTTTTTTATCTGGACGTTTGGCGGTCACGGCGGCGCTGCATGGGAGTTCGAGGCCGACGATGCCCTGCCGATCATGACAGTGAAGGTTACGGGCGGCAATACCGTTGCCGCGCCGGGCGACTATTGGTATTCGCGCGATGGATTTGTCCAGCTTCAGCTGAGCGGTGGGTCTATTCCTGGTGAGGAAATCGAACGCGTGACGTATGATGCGGCGCTCAAAACGCTGACGGTGAAGCTCAAGAATCAGGGCGACGTGCCTACGACTATGGATATCGCGCTGACGGAATGGCGCTTGGAGCCCCCATCGGGTGTTGCGGTGTCCGAGGTAGAGCACGTTAAGATTACCTACCAAGATGGCTCGACAAACGAAGTTGCCAAAGCCGACGGCTTGGCGGAATAGACGCCGTGCCTAGGCAGCACATTCAAAAGTAGCGGTGGTCCTACAAGGTCTGTTCGTTCAGGAAGACCAAAGTGTTCTTATTTGAAAGCTCGGGAAAGTGACGATAACCAACGTCAAACGCGGTGAGCCCGCTTGCATCCTCGAGCTTGTTTTCTGCCATCCAGCGCACCATGGAACCACGTGCCTTTTTGCTGGCGGTCGAGCGCTGGATGGGCTTGCCGTTGCGGATGCCTTCGCCAAAGAGGCACGTGACGACCGTGGCGTCGCCCGCGAGATGGGGCAGAACGGCTTTGGCGTACTCTACGCTGGCGAGGTTGACGATCGTGGTGTTTGAGCCTGCCGGGGCGATAGCCCGCGCGAGCTTGTCGCTCCAAAACGCATAGAGGTCTCGGGCATCGTCAACGGCGAGCTTCGCGCCCATCTCCAGCCGATATGGTTCGACGGCATGAAAGGGGCGAACGCACCCGTAGAGGCCAGAGAGGATCCACAGGTGGCTTTGCAGCCATGCGAGCTGCGCGGAATCCATCACCTCGGGCGCCATGCTCTGGTATTGAATGCCGTGGTAGGACATGACGGCAGGGGAGAGGTGACAGGCGAGTGCGGGATTGTCGAGATCGCCGTTTTTCAGGATGGGCCCGAACTCATGCAGGGTGTTGAGGCAAGGCCCTAGCAGTTTGTCACTCACGTTCCATAGCGCCTGCAGGCTGTCGCTGCCTTCATTCCGCTCGATATCTAGCAGCGCGCGGTGGAGGCGAGCCGTCTCGCGCGCAAAGGGTGGAATGCCCAGGACTTCAAAAGCATCTTGGGCCGCGCGCATCTGCTTGGCGGGCGAAATGACGACCTGCAGCATGGACTCTCCTCTGCCAAAAAGGAAGTTGCGGTGGAATACGGTCTGTTTTGGCCGTTTATGGGCCAGTTTAGTCTGTATTTCACCGCAACTGATGAAGGGTTGGTTACGCGCGCTCGATGAAGGCCTTGTAGCCGCGATAGGCCTCGTAGATATCGGCCTTGTTAGCGACCTCCCACAGGGCGTGCATGGACAGGACGGCAACGCCAGAGTCGATGACGTTCATGCCGTACTTAGCCATGATGTATGCGATGGTGCCGCCGCCGCCCGCGTTGACGCGACCGAGCTCGCAGGTCTGGAAGTCCACGCCGGCCTCGTCCATGATGTCGCGGATGAGGGCCACATACTCGGCGTCGGCGTCGTTAGAGCCGCCCTTGCCGCGGCTGCCCGTGTACTTGTTAAAGCACAGGCCGCGACCCATGAAGGCTGCGTTCTTGGTTTCGAACTTGCCGGCGTAGCCCGGGTCGAAGCCGGCGGACACGTCGGAGGAGAGCATGCGGCTGCGGGCGAGCGCGCGGCGCAGGGCCAGCGGGCTATCCTCGCCGGCGAGCGTCATGATCTCGGCGACGGTGTTCTCGAAGAAGCGGCTCGTCATGCCGGTGGCACCCACGGAACCGATCTCCTCCTTGTCGACGATGAGTGTGATGCTCGTGCGCTCCACGTTGGCGACGTTGATCTGGGCGAGCATGGACGGATAGGCGCAGACACGGTCGTCGTGGCCATAGCCCAGAATCATGGAGCGGTCGAGGCCCATGTCACGGGCGGGGCCGGCGGGCACGACCTCGATCTCGGCGGAGAGGAAGTCCTCCTCCTCGACGTCGTACTGCTCCTTGAGGATATCCAGGAACATCTGCTTGACGGGCTCCTTGGGAGCGTCCTTGTCGTCCTCGTCAAACTTGACGGGGCGGCCGCCCACGATCACGTCGAGGATCTCGGCGTCGACGGCGTCCTTGGCGGGCTTGGCCATCTGCTCGCTCGAGAGGTGGATCAGCAGGTCGGAGATGGTAAAGACCGGGTCGTCGGCCTTGTCACCGATGTTGATGTCGACGGTGGTGCCGTCCTTTTTGCAGATGACGCCCACGAGTGCGAGCGGGGAAGCGACCCAGTGGTAGCTCTTGACGCCGCCATAGTAGTGCGTGTCGAGATAAGCCATGTCGCCGGCCTCGAAGGCGGGGTTCTGCTTGAGGTCCAGGCGCGGCGAGTCCACGTGGGCGCCCAGGATGTTAAAGCCCTGCTCGAGCGGGGCGGTGCCCAGGTTGACGAGCATGAGGTCCTTGCCGTGGTTGGCGGCGTACACCTTGTCGCCGGCCTTGAGCGCGCGGCCCTCGGCGATCACGGTCTCCAGATTGACGTAGCCCGCCTCCTCGGCCATCTTGATACCGGCCTTGACGCACAGGCGCTCGGTCTTGTTCTCACTCAAAAACTGCTTATAGCCGCGGCAAAGCTCCTCGAGCTCCTCGATCTGCTGTGGCGTGTACTTTTTCCATGCGCTGGGACGCTCCATGACGCAGGCTCCTTTCGGATCGATCGTGCTGGTTGATGTACCGTGAGCCATCGTATCACGCGCGGGCCCGCGGCGGCAGGGAAGCCTGATGTGCGGTGGCCGCGGGGCGGGGAGCGTGTAAACTGGTGTGAGCAAACCGTGCCCAGCCCAAAGCGAGGTATTCAATATGTCTGAAAAGCGCCGTACCTTTGCCGTCATCGACGGCAACTCGCTCATGCATCGCGCCTTCCACGCCGTGCCGCCGACCATGAACGCGCCGGACGGTCGCCCCACCAACGCGATCTTTGGTTTTCTGAACATGTTTCTTAAGATGATCGACGCCTTTAACCCCGACGGCGTCGTCGTGGCGTTTGACAAGGGCAAGCCGCGCGTGCGTATGGAGATGCTGCCGCAGTATAAGGCGCAGCGTCCGCCCATGGACCCCGATCTGCACGCGCAGTTCCCTATGATCAAGGAGCTGCTCGCCGCGCTCAACGTGCCGATTCTGCAGTCCGAGGGCTGGGAAGGCGATGACATCCTGGGTACTATGGCGCGCCTGGGCGAGCAGGCCGGCTGTGATATGCTGCTGGTGACCGGTGATCGCGACATGTATCAGCTTGTTACCGAGCACGTCAACGTGGTCTCGACCCGTAAGGGCCTGTCCGACGTGGCGATCATGACACCCGAGAGCGTGGACGATCTGTATCACGGCATTACGCCGGCGCTCGTGCCCGACTTTTATGGTCTGAAGGGCGACACGTCCGATAACATCCCCGGCGTGCCGGGCATCGGCCCCAAAAAGGCGAGCGCGCTCATTGCGCAGTACGGTAGCCTGGACGAGGTCATCGCACACGCCGATGAGGTTAAGGGCAAGATGGGCGAGAACCTGCGTGCGCACATCGACGATGCGCTGCTGAGCCGCAAGGTCGCGACCATCCGCACCGATGCGCCTGTTGAGCTCGACTTTGAGGCGACGTCCTTCCCGGCGTTTTCTGCCGACGAGGTGTCTGCGGCGCTGGGCACGCTCGGCATTACGGCCATGCAGAACCGTTTCTTGGCGCTGATCAGCGGCGAGGGCGGGGCTGCTGCTTCCAGCACGTTTGAGATGCCCGCCGTCTCGCGTGCCGCTGCCGACGATGCCGAGGCGCTTGCTGCCGCTGCCGTCGAGATCGCTCGCGCGATTGATGCGGGTGAGTGGATTGCCGCCGTGGTGGATGATGACAAGGAGGAGGGCGCGCTTTTTGGTCTGACGCGCACGCTGTGGCTGGCGACGTCCAAGGGGCTGTTTGCTCTTGAGGAGGGCGACGGCGGTGCGTCTGCCGTGGTCGATGGCTTTAACGTTGCCCACGGCCTGATCGCCGGCGTGCTTGCGCGCCTGTTTATGGAGGGCCGCGTGGCGAGCCCGGATATGAAGGCGCTGCTGCATGAGCTTTCGCCCATCGATTCTTCCGAGCCCGAGCTCATGGATCCGCTGGTCGTCGATTCCACGCGCATCTTCGATACCGTTGTCGCCGCCTACCTGTTGGATTCCGACCGCTCCGAGTTTGATGAGGCGTATCTGGCCGATACCTATCTGCAGATGACGCTGCCTGCGGCACGTGGCGCAGAAGGCGCTGGCGAGGACGCTCCTGCGCCCGCCGCTCGCACGGCGGCCTTGACGCTGGCGCTGGTCGCACCGCTGCGTGACCGCATGGCCCGCGAGAACGCCGCCAACGTGTTCGATGGGATCGAGATGCCGCTCGTGCCGGTGCTTGCCAAGATGGAACGCGCGGGCATGCTCGTAGACCCCGACCGTCTGCATAGTCTGTCCGAGGGACTTGCTACCCAGATCACCGATGTCGAGCGCAGTATTCGCGACCTAGCGGGTGACGAGACCTTTAACGTCGGCAGCCCCATGCAGCTCTCGCACGTGCTGTTTGATGTGATGGGGCTTCCGACCAAGGGCCTCAAAAAGACCAAGCGCGGCTATTATTCGACCAACGCCAAGGTGCTGAGCGACCTTGCCCGCGACCACGAGATCGTACGCCTTATTTTGGACTGGCGTGAGAAGTCCAAGATTAAGTCGACCTATCTGGACACGCTAGGTCCGCTGCGCCGTGGTGACGGGCGTGTGCACACCACGTACAACCAGACCATCACCGCGACGGGGCGTCTGTCTTCGAGCGACCCCAATCTGCAAAACATTCCGACGCGCTCGGAGCTGGGACGCACCGTCAAGACGGCGTTCTCGGCGGGCGAGGGCAGCGTCTTTTTGGCAGTGGACTACTCGCAGATCGAGTTGCGTCTGCTGGCGCATCTCTCGGGCGATGAGCATCTGGTGCGCGCCTTTAACGAGGGCGAGGACTTCCATGCCGAGACGGCCGCGCGCGTATTTGGCGTGCCGGTGTCCGAGGTGACGCCCGACCTGCGCAGCCGCGCCAAGGCCGTGAACTTCGGCATCGTGTATGGTCAGCAGGCTTACGGTCTGTCGCAGTCGCTGCATATCTCGATGGCCGAGGCGCGCGACATGATTGACCGCTACTACGAGGCATACCCGGGCGTGCGCACGTTCCTCGACAACGTGGTGGCGCGTGCCAAGCAGACGGGTTACGCCGAGACCATGTACGGCCGTCGTCGTCATATTCCGGAGCTCAAGGCCAAAAACCCACAGCTCCGCGGCTTTGGTGAGCGCACGGCCATGAACCATCCCATGCAGGGCACCGCGGCCGACGTCATCAAGATCGCCATGGCCCGCGTAAGCCGCCGCCTGGAAGAAGAGGGCTTTGCCGCCCACATGATCTTACAGGTGCACGACGAACTGGACTTTGAGTGCCCCGTCGACGAAGTCGAGCGCCTGACAGCTATGGTCCGCGACGTCATGGAGCACGTAGTAGACCTCCGCGTACCGTTGATCGCCGAAGCCAGCACCGGCATAACTTGGGCCGACGCGAAATAGGAAAGCACTCCGTAAGGCAAGCTCGCCCAAGACGCAAGCCCCCACACTCTTAAGATTTGGGACAAACACTACTGATTAATTTGTCCCACAGTAACCAAAACAGAGGGGAGCCCCTTCCAACAAGGGGCTCCCCTCTGCTCAAATCATTTCAGCTAAGTATCTAGACACTTAAGACGCCATCTTGGCGGCAGGTAGGTAAACCTAGGGCCTGGCCGGGCGGCACGGGTTAACTTT
>CAJJPN010000121.1:0-6230 GCA_905193635.1 Coriobacteriaceae bacterium
CACGCAAAGGAAAGCACTTAATGTGCTTTCCGTCTTGCGCAGGACTGTAGAGCAGCAAACTTAACCGCCCCGCCCGGCAGACGAACGTACAGGAACGACATCTGTCCAACAATTCGTGCGAAACACAATGAAAAACCGTTTGATGTGAGTTAATATAAACAACGTCGTGAATCTGACTCCTGCCGCATGCATGACAGGGGTTAAACACAAAAAGGAGTCAACTATGGTTTCTGAGAAGGCTACCCTCGTTAATCCTCAGGGTCTGCACATGCGTCCGGCTGGTCTGTTCGCCTCCACCATGGGCAAGTACGCCTGTGACGTGACGGTCGTCACCCCCGAGAAGGAGGTCAACGGCAAGTCCCCGATGGCCCTCATGGCTGCTGGTATCCCCTGCGGCACCGAGGTCGAGGTCAAGTGCGACGGCGCCGACGAGGCCGAGGCTCTGGCTGCTGCCATCGAGCTCATCAAGAGCGGTCTTGGCGAGTAGAACTCAAACGGGTCGCATGTTGAACAACTAAGTTCATATTTGGGGGCGCAGTGACCTGTCTTAAGGTAGCTGCGCTCTTTTGTCATGGATATGGCAAAACGCTTTATCACATGACACGGAGAGAGGAATGGGAATGTATCAGGGAGTCAACGCTTCCGAGGGCATCGGTATCGGCACCGTCATGGTCGCCGTCGATCCCGACTTGACGTTTGAGCCGCACGAGGTTGCTGATTCGGCAGCAGAGAAGGAGCGCTATCAGACCGCTCTTTCGGTCTTCTGCGAGAAGACCCAGGCTCAGGCCGACCACATGAAGGAGACGGTGGGCGAGGCCGAGGCCGAGATCATGAGCGGACACATTGTCCTGGCTCAGGATCCGGGCATGACCGACGCCATCAACGCCGCCATTGATGGTGGCACCTGCGCCGAGCAGGCGCTCATGGACACCTCGACCATGTTCGAGAACATGTTCCTGTCCATGGACGATGAGATGTTCCGTCTGCGCGCGGCCGACATCGCCGACATCCGCACCGGTATTCTGGCCGAGCTGCTGGGCAAGGAGGTCGTCGACCTTTCCGTCCTGCCCGAGAACACCGTCGTTGTCGTGCACGACCTCACGCCGTCCATGACCGCCACGATCGATAAGGCCCACGTTGCCGGTATCGTCACCGAGACTGGTGGCCGCACGTCGCACTCCGCAATCATTGCGCGCGCCCTCGAGATCCCGGCTGTCCTTTCGGTTTCCAACAGCTGCACCGCACTGCGCAACGGCATGACCGTTGTCGTCGACGGTGGCAAGGGTATCGTCGAGGCCGATCCCGATGAGGAGACGCTCGCCGCTTACACTGCCAAGGCCGAGGCTTTCGCTGCCGAGAAGGCGGCTCTCGAGGCCTTCCGCGGCAAGCCGTCCGTGACTGCCGACGGCATCAAGAAGATTATTGCCTGCAACATCGGCAACCCCGATGACGTGCCCAACGCGCTCGATCACGATGCCGAGGCTATCGGCCTGTTCCGTTCCGAGTTCCTGTTCATGGATTCTGCTGAGCTTCCTTCCGAGGAGGAGCAGTTCAACGCCTACCGTAAGGTCGCCAGCGCGCTCAAGGGCGCTCCGGTCATCATCCGCACGCTCGATGTGGGTGGCGACAAGGAGATTCCGTACCTGCACATGGTCAAGGAAGAGAACCCCTTCATGGGCTTCCGCGCCGTGCGTTACTGCCTGGCCAACCCCGACCAGTACAAGGTCCAGCTCCGCGCCCTGCTGCGCGCCAGCGCCTTCGGTGACGTCAAGATTATGATCCCGCTCGTCACCTGCGTCGAGGAAGTCTTGGCTGTCAAGGAGCTCGTCGAGCAGTGCAAGACCGAGCTGACCGAAGAGGGTCGCAAGTTCAACGAGAACATCGAGGTCGGCATCATGGTCGAGACGCCTGCAGCCTCGCTGCTCGCTGACCGCCTGGCCGAGGTCGCCGACTTCTTCTCCATCGGCACCAACGACCTGATCGGCTACACCATGTGCGCCGACCGTGGCAACGACACCATCTCCAACTTGTACCAGGTTTACTATCCCGCCGTGCTCCGCTCGCTCAAGAACATCATCGAGAGCGGCGTGAAGGCCGGCATCATGGTCGGCATGTGCGGCGAGGCCGCTGCCGATCCGTTGCTCGAGCCGCTGCTGATCAGCTGGGGCCTGGAGGAGTTCTCGATGAGCGCTCCGTCGATCCTGCGCGCCCGCAAGACCATCAGCCAGTGGACCAAGGCCGAGTGTGACGAGCTCGCCGAGAAGGCGCTCGCCTGCAACACCGCCGCCGAGGTCAAGGCACTGCTCGAGTCCGCAGCTCGCTAATTTGGTATCAGAGGTAACCGCGTGGTTGGAATGGGCCGGCCACGCGGCCCTCACATATACAGGGGGTACTGTAAATGTTCTACACGCTAACCGCTAACCCGGCTGTCGACATGACGGTTTCGAGCTCTCCGCTCGAGCCCGACGAGAACGTCCGCACCGGCTCGGCCAGCTACACGGCCAACGGCAAGGGCCTCGACGTGTCCTTCGCCTTTAAGAAGATGGGCGTCGATACCGTCGCGCTCGGCTTCTTCGCCGGCTTCACGGGCAAGTTTATCGTCGAGGAGGTCATGAACCTGGGTTGCCTCTGCCGCCCGGTCTGGACCGACGGTATCACGCGCATCAACACCTACGTCAACGATGGCCAGCACGAGTACGGCATCCTGAACCCCGGTGCTCCGATCACGCCGCAGCATCAGGAGGAGCTCTACAACATCCTGGACACCGCGGGCGACCTTGAGTGCCTGATCGTCTCCGGCTCCGTGCCTCCCAAAGCTACGCCCGACTTCCTGGCTCAGGTCATGGAGCACGCTCAGGCCCGTGGCGCCGACGTCGTCCTGGACCTGTCCTCCGACAAGCTCAAGGAGCTCGCTCACAAGAAGCCGCTGCTCATCAAGCCGAACCATCACGAGATGAAGGCTATCTTCGGTGTGCCGGTCGACACCGACGACGAGGTCCGCGTTGCCATGAAGCTGGCTCACGAGGCCGGCGTCCAGAACGTGCTGCTCACCCGTGGTAGCCGCGGTGACGCTTACTTCTCCAACGGCGAGGACATCTGGTATGCCAAGCGTGAGTTCAACATCAAGCTGGTCTCTTCCGTCTGCGCCGGCGACTGCACCCTCGCTGCGTTCCTGCACAAGTGGTACAGGGATCGCGACAACGTCGAGGAGGCCATGAAGCTCGCTATGGCCACCGGCGCCAACGTTGCCGAGTCCGTCGGCATTGGCGACTTCGGTCACGTTGACGAGTACAGCAAGCGTGTTGCTGTTCGCAAGCTCGATCGTCAGTAATCGAAACGCGACATATTCGCGCGCATGCGGCGCCCCGGTTTCGGCCGGGGCGCCTTTTTTGTTCTGTCATGGGGGAGACATGTTCTGCCGTACTTCATCGCTTCCACACCGTTCACCGAGTTGTTGTAGCCTTTTATCGATGCGTGGAATATACTTTCATTAACTCGTTGCCTTGTGAAAGGAACATTCATGATTCATACGCTCACTGCAAATCCTGCCATTGACTACAACATCGCCTGCGACGGCCTTTCGGCCAACACCGTCACCCGCACGCGTAACGCGGTCTACACGCCCAACGGCAAGGGCCTCAACGTCTCGTTCACCCTCGATCACTACGGCGTCGACACCACAATCCTGGGCTTTTTTGCCGGCTTCTCGGGCGAGTTCATCGTCAAGGGCGCCGAGGCCCTGGGCGTGCCCGTCAAGCCCGTGTGGACCGACGGCATTACGCGCGTCAACGTCTTCCTCAACGCCGGTCCCGATACCGAGTACAACATGGTCAACGCCGGTGCCGCCATCAACGAGGCCAACGAGCAGGAGATGTTTGAGCTCATCGATTCACTCGACGATATGACCTGCCTGGTCATCAGCGGCTCGCTGCCTCCCAACACCTCCGAGGGTTTCCTGGCCGAGGTGCTTCGCCGTGTTAAGGCAAAGGGCGCCGAGTTCGTGCTCGATATCTCGAGCCATCAGCTGGCCGACCTTATTGCCATGGAGCCGTTGCTCATTAAGCCCAACGACGACGAGCTGCTCGACATCTTTGGCATTAAGGTGAGCGGTGGCGACGACGAGTCTGTCAAGGGCGCGATGGCCGAGCTGCATGCCAAGGGCGCCAAGAACGTGTTGCTGACCCTCGGCGGTGCCGGTGCATACTTCTCCAACGGGGAGCACATCTGGTTTGCCAAGCGCACCTTCGACGTCAAGCTGCTGTCGACGGTCTGCGCCGGCGATTCCTCGCTGGCCGCTTTCCTGTCCGTGTGGCACGACGCTCCCGAGCGCGTCGAGGACGCCCTGCGCCTCTCGATGGCCACCGGCGCCAACGTGGTCGAGTGCCCGGGCCTGGGCGACTTTGCCAAGGTCGATGAGTATCAGAAGGGCATTGCCATCCGTCAGGTCTGCTAGCGCAACGTACGGGCCTTGGTTTCTTGCTTTGTTGAGCACCCGTCTCGGATTACCGAGGCGGGTGCTTTTTCATTTTGGTAGCCGAGGACTTGGCACTCAATCACGCGAGATGTGGGTTCGCGTGTGCGCCCGCTCTCGTTTCTTGCTAGACTTCTTGGGAACCGTCAATCGATACGCCCGCAAGTGCAGGAGGCCACAGGAATGTGCAATGTTTCGCTTAACGCTACGCAGCCGTCAGCCGCCTCTCTGCGCGTGTTGCGAGCCCTCGAGGATGCCGGTCTTGAGGCCTGGTATGTTGGCGGTTGGGTGCGTGACGCGCTGATGGGATGCCCCAGCCACGATGTAGATATGTGCTGCAGCGGCCTGTGGCAGGAGTCCAAAGAGGCGCTCGAAGCGGCTGATATTGCCGTGGTTGAGTCGGGCATTAAATTTGGCGGCATCACCGCCATTTGCGATGGCGAGCGCATTGAGGTCACCACCTATCGCCTGGACGGCTTCTATACCGATGGGCGCCATCCTCAGAGTGTGGAGCGTGCCGCTTCGCTCGAGGACGATCTGGCGCGTCGTGACTTTACCGTTAATGCCATGGCCTGGCATCCCGAGTGCGGGCTTGTCGACCGCTACGACGGCCAGGGTGATCTGGAGCGAAAGCTGATTCGTGCCGTCGGCAATCCCAAGCGCCGCTTTAACGAGGATGCCCTGCGCATGCTGCGTGCGGTGCGTTTTGCCTGCCGCCTGGACTTTGTGATTGAGCCCGAGACTAAGCGCGCCCTTGCCGAGTGCGCGCCGCAGCTCGATGCCGTGGCGCGCGAGCGCGTGGGTATTGAGCTCGAGGGTATCCTTTCGACCGGCCACGGGGGAGACGCCATGCTGCGCTACCCCGAGCTCATCTGCGCCGCCGTACCAGAGCTTGCGCCGGCTCGTGGGTTTGACCAGCGCAGTGTCTATCATGCGTTTAACGTCTACGAGCATATCGCCCGTGTGCTGACGGTGGCGGGGGAGTTGGCGCTGTGCGACGGCGTTACACCCTCAATGAGCCTGATGTGGGCGGCGTTTTTGCACGATGTGTCCAAGCCCGACTGTTTCACGGTCGACCATGCCGGCAGCGGACACTTCTACGGTCACCCCGAGCTCGGGGCCAAGAAGGCACGTGCCATTATGGATCGCCTCGCGCTTTCGCACGATTTGGTTCGCGACGTGTGCCTACTCATCAAGTATCACGACAAGCCGCTGCGTCCCGAGCGCTCCTGCTTGCTCAATATGATGCGCGCGCTTTCGGGCGAGGGCGTCGACACGCCGCGTCTGATGGACGAGCTCATGGACCTCAAGCGTGCCGACACACTTGGCAAGGCCCCGTCGTGCTTCTATTACGTCGAGACGATTGAGGAGATGCGCGCGCTGGCGCACGAGCTACTGGAGGCGCGGGAGCCCTATTCGCTCAAGATGCTTGCTATCAACGGCGGCGACTTGATTCGTGCCGGTGTGAAGCCGGGGCCCGAGCTAGGCCAGCTACTCAACGCCGCCCTCGAAGCCGTTATCGAGGACAACATCCCCAACGATCGCGAAACCCTTTTGGTTCATCTCAACTTGAATTAGCTAATTAGTTGACCTGCGCGTTCCATAACCTGTCGACAATTTTTCGGCAATTTGGAATTTCTTCTTGCGCTGATGTTTTTTGTCCCGTAATATATTTCCTCGCAGCACGGCAGTGCAGATGTCATGTGGCCCGTTCGTCTAGCGGTTTAGGACGCCGCCCTCTCAAGGCGGAGATCACCAG
>CAJJPN010000122.1:0-5975 GCA_905193635.1 Coriobacteriaceae bacterium
CCATCCCAGCCGCTTTGGCGGATCGCTTGTGAGCCAGACAAGCCGTTTTATGAGCGGCTATACGGGGCTGGTCGACGTGACGGTGTATTCGCTCATTCCCACCATCACCTCGGTTGTCTGCACGGTGGCGGCGCTCGCTCCGGTGGTGCCGACGTTTACCGTGATCCTGGTGGGCATTATGGTCGTCTACATCGCGTTTGTCTGGCTTATGTACAAGCGCATCATGCCGCTTTCGGCCACGACGTCCGCCGCGCAGAACAAATTGTCGGGCGTGCTGTCCGACGCGGTCACGAATATCCTGGCCGTCAAGACCTGTGGGCGCGAGGACTTTGAGCGCGACCTGTTCGATACCGCCGACCGCGCTGCGCGCGATGCCGAGACGGTCTCGATGCACGCCATGATGCAGCGCAACTTTACGACCTCGGGTCTTATCGTCATCACCATGGCCGTGGTGAGTGTGTTCGTGGCGGGCGGCAACGCGTGGTTTGGCATCTCGGCCGGCTCGCTCGTCATGATCTTTACCTACACGTATAACCTCACCATGCGTCTGAACTACGTGAGCTCCATGATGCAGCGTATCAACCGCGCGCTGGGTGACGCCGCCGAGATGACGCGCGTGCTGGACGAGCCGCGCCTGGTGGCGGACGACGAGCATGCTCCCGAGCTTAAGGTGGCCGAGGGCGCGATTGATTTTGAACACTTGAGCTTTGCATACCGTGATGCTGCGGCGGGCGAGAGCGTGTTCGACGATCTGACGCTCCATGTGGCGGCGGGCCAGCGCGTGGGCCTGGTGGGCAAATCGGGCTCGGGCAAGACGACGCTCACCAAACTGCTGCTGCGCCTGGACGACGTACAGGGCGGCCGCGTGCTCGTGGACGGTCAAGACGTCTCGCGCTGCACGCAGCAGAGCCTGCGCCGCCAGGTTGCCTACGTGCCGCAGGAGGCGCTGCTGTTTCACCGCTCCATTCGCGAGAATATCGCCTATGGACGCCCCGACGCCACCGACAAACAGATCCGCGAGGCCGCGCGCTTGGCTAATGCGACCGAGTTTATCGACCGCCTGCCCCATGGCTTTGACACCATGGTGGGCGAGCGCGGCGTTAAGCTTTCGGGCGGCCAGCGCCAGCGCGTGGCCATTGCCCGCGCCATCCTAACCGACGCGCCGATTCTGGTACTCGACGAGGCGACCTCTGCCCTCGACAGCGAGTCCGAGGCGCTGGTGCAGGAGGCGCTCGAAAACCTGATGCGTGGACGTACCTCCATTGTGGTGGCGCACCGCCTGTCCACCGTGGCGGCGCTCGACCGCATTGTGGTGCTGGCCGATGGCGAGATCGTCGAGGACGGCACGCATACGCAGCTTGTCGAGGCAGGTGGCGAGTACGCGAGCCTGTGGAGCCGTCAGACCGGCGCATTCTTGGAGTCGTAAACGTCTCGGACGTGGGACAATTGTGTCCATAAGTTTATTGTGCCGTTGAGCCGAGGAGTCGTTATGCCACGCGAGACCAATGCCGCCAAGCGCGAGCGCGCCATCGAGGTGTGTGAGCGCCTCAACCGTCGCTATGGCCCGGTCGAGTGCTTTTTGGACCACGAGAATCCCTTCCGCCTGCTGATCGCGGTGCTGCTCTCGGCGCAAACGACCGATGCGCAGGTCAACAAGGTGACGCCGCGGCTGTTTGCCCAGTGGCCCACGCCCGAGGCCATGGCCGGGGCGAGCGTGGCTGACGTGGCAGACACCATTAAGTCACTCGGCTTTTATAAGAGTAAGGCCAAGCATGCCGTGGAGGCCGCGCAGATGATCGTTGCTGACTACGGCGGCGAGGTACCGGCCGACATGAAGGAGCTTGTAAAGCTGCCGGGTGTGGGGCGCAAGACGGCGAACATCGTGCTCAACGTGGGGTATGGCATTGTGGAGGGCATTGCGGTGGACACGCACGTCAACCGCATTGCGCACCGCCTGATGCTGAGTCCTAAGACGCATGCCAAGGAGCCGCTCAAGACCGAGCAGGATCTGCTTAAGATTTTGCCGCACGAGTATTGGGAGTCGGTCAACCATCAGTGGATCACCTTCGGTCGCGAAATCTGCGATGCCCGCAAACCCAAGTGCGACGAGTGTCCGCTGGCAGATTTGTGCCCCAGCGTGCGCGTAGCGGGGTAGGGCGGAATGCATCTTCGTCTGGCGTTTTTTGCAGGGCCGGGTTTGCCCTTGAGCGGGAGTCCTCTCCATGCGCTACCATGACAAACAATGATCTTTGACGTACGACCCGCCGAGCTTGCCCCGGCGGGCTTTTGGCGTTGCGATGCCGGAGGAACAGCATGCTCATTCACCGTATAGCCGCGCAGCTCTACACTGCCGAGGCACTGCAGACCGTCGAGGCCGGACTCGATGCCGGCGAGGACGTGACGTTGGCCGTGTCGCAGTCGGGTCGCACGCTTATGGCGGCCGCCCAGTTTGCGCGCCGTCCGCGTCCCACGGTCTATATCGTGAGCGGCGAGGACGCGGCCGATCGCGCCGCGCGCAGCCTTGCCGCCTACGTGGGCTTGGCGCATGTGTGCCGTTTTCCCGAGCGCAAGGACTATCCGTGGCGCGAGCAGGCGCCCGACGACGCCGTGGTGGCGCAGCGCTGCGAGGCTCTGGGGCGCATCGTGCGCGGGGACAACTGCATCATGGTCGCTTCGGCCCGTGCGCTGTTGCGCTGCGTACCGCCGGTCGAGAGTCGCTATTGGGAGTCCACCACTTTTGCGGTGGGCGAGGAGATTCCTTTTGACGAGGTGCCGCAGCGCCTGGTGGGCATGGGCTACACCAATGCCGGCGCCGCCGACGCGCCCGGTCTGTTCCGCGTGCACGGCGACACCGTCGAGGTGTTCCCCGCACAGGAAAAGGCGCCCGTGCGCATCGAGTTCTTTGGCGACGAGATTGATCGCATCCGCCGCATGGTGAGTTCCACGGGGCAGACCATCGGCAACGAGGACAGCATCGAAATCTTTCCCTGCCGCGAGCTGGCGCTCACCGACGAGGCCGTTCACAACATGCACGTGGCGCTCTACCGCGCCAGCCAGGACGACAGTAAGCTGGCGGCGCTGCTCGAGATGGTGGATGCACGCATCGTCACGCCCGAGCTCGACCGCTTTTTGCCGGTGATGTACGGCCAGACCGTGAGCCCGCTGTCGCATGTGAGCGGCAAGGCGCTCGTGGTGCTGTCCGAGCCGCGCTCGCTGTTCGACGACTGCCTGCGCGCCTACGAGGATATCGAGGCACGCGCCGGCGAGGCGGGGATTGACCGCTTGGACGGTCTGTACGTGCGCGCCCAGCAACTCGACTTTGGTGCCCAGCAGCGCCTTAACTACGTGAGCTTGATTCGTGCCGGCGGTGCGGTGACGGCAGAGCTCAAGATTGAGCAGCCGGCCATCGCGGGCTCGGACAATCGCTTTATGACGCGCATCCAGGAGGTCGTGGGCAAGCGCTATGCCTGCGTGTTTGCCATCCCCGACCGCGGTGCGCGCGAGTCGATGGAGCTCACCTTTGGCGACGAGGGCATTACCTTTGAGGAATCGCTGACGGCCGCCCCCGAAAACGCCGGCGTCATTGGCGAGCGCGTGCGCGTGGCGGCGGCGGATTCTGCCGACCGTGCTGTTCGCCAGGAGGCCCATGCTTCCATTCGCGAGCGCAAGGCCGACGCGCTCAACGCCCGCTCGCTCGAGGCGGGTGCCGCCCAGGCTGCCGCCGGTGCCGCCGTGCCCACCATCTCGCGCGGGCGCGTGACCTTTGTCGATGCCGCTCTGCCGCAGGGCGTGGTGGTGCCCGACGCCAATTTGGCAGTGTTCTCGATCGCCGACCTCAACGCCCGCATGGATGCCAACCGCGCGCGCAGCCGCCGCAAGGTTGACATTACGCAGATTACCTTCCCGTTTAAGCCGGGCGATTACGTGGTGCACGCAACGCATGGCATCGCGCTCTTTAGCGAGATCGCGCGCCAGGAAGTGGGCGGCAAGGAACGCGACTACTTTTTGCTGGAATATGCCGACGGCGACAAGCTCTACGTGCCGCTCGAGCAGGTCGACCGCATCACGCGCTATGTTGGCCCCGACGGCGACAAGCCGCGCCTGACCAGGCTCAATACCGCCGACTGGACGCGTGCCACCAACAAGGCACGCAAGAACGCCAAAAAGCTGGCGTTTGACCTGGTCGACCTGTATACGCGCCGCTCCTCGATTGCCGGTATCGCCTGCCCGCCCGACACGCCCGAGCAGATTGAGATGGAGGAGAGCTTCCCCTACGACGAGACGCGCGACCAGCTGGAAGCTATCGCCGACATCAAGGCTGACATGGAGGCGCCCAAGCCCATGGACCGCCTGCTGTGCGGTGACGTGGGTTTCGGCAAGACCGAGGTCGCCCTGCGCGCGGCGTTTAAGTGTGTGGACTCCGGCCGTCAGGTCATGGTGCTCTGCCCCACGACCATTCTGGCCCAGCAGCACTACGAGACGTTCTTTGAGCGCTTTGCCCCGTTTGGCCTCGAGGTCGAAGTGCTCAGCCGCTTCCGCACCCCGGCGCAGCAAAAGCGCGCGCTTAAGGCGTTTGCCGAGGGCACGATTGATGTGCTCATCGGCACGCACCGCTTGCTTTCTGCCGACGTGAACCCCAAGAACCTGGGCATGGTGATCATCGACGAAGAGCAGCGCTTTGGTGTGCAGCACAAGGAGCAGCTCAAGAACCTGCGCGAGCAGATTGACGTGCTCACGCTTTCGGCAACGCCGATTCCGCGAACCATGCAGATGGCCACGAGCGGCGTGCGTGACGTGAGCCTGATCACCACGCCGCCGACCGGGCGCCGACCCGTGATCGTGCACGTGGGGGAGTACGACCCCGACGTGGTGAGCGCGGCGATTCGTCTGGAGGTGGGCCGCGGCGGCCAGGTGTACTACGTGTCCAATCGCGTCAAGACCATCGATGACGCCGTGGCGCGCGTGCACGAGGCCGCGCCCGAGGCACGCGTGGGCGTGGCACACGGCAAGATGAGTCCGCGCGAGGTCGAGGACGTGATGATCGAGTTCGCGACCAAAAAGATCGACGTGCTCATCGCCACGACCATCGTGGAGAGCGGCATCGACAACGCGTGCGCCAACACGCTCATCATCGAGGACTCGCAGCGCCTGGGCCTGGCACAGCTCTACCAGCTCAAGGGCCGTGTGGGCCGTTCTGCCACACAGGCCTACGCATACTTTATGTTCCCGGGCGAGCTGCCGCTCACCGAGGAGGCAACGGCGCGCCTGACCGCACTGTCCGAGTTCCAGGACTTGGGCAGCGGCATGCGCATCGCCATGCGCGACCTGGAGATTCGTGGCGCCGGCTCGCTTATGGGCGCCGAGCAGCACGGCAATCTGTCGAGCGTGGGCTTTGACCTGTTTACACAGATGCTGGGCCAGGCCGTGGCCGAGGCGCGCGGCGACGACGACGCCGGCGTGGAGGCGGCGAGCGTGGGCATTAACCTGCCGGCCGATTACTTCTTGCCCGAGGAGTACCTGCCGGCGGTGGATCAGCGCGTGCTCGTGTACCGTAAGCTCGCAGCGGCCGAGGACTTGGAGAGCATCGATGAGGTGCAGGAAGAGACCGAGGCCGCGCATGGCGAGCTGCCGTTGGCAGGGCTCAACCTGTTCAACCGCGCGCGCATCCGTATTCGCGGCGAGCGCCTGGGGCTCGAGAGCGTCACGCTCAGCGGCGGTCGCATCACGTTTTTGGGCGTCGACGTGCCCAAGAAGGTGGCCTTTGAGCTTAAGACCCGCTATGGCGCGGTGAGCTTCCCCAAGAGCCGCAAGCTGTCGGTGCCCTACAAGGCGGGCGCCGGTGTGGGCAGCGGCCTGGGCCGCGGTCTCGACGCCAACGACGAGGCCGGTCCCGTGGCGGCCGCACTCATGCTGCTGCAGCAGCTGGGTGCTAGCGATGATGAATAACAGGTAGGTGGCGTGGCGGGACAAGGATT
>CAJJPN010000123.1:0-5970 GCA_905193635.1 Coriobacteriaceae bacterium
GCTCTGGGCGGCGCGCAGCGTCGAGTCGTTACGCGGTTTGTAAAACCGCGTAACCTACACGGCCTGTGCCAGCTTCTCGGCACGCTCGGCGGCGGCGAGCGCCTCGATGACGGTGCCGAGCTGGTCGCCCAGGAGGACGCCGTTGTAGGTGGAGTTGAAGCCGATGCGGTGATCGGTCACGCGGTCCTGGGGCTGGTTGTAGGTACGGATCTTCTCGGAACGGTTGCCGTGGCCGATCTGGCTCTGGCGCTCGGCACCGAGCTCCGCCTGCTGCTTCTCGAGCTCCATCTCGTACAGACGGGCGCGCAGCATCTGCATGCAGACTTCGCGGTTCTGGATCTGGGAGCGCTGTTCCTGCGACTGCACCACGGTGTTGGTGGGCAGGTGGGTAATGCGCACGGCGGAATACGTGGTGTTAACGCACTGACCACCAGGGCCGGAGGCGCAGTAGGTATCGATGCGCAAGTCGGACTGGTTGATCTGAACGTCGATTTCCTCGGCCTCGGGAAGTACGGCGACGGTAGCCGTGGAGGTCTGAATGCGGCCCTGGGACTCGGTCTTGGGGACGCGCTGGACGCGGTGCACGCCGGACTCGAACTTCATGACGGAGTAGACGCGGTCGCCCTCGACCTTGAACTCGATGGACTTAAAGCCGCCGGCCTCGCTGGGGCTGGAATCGAGCACAGTGGTCTTCCAGCCGCGCGATTCGCAGAAACGCTGATACATCTTGTACAGGTCGCCGGCAAAGATGGCTGCCTCATCGCCACCGGCGGCGGAGCGAATCTCGACGATGGTGTTCTTGTCGTCGTTGGGGTCGCTCGGGATGAGCATGTACTTAATGTCTTCCTCGAGCTGGGGAAGCTTGGCCTCGTTTTCGGAGATGTCCATCTGGAGCATCTCCTTCTCATCGGCATCGGTGGTATCGTGGAGCATTTCCTTGGCAGCCTCGATGTCATCGAGCGCGCCGATGTACTCGCGCGAGGCGGCGATGAGGTCGGACTGGTGCGCGTACTCCTTGTTGAGACGCGTGAACTCCTTAATATCGGAGGCGACGGCCGGGTCGGAGAGCTTCTTCTCGAGCTCCTCGTAGGCCTTGATAATCTTTTCGAGCTTGTCGCGCATGGCGGGACTCCTTTATATGCGTGAAGGTGAAAATCGGCAGAATTGATGGGGCGCGGGGCGCCGATGCGGGGGTAAGCCCGGCTAGAACATGTCGATCTTCAGATACATGCGCATCCCTTCGCGTATGGGGTACATAGTTGCGGTCTAACCCATACATGATAGCGTGCGCAGGCAAACCTGCATATAACCCGCACGGAATGAGCGGACGTAGCCGTTAGGGACGTTCCTTTACGACTAGTCGTTTAAGAACGTCCAACGGCTAACAAAGGGACTGTCGCTTTGTCGAATTCTAGAGCGTTTGGAGCAGGGAGATGAGAAAACGGATGCCCTGGAGGTAGGCTCGGCGGGTGATGCGCTCGTTGGTGCCGTGGACGCCGCGGTCGCACTCGTCATCGTCGACCACAAAGGCCGAGAAGCGAATGCACTCAGGGCAAATGCTCTGGTAGTTGGCAGCGTCGGTCGCGCCAATCACAGTCGAGGGCACAATTGCCACTGGCTCGAATGATCCGTTTTCCTCCGTCCCCTTTGGATCACGGAAATAGCGGGCGGCGATGGAGCGAACCGCCTCGAGGCCGGGACCACCGATGCGCGGGGACGGCGAGGGTTCGGAGCTGCCGGGGCCCAGCTCCACTTCGACACGACCGGCAAGGTCCGCCCCGGCAACCGCCTCACGGCAGCGCGCCACAACGTCGGCCACGCTCGTGCCCTCGAGCATGCGGAAGTTGATGTTGGCCCACATATCCTGCGGCATCACGTTAGCACCGGTGCTACCGCCCTCGATTTGGGTCGGTGCACAGGTGGTGGTCACGAGCGGATAGAGCTTCTTGCTGGCGAGGCACTCGCGCACGATGGTGTCCTTGTTGGCGGCAATTTCATCGGCCGTGTAGAGCCCCAGCCCGACGAGCTGTGCGGCAAGCAGGTCCGTGACGCGCGTCGGCCATTCGATATCGCAGATTGCGGCGATGGCGCGGCTCAGCACCTCGAGCGAAGTGCCACCGTAGGGGTTGGAGGAATGTCCGCCCGCGCTCTTTGTCTTGAGCACAATGTCGGCATAACCTTTCTCAGCCAGGTCGGCGTGCATGAGCCAACCCTCGCCCGCGCTGTACTCGGCAGCCGGAACGATGCGGTAGTCGCCCTCGTCGATCAGGCACTCAAGCTCAATGCCGCGTTCCTCGAGCACGCGGCCGATGGCACCCGCACCGAACTGCGTGGTTTCCTCGTCCTGGCCAAAAGCCAGCAGCAGGGTGCGCTCGTGCTCCCAGCCATGGGCCAGCGCATACTCAACCGCCTCGAGAATGCCTGTGACCTGGTCTTTCATATCGATGGCGCCGCGACCCCAAATGTAGGTGTCGTCCACATGTCCGCTAAAGGGGGCATGCGTCCAATCGTCCTCGGTGCCGGGTACCACGGGAACCACGTCCATGTGGCCCATGAGCATAACGGGCTTAAGGGCAGGGTCGGAGCCGGTAAGCGTCACGAGCAGCGAATGGTCGATAAGCTCGACCTCGCCCGCCGCAAACACGCGCGGCCAGGCCTGCTGCATATAGGCGCGCAGGTCGTCGAAGGGCTGCCAGTCCACCGCCTCGGCATCCATGCTCGAGATGGTCGGAAACGACAGCACGCGGCCCAAACGCTCGCACGCGCCGGCCTCGTCCATATCGGCAAAATCGTCCTCATGCGCAAAGAAGCGCCAAACCTCGGCCATGACATCCTTTCGATTGTGACGACAAAGGCCGCCCCACGGGA
Source organism: Coriobacteriaceae bacterium (assembly GCA_905193635.1). Lineage (GTDB taxonomy): Bacteria > Actinomycetota > Coriobacteriia > Coriobacteriales > Coriobacteriaceae > Collinsella. The sequence continues at coordinate 2,869 of CAJJPN010000123.1, forward strand.
GCGGCCCTGCAACGTAGGCGTTTGCGCCGGTTATTTGTCCTCGAGATAGCGAGAGAGGAACTCGCGAGTGCGCTGGTGCTTGGGATTGCCGAAGAGCTCGGCCGGCGCGGCGTCCTCGAGTACCACGCCCTTGTCCATAAAGACCACGCGGTCGGATACGGTTCGGGCAAAGGCCATCTCATGCGTGACGACGACCATGGTCATGCCGTCGGCAGCGAGCTTGCGCATGACCTCGAGCACCTCGCCCACGATCTCGGGGTCGAGCGCCGAGGTCGGCTCGTCAAACAGCATGATCTGCGGATTCATGCACAGGGCACGAGCGATGGCCACACGCTGCTTTTGACCACCGGACAGGCGACCCACGGCGGCGTGCGCGAACTTTTCGAGTCCCACGCTCGCCAGATGCTCCATCGCGACCTTCTCGGCCTCGGCCTTGCTCATCTTTTTGAGCGTGACGGGCGCGAGCGTGCAGTTGTCGAGCACGTCCATATTGTTGAACAGGTTGAAGCCCTGGAACACCATGCCGATGTCCTCGCGCAGCTTATTGATATTGCAGCGCTCGGCCGTAAGGTCCTGGCCGTGGAACCAGATGTGGCCCGCGTCCGGGGTCTCGAGCAGGTTGAGGCAGCGCAGGAAGGTCGACTTGCCCGAGCCCGAGGCGCCGATAATGGTGACGACCTCGCCGGGATTGACAGCGAGGTCGATGCCCTTAAGCACCTCGAGCGAGCCAAAGCTCTTGCGCAGGCCCTCGACGCGGATAAGCGGCTCATTGGTCTGTGCGGCGGCCGCGGTGCCGGTAGTGGCGGTATCTGCCATGATGATTCTCCTCGTCTTGAGCCTAGTTGGAGCTGGGCAGCGTTGCCGGGGCCTCGGCGCCAAGCTTTTTGCCAAAGGCCTCGAGCAGGCGGCTCGCCACGAGCGTCAGGATCAGGTAGACCACGAGCGCCACGCAGTAGACCTCCATCTGGCGGTAGTACACGCCGGCGACCGTGGTAGTAGCGTACATGAGGTCAAACACGCCGATGACCGAAAGCACCGACGAATCCTTGATGTTGATGATGAGCTCGTTGGTGAGCGCCGGAATCGCATTTTTAATGCCCTGGGGGAACACGACCTTGCGCATGGCTTGCCACTGTGACAGACCCAGCGAGCGCGCTGCCTCGGCCTGACCGGGGTCGATGGACTCGATGCCGCCGCGCAGGACCTCCATCATGTAGGCGGTAGAGTTGAGCGAGATGGTGACGAGGCCGGCAGTGAAGGTACTCCAGATCTGGTTGGCCTGGGCGGTCTCGAAGCCCATGCCGCGCAAAACGGTGAAGCCCGCGTAATAGATGAGTAGGCCCTGGACCATCATGGGCGTGCCACGCACGATGGTGGAGTAGATGGTCGCAAAGCCGCGGCCGACACTCTTAAAGAAGCGCACCAGGTCGTTGTCCACGCGATCGAAGGTCTGAATGCGCAAAAACACAAAGAGCAGCGCAAGGAAAAAAGCGATGACGGTACCGAAGGTCGCAAGTGCGATGGTGATCTCGATGCCGCGGATAAAGAAGTCCCCGCTCTTGTAGGTCATGTAGACCAGGCTCGACAAAAAGTCGCTGGGGTTGGAGTCCGAGACAATACTCACCTGCACCAGGTCGATAAACGACATGACGCAGCGGTCGACAAAGAAGATCGCCGCGATGACGACCACGACATAGCTGCCCAGGCGCGCGCCGCGACGGAAACGCTCGGATGCAAACGGTGACTTTTCGCGATAGTCGCTCCAGTGCATAACCTTGGTGACGAGCGCTGCCGCCGACACGACGATCCAGGCCCAAAGAATCGCCCAAAGGCAATCTTGGAAGATGCCGGTGGGCGCCAAAAAGCTCAGCGGCGTGGGGTTGCGCTGGCTAAATGCCAAGCCGAGCGCCGCGATAACGCTCGTGCCCAGGTACACATAACGGTGGTCGGCCTTGATAAAGGAGGCCAGACGATTGATGCCTTTCATGCTGCCTCCCTATGCCGGCTGACGGTCGAGGCACGCGTCCCACATTTGGTCGCGCTCCTCTTGGCTAATGCCCTTGAGTGTCTTGTCGATGAGCTTAAGCAGTTTGTCCGATCCCTTGCGGCAACCGACATTCGCCGTGACCTCCTGCTTAAAGCCCTCGCCCTCGGCAAAGTGGATGGGGACGATACCGGGATTTTGGGCCATATAGCCCTTTTCGTTCTCAGTGTTGTAGGTCACGGCGTCGCACGTGCCCTGCAGCAGATTCGAGAACACCGTGGGGACCGAATCGACCGGGTTCTTGTGCACAACGCCCGGAATCTCGTCGATGACGGTATCGAGCATGGTGTCCTTTTGGCCGAGCACCGTGGCACCGCTGAAGTCGCTGAGCTTGGTGGCGTTTTGGTAGGGCGAGCCCTCTTTTACGAACAGGCCAAAGTAGCCAATGAAGTACGGGTCGGAAAAGCCGACGGACTCCTCGCGCTCGGGCGTGGCGCTCATGCCGGCGATGATGAGGTCAATCTGGCCGTTGTTGAGCGAGTCGATAAGGCCCGAGAAGCTCTGCTTGACGGCAACGGGCTCGCCGCCGAGAGCCTTGCAGACGATCTTGGCGATCTGCACGTCGTAGCCATCGGCGTAGGCTCCCTGCACGTTATCGATGGGGATCGTGAACTCGCTGGCCTCGGAAACCTGCCAGTTGTACGGGGCGTAGGCCGCCTCCATGCCAATGCGGATCTTATCCTTGCCGATCACAGAATCGGACAGGTCGTCGCGACCGCCGCCCGTCGTGGACTGAACTACTTCCAGCGTGGAGGGACGCTGGCAGCCGGCAAGTGCGCCGGCGACGACAGAAGCGCTCGCAGCGAGAGCGCTACCCAAAAAGATGCGACGGCTGCATACCGGCTGTGGATGCGCGTCGCGTTGATGGGGAGAATGCATAATCTGCCTTCCCTGTTGAATCGTATGCTGACGACTTAACAGGATATACGCCAGCGACCAGCAGCGCAGCACAAGCTCGAAAAATTAATAGACACACGGTAGTCATTGGGAGCGTCGATGTTTTGGCAATGCCAGCAGGCGCCACCCAGAGCGAACAAGTTGGCATGAAAAAGGCAAGG
>CAJJPN010000124.1:0-5968 GCA_905193635.1 Coriobacteriaceae bacterium
AGCATGGTGCCAACAAGTACCGCATAGCCGAGTTTGAGGTCCTCGGGGTCCGCCTCGCGAACAAGGTCGAGGTCGCACACGACCAAGCCCGGTTCGGGACGGAACGCGATGGCGGGATGCGCATTCGCCGACGATGCGACGAGCGGCTTCATGGTCGTCGCGACCGTGAGCATGGCGTCGAAGGTCGTCGGCAACAGCGCGCACTCAGTTCGGCCGCACCACTGGTTGGCGCACCAGCTAACAACCGAGCAGGTTGCGGCATCGCCAACGGCGACAACCAGATCGTCGCAGGTAACGCCGTTGGCAGACAGGGCGCCAAAGACGGTATCGGCATCGGCAAGCGTAGCACCAGCAGGTGAAACCTCGAGGACGAGCAGCGACACGGCAAAACCGGCATCGACCAGAGCGTGCTCAACGATCTCGCCAAAGCGGTCGGAAACAGCGCTGTTCCAGACAACCATCGCACGCTTGGGCTTGCCCACGGCCGAGGCAAACATACGCGACAGCTCACTAAAAGCGTTAAAGCCGACGCGAACATCGACACTGCGATTTTGGAAATTGATCAGTTGACGGCGAATCATAGCAGTCCACGCTCCAAAAGCATCTCGGCACAAAGGTAGGAAACGTCCTCGAAGGACTTGTTGCGAATATCAAGGGTAATATCTGCGGCCTGACGATACAGCGGACGGCGATGCTCAAACAGGCGCGCGGCATGCTCGGGCGAGCGGAAATCGGGGCGCGTGTCGGACCGACGAATCTGGCGAATCGAATCCTCGAAGTCGCCCTCGAGGTACACGCACGTACCCATATCGTGCATCAGCTCAATATTCACCGGTGTCTCGACGATACCGCCACCGCACGAAACCAACAGGCTGCGCTCGCTTTGGAGCGAACGGAGCGCCGAGGTCTCGAGCTCGCGAAAACGGTCCTCGCCCTCGGTCTCAAAAATCTCGGTTACCGACTTGCCGCAACGGCGCACGACCAGGCGATCGGTATCGATAAAACGCCGCTTGAACATGGTGCCGACGTTGCGCGCGAGCGTCGACTTGCCCGCGCCCAAAAAGCCGATAAAGAAGATATGGTCGCAGCCGTGTTTGATGTGCTGAGACATGGCGAAACCTATTCCTCGCAGGGAAGGTCGCGCAGGGCCCGGCGCTCAAAAATACGGAAGATCTGCGTATACCACAGGTCCTGCGTCGCCTGCGGCTTTACCAGGATGGTATCGACGCCGGCTAAATTGCCACTCCACACGTCAGTGTAGAGCTGATCACCGATCAGTACCGCCTCGTCGGCCGTGGCGCCGAGGCGCTGAAGACCCGCCTTGAGGGCAAACGGCGCCGGCTTCATGGCGTGGCTAATGGCCTCGAGTCCCAGCTCGCGTGCAGAGCTCATGACCTGGTCGCGATGCCAGTTGTTGGACACCATGCACAGCTTAAAGCCTTTGGCGCGGGCGGCGTCAAGCCAAGCGGAAACCGCGGCGGGAACCTGCTCGGTGTCGCGCGGCACCAGGGTGTTATCGCGATCGAGCAGAATGGCGCGTTTGCCGTCGGCCCACAGGGTATCAAGGTCGATGCGATCGACCGAGGCAACGTATCGTTTGGGGCTAAAAATCCTCATGCTAATTCCAAGACTGTTGATGCTCTTCGTAGGTTTGCGAGAAGTACTCCTCGTCCTGTGTAATGTAGAAATACAGGTCATCGGAGTCGGTCGGCTCAAGGGTGGCCTTGAGCGCCTCGAGCGACGGAGAGCAGATGGGCGTGGGCGGCAGGCCCTCGTGCTTATAGGTGTTATACGGGCTATCGCTCTGCAGGTCGTCGGCGGCAACCTCGCCGCCGGTGACATACATCATGGTCGCATCGCTGTTGAGATAACGCAGACCGTCGAGCTTGCCGGCAAGGCGGTTGTAAAAAACCGAGGCCACGTGCGCACGTTGATCGGCGTTGAGGCCCTCGCGCTCAACAATAGAGGCCAAGTTGACGATGTCGTAGTCGGACATCTCCACACCGTAGCGTTCCTTGATCTTCGCCTCGCAGCTCGCAAAGTCAAGCGACTTGTACTCGGTCTTAAACTGATCGAGCATGGCGCGAATCACATCATCGGCCGTCGGCGAATCGCCCAGCGAATAGGTCTTGGGGAACAAGAAGCCCTCGAGCGAATCATTGGCCGCGCCCCTAAGGAAGCTATAGTCGTCCACGTAGTTGGAGGCCTTGGCCTGGTTGAGGAAGTCTTCCTTAGAGATGCTATTGTAGGCCTGGGCCACACGGTCGGCGACTTGATCGACCGTCAAGCCCTCGGGAATCGTCAGCGCATTGGAGCCAGCGTTGGGGCCTTCCATGAGTTGCTGAACCACCTTAGTCGCGTCCATGAGCGTGGTGAACGAATAAGTACCAGGCTTGAGCGACATATCGGCGTTGAGCTTTTTCACCGCCGCATAGTAATCCTTGGGATTTTCGACGATATGGTTCTCAGAGAGAATCGAGGCGATCGTATCGCCCGAAGCACCGTCAGGAATGGTCACCGTAACCTGCTGACCAGCCGTGACCTTCGAATCCTCACCGACAAAGAAGCCCTTGACGGCCGGCACGACAAAGAAAACGATCGCGACAAGCGCTAGCACGGCGGCGACGACGCCGATAATCATAGGCACCGGGGAGCTTTTCTTTTGGGCACCGCGACGAGCATGCGTGTTGTAGCTCGATCGCGTGGCCGGAGCAACGCCGTGCGAACCGCGAGCGTGATGCGAATGCGATTGGGGGGCCTGTGCTCGCTGGGTAGGTGCCTGCTGCTTAAAGCGGGTACCGCCTGCAGGCTGGGCCGTACGAGCAGTGGGCTGTCGAACCGTCGACTGAGCAGGTTGAGCCAAACGAGAGGAGGACTGCACCGGGCGCGCGGCAGGCTGAGCTGCGCGCTGCGTCGGCTGTGCCGGACGCTGGCCAGGCTGGGCAGGGCGCGGCACAGGCTGACGTGTACGAATCGGCTGGCGCGGATCGGAAGCGCTAGGCATGCGAGACCTCCTCGTTTTTACGATCAAGCCATGTCTGCAAAAACAGGCTGGCGGCGATCATGTCAATCTTGCCTCTCATCTGTTTTTCGTTGAGGCCCTGCTCGCGCAGGATGCGTTTGGCCTCTTGCGAGGACAAGCGCTCGTCCTCAAACTCCAGCGGAAGTTCGAGCTTGTCGGCAATCTTTTGGGCCACGGCGGCAACGCGCTCGGCCTGGGGGCCGGGCTCACCGGCCATGGTCAAGGGACGTCCGCTTACCAGGATATCGGGCTCATAGTCCTCGACCAGGTAGCGAAACGTCTTGGCCATACCGGTGACCTCGGCAGCCGGAAGCACCTTGACAGGCATCGCCATCTTGCCATCACGGCTCGAGACGGCAATACCGATCCTGGTCTCCCCTATGTCCAGCGCGAGCGCGACCACAGCGACTTCTTAGGCGCCGAGCGCGGTCTTAGCGGCCGCGAGGGCATCGGCAATACCGGCGGCGTTCTTGCCACCGGCCTGGGCCATGTTGGGACGGCCGCCACCGCGACCATCGACCAGGCCCGCGATCTGCTTGATCACGTTGCCGGCGTGGAAACCGGCCTTCACGGCGTCATCGGAACCGGCGGCGAGCAGCGCAGGCGTGCCCTTCTCGGTCACACTGGCGACGACGCAGGCGACAGGGCCGGCGACCTTCTGGTGCACGGTATCCCAGACGTTGCGCAGGTCAGCAGCCTCAAGGCCCTGGAGCTCAGCGACAACGAGCTTGTAACCGTTCAGCTCGACAGCGCCGTCGATGGCGCCGGAAATGGCATCGGAGGAGCCACCGGTCAGAGCCTTCTTGAGCTTATTGGACGTCTCGCGCAGGTCGGCCTGCAGGTTCTCCACGCGAGCGGGAACCTCGTCCGCGCGGCACTTGAGCGCAGCGGCAGCGGCGTCAACAAGTGCCAGGCGGTCGGCCATGTAATCGAGAGCGCCCTTAGAGGTCACGGCCTCGATACGACGGACGTTCGAGCCCGTAGAGGACTCGGAAATGATCTTGAACAGGCCGATCTCGGCGGTATTGGCGGCATGGGTGCCACCGCAGAGCTCGCGGGAGAACGGCTGGTCCTCGGCGCCCACGGAAACGACGCGGACGACGTCGCCGTACTTCTCGCCAAACAGGGCAACAGCACCGGCGGCCTTGGCCTCATCGATGCCCATAACGCGGGTCACAACCGGCTTGGAAGCGAAGATCTGCTGGTTGACCAGGTCCTCGACAGCCTTGAGCTGCTCGGAAGACAGAGCCTCGAAGTGCGTGAAGTCAAAGCGCAGGTGCTCGGGCGTCACCAGCGAGCCGGCCTGGGAGACATGCTCGCCCAGAACCTGCTTAAGCGCAGCGTCGAGAAGGTGGGTGGCGGTGTGATTGCGGCGCAGGAAGCCACGGCGCTCGGCGTCGAGCGCGGCGGTCACGGTAGCACCGACGGTCAGCGTGCCCTCGGCAACGTGCGCGACGTGAGCATACAGGCCGTTGTGGTTCTTGGTGTCAGCAACGGCCAGAACAACGCCCTCGGCGGAAAGCTTGCCGGCATCGCCCTGCTGGCCACCCATCTCGGCATAGAACGGGGTGCGGTCGAGCACGACCTCAACATCCTCGCCGGCAGCAGCGGACTCGACGGACTCGCCGTTGCGCACGATGGCGACAACCTTGGCGCCCTCGATGGCGTCGTTGTCATAGCCGTCGAACTCGGTCGCGGCAACCTTGTCGGAAAGCTCGACCCACACGTCGTTAAAGCTACCCCAGGCATCGCCCTTAGCGTTGGCGCGGGCACGGGCCTTCTGGTCCTCCATGCAAGCGGTAAAGCCATCCATGTCGACGTCGTGACCGGCGGTGCCGGCGATCTCGACAGTCAGGTCAATGGGGAAACCAAAGGTGTCGTGAAGCTTAAAGGCAACATCGCCCGGAAGGACAGCGCCGTCGGCGAGCGCGGCCAGGGCCTCGTCCAGGTTGAACACGGTGCGGCCGGGGGCACGGGGGATCTTGCAGCGCTCCAGCAGCTCGTCGAAGCGCTCGCGGTCCTCGGCCTCGTCGATGGCGTCCGCCGGGGTGCCCAGGATGGGCAGGCCGATCTCGTCCATGTGCTTGGCCAGCTTGATGGCGGTCTGGCCGCCGAACTGCACCACGCAGGCGTCCGGCTTTTCGGTGGCGATGATGTTGTCCACGCTCTCCGGGTTCAGCGGGTCGAAGTACAGGCGGTCGCCGGTGTCAAAGTCGGTGGAGACGGTCTCGGGGTTGTTGTTGACCAGGATGGCCTCACAGCCGTGCTTTTTCAGGGTCCACACGCAGTGCACCGAGCAGTAGTCGAACTCGATGCCCTGACCGATGCGGATGGGGCCGGAACCAAAGACCAGCACCTTTTTCTTTTTGGGCTTGCCCTCGGCGGCGGCTGCGGCTTCTTTCTCGGCAATGAACTCCGCGGCTTCGTTGTCGCCGTCGTAGGTGGAGTAGAAGTACGGGGTGTTGGCCGAGAACTCGGCGGCGCAGGTGTCCACCATCTTGAAGCCGGCGCGGTAGTTCTCCACGGGGAGCTTGTCCACCTGGGCCAGACGCTTGATGGTCTTATCCTGGAAGCCGTACTTCTTGGCGGTCTTATACTGTTCCTCGGTCAGGACGCCGCTGCACTTGGCCAGACCGTTCTCCAGGTCGGCCAGATGCTGCATCTTGTCCAGGAACCACCAGTCAATCTTGGTGATCTTATAAATGGTCTCGTGGTCGATGCCGCGCTTCAGGGCCTCGTACACGCAGAACACGCGCTCGGCGTCCTGCACATGCATGTGGGCCACGATCTCGTCATCGGTCAGCTCCTCAAAAGGCTTGTGGGTCAGGGTGTCCATGCCCAGCTCGATGGAGGAAACGGCCTTCATCATGGCAGCCTCGAAGCTGTTGCCGATGCTCATCACCTCGCCGGTGGCCATCATCTGGGTGCCCAGAGACTTGTCGGCGT
>CAJJPN010000125.1:0-5846 GCA_905193635.1 Coriobacteriaceae bacterium
GACGCGCTTGCTTTTTCCCGCGCGAGGCCACCCCAATCCCCTCGCGCGGGCTTCTTATGAATTGCAGACATGAAACAACCCATCACAGGAGAAAACATGCCCCAAATTAACCTCATGGAACTCGCCGAGCAGTCTTTTGGCACCTCGCTCGAGCAGCTCGACGACCGTCGCATTTACAAGCTGCTGGTCAAACTCGTGCAGGAGCGCTCCGCCGCCTGCCCGCTCAACAACGGCAAGAAAAAGCTCTATTACATTTCCGCCGAATTTTTGATCGGCAAGCTGCTCATCAACAACATGATCGACCTCGGCATCTACGATGAGGTTAAGGACCAGCTCACCGCCGCAGGCCACGACCTCAACAAGATCGAGGAGTTCGAGGTCGAGCCGTCGCTCGGCAACGGCGGCCTGGGCCGCCTGGCCGCATGCTTCCTGGATTCCATCGCCACGCTGGGCTTGACCGGCGATGGCGTGGGCCTCAACTATCACTACGGCCTGTTCCGTCAGCGCTTTGTCGACAACCAGCAGAAGGCCGTCCCCGACGAGTGGCTCGGTGAGCAGGACATCCTAGTCGACGACGGCCGCTCCTACACCGTCGAGTTCGGCGATTTTGCCGTTACCTCCAAGCTCGTCAACATCGACGTGCCCGGTTACGGCCAGCCCACCAAGAACCGTCTGCGCCTGTTCGACCTGGCGAGCGTCGACGACGGCCTGGTCCCCGGCAGCTCCATCGACTTCGACAAGACCGAGATCGCCAAGAACCTCACCTTGTTCCTCTACCCCGACGATTCCGACGAGCAGGGCCGCCTGCTTCGCATCTATCAGGAGTACTTCATGGTGAGCAACGCCGCCCAGCTCCTGATCGACGAGGCCGTCGAGCGCGGCAGCAACCTGCACGATCTGGCCGACTACGCCGTGGTCCAAATTAACGACACGCACCCCACCATGGTCATCCCCGAGCTCATTCGCTTGCTCACCACCGAGCATGGCATCGAGTTTGACGAGGCCGTGACCATCGTACGCTCCATGGTCGCCTACACTAACCACACGATCCTTGCCGAGGCGCTCGAGAAGTGGCCGCTCGCCAGCCTGCAGAAGGTCTCCCCTGCCATCGCCGACATTATCGTCAAGCTCGATGAGATCGCGAAAGCCGAGCACGATGACCCGCGCGTCGCCATCATCGACGAGCACGACACCGTCCACATGGCCCACATGGACATCCACTTTGGCTTCTCCATCAACGGCGTAGCCGCCCTCCACACCAAGATCCTGGAGGACACCGAGCTTCATCCGTTCTACGAGATCTATCCCGAGAAGTTCTCCAACAAGACCAACGGCATCACCTTCCGCCGCTGGATCCATGGAGCCAACCCCGCGCTCGCCAGCCTGCTCGACGATGTAATCGGCACCGACTGGCGCAGCACCGGCGATCTGAACAAACTCGCCAAGTTCGCCGACGACAAGGACGTTCTTGAGCGCCTGGCCGCCACCAAGGTCGAGGCCAAGGCCATCATGCGCCAGTTCATGGCGCTCGAACAGGGCGTGACCATTCCCTCCAACGCCATCATCGACGTCCAGGTCAAGCGCATCCACGAGTACAAGCGTCAGCAGATGCTCGCGCTCTACATCATCTGGAAGTACTTCGATATCAAGAACGGCAACAGGCCTAAGCACCCTGTCACCATCATCTTTGGCGGCAAGGCGGCGCCTGCCTACACTATCGCGCAGGACATCATCCATCTGATCCTGACGCTGTCGCAGTGGATTGCAAACGACCCCGACGTGGCTCCCTACCTGCAGGTTGTCATGATCGAGAACTACAACGTCACCGCCGCCGAGCGCGTGATCCCCGCCGCTGACATCTCCGAGCAGATCAGCCTGGCCTCCAAGGAGGCGAGCGGCACCTCCAACATGAAGTTCATGCTCAACGGCGCCCTAACCCTGTGCACGCTCGACGGTGCCAACGTGGAGATTGCCGAGCTCGTGGGCGACGAGAACATCTATACCTTTGGTGCCTCGTCCAAACAGGTCGAGCAGCTCTACGCCGACGGCACCTACAACGCCGGTGCGCTCTACCGCAAGCCCGGCATTAAACTGCTGGTGGACTTCATCACCAACCCGGCCTTTATGGCAACCGGCAACGCCGAGCGCCTGCAGCGCCTGCACGACGACATTAAGGGCAAGGACTGGTTTATGGCCCTGCTCGACATTGAGGAGTACATCCAGACCAAGGAGCGCGTGCTGGCCGACTACGAGGACCAGGACGCCTGGATGCGCAAGGCGCTCATCAATATCGCCAACGCCGGCACCTTCTCGTCCGACCGTACGATCTCCCAGTACAACGACGAGATCTGGCACCTGAGCTAATTCGGTTTCATCGCCCATCCTCTTGAAAACGGAGCCACGGCAACGCGGCTCCGTTTTTTGTGCCCGCACGTTACCCTGTGATCCGACTCGGCCAAACAATCTCGATCCATAACAACTACTCAACCAAAACGGTCCCAGCTGTTACAGATTGAGACATACCGGCCCCTCCCCTTGGATTTATCTCAATCTGTAACATCTAGCAGGTGAAATTCGCCTTTGGTGTTACAGATTTAGATGAAATGGTTAGCTCAGCGGAACCGCCTCGATCTGTAACATCTAACGTCCGAAATCGGCCCTATCCGTTACAGATCGAGACAAACGACCGGTCAGACAGTCCCAACACAAAGAAAGGCTCCCCTCTCGCCCAGTGGACGGGAGGGGAGCCTTATATGTGACCGCGGCAAAAGGATGGCAAAGCCGCAGTCGCCCAAAGGGAGGGCCTGGATGCACCGGGCCTAGATAAGGTTCTTGCCAGACACCTTATCGAAGAGATGAGTCGCGTTCTTCTCGAACTTGAACCAGATGGGGTCGCCAGCCTTGAGCGCGCCCTTGGCCTCGAGGTCGACGACGGGGATAATCAGGACAAACTGGCCGTCGGGAGCGGTCACGTGGACATGCTCGGTCGAGCCCATGAGCTCGGTCACCTCGACGGTGCCCTGGAGCGCACCCTCCTCGCCCTTGTCGGCAAGCAGAATCTGCTCGGGACGCACGCCGGCCGTGATCTCCTTCACGTCGCCGCCGTCCCAGTTGAGAGCAAGCTGAGCGCAGGTCTCGGGGGCGAGCGCCACGTTCATATCCTCGGTCTTGACGGTAAAGCCGTTGCCCGAGCGCACCAGCTGGGCATCGAAGAAGTTCATCTGCGGCACGCCGATAAAGCCGGCGACGAAGATGTTCGCGGGATGGTTGAAGACCTCCTGCGGGGTGGCGATCTGCTGGACGACGCCATCCTTCATGACCACGATACGGTCACCGAGGGTCATAGCCTCGGTCTGGTCGTGAGTAACATAAATGAACGTGCCCTTGATCTCATGACGCAGCTTAATGAGCTCGGCGCGCATCTGGTTACGAAGCTTAGCATCCAGGTTGGACAGGGGCTCGTCCATCAGAAAGACCTTGGGGTCACGTACGATGGCGCGGCCGATGGCGACACGCTGACGCTGGCCGCCGGAGAGTGCCTTGGGCTTACGGTCAAGGTACTCGGTAATACCCAGGATCTCGGCAGCGGAGCGAACCTTGCGGTCGATCTCGTCCTTGGGGACCTTCTTGAGCTCGAGCGTAAACGCCATGTTCTCGTACACCGTCATATTGGGGTACAGAGCATAGCTCTGGAACACCATGGCGATGTCGCGGTCCTTGGGCGCCACGTCGTTGACGCGCTTGCCATCGATGAACACATCGCCCGAAGTGATGTCCTCCAGGCCGGCGACCATGCGCATCGTCGTGGACTTACCGCAGCCAGAAGGGCCAACGAGGACGATGAACTCCTGGTCGTGAACGGTGAGGTTGAAGTCCTCTACAGCGAGCACACCGTCCTCGGTAACCTTGAGGTTGTGCTTCTTCTCCTCGGTCTTCTTCTTTTTGCCAAAGAAGCCCTTCTTTTTTGACTCGTTGTTGGGATACACCTTCTGAACATGTTTGAGAACGATCTCGGCCATGTCTTTACCTTTCGATACGCGGCGCCGCGCTGAGAGGCGCCGCCAAAACTTGCAAAACAGTTACGGCATCAGCCCTTGACGGCACCTGCCACCACACCGTCGATGATGTACTTCTGGCAGAAGATGTACATGATGACGATGGGGATGACGACCATCATGATGCACGCCATCATGGGGCCGAGCTCGACGTGGCCATAGCCGCCACGGAAGTACTGGATCAAGATAGGAATGGTCTTGTACTTGGTGGAGTCGAGCGTAAGGTAGGGCAGCAGATAGTCGTTCCAGACCCACATGGTCTCAAGGATGCCGACCGAAAGATAGGTGGGCTTCATAATGGGAAGGACGATCTTAAAGAACACTTGGACCGGGTTGCAGCCGTCGATCATGGCCGCTTCCTCAATCTCGAGCGGGATGTTCTTGACGAAGCCGGCGAACATAAAGACCGCGAGGCCCGCGCCAAAACCAAGGTAGATGAAGCAGATGTTAAACGGCGTGTTAAAGCCGATGCGGTCCGCGAGGTTGGACAGCGTGAACATGAGCATCTGGAACGGTACGACCATCGAGAAGACGAACAGGTAATAGAAGAAGTTCGAGATCTTGCTGTTGACGCGCACCACGTACCAAGCGCACATGGAGCAGCACACCAGAATCAGCACGACCGACGTGACCGTGATGATAAGCGAGTACATAAACGCCGAGGCAAAGCCCTGCTCGTTCAGAGCGTGCACGTAGTTTGCGAGGCCGTTGAACGTCTCGGGCGTGAGCAGATCGAACGCCGTGGTGGTGCTGATTGCGGTCGCTTTCTTAAAGGAATTGAGCGCAATCATGAACACGGGGTAGATCCATGCGAGCGACAGGATCGTAAAGAAGATCGAGAGCGCGCGGTTGATAGCCTTATCGCGTTTCATTACTGCTGCACCTCCTTGGACCTCGTGGCCTTAAGCTGGATCATAGAAATAGCGACAACCAGGATGCAGAAGATAACCGCCTTGGCCTGACCGATGCCCTGCCATGCGATGCCAGCACGCGAATAGAACGTGTTGTAGATGTTCAGGGCGAGCATCTCGGTGGAGTGCGCCGGGGCGCCACCGGTAAGGGCGAGGTTCTGGTCGAACAGCTTAAAGCCGTTGGTGATGGACAGGAACAGGCAGATGGTGATGGTCGGCATCAGGTTGGGGATCTTAACCTTCCAAAACGTCTGCCATGCCGTAGCGCCATCGACCTTGGCGGCCTCGATGTAGTCAGACGGAATGGACTGCAGACCGGCGATGTAGATGATCATCATGTAGCCGACCTGTTGCCACAGGGTCAGGATGATAAGGCCCCAGAAGCCAGCGGCGGAGTTGAGGGCGATAAGCTGGGCACCCACGTTGGAGAGCAGGCAGTTGATCAGAATCTGCCAAATGTAACCCAGTACAATGCCGCCAATCAGGTTAGGCATAAAGAAAATCGTACGGAAGATGTTGGTGCCCTTGAGCGCCTTGCGAGTGAGCGCCTGCGCAATGGCCAGCGCGATCACGTTGATGAGCACCGTCGACAGGAAGGCAAACGCCACGGTAAAGAAGAACGACGTGGAGAACTGCGGATCGGACAGCGCGCGCACGTAGTTCTCGATACCGACAAAGTGCGCGTTATTGATGGTAATAAACTGGCAGAACGAGAGATAGAAACCCTGGATAAAGGGAATCACGAACCCGATCATAAACGCCAGGCACGTGGGCAGCATAAAGAGCGGCCACCAGCGCTTGAGTGCTTTGCCCATAGAAGGGTCCTTTCAATATGCAGGGGGCGGGCAAACCTACGTCTGCCCGCCCCCTGTCGCTAATC
>CAJJPN010000126.1:0-5815 GCA_905193635.1 Coriobacteriaceae bacterium
CTTCGATCCACGAGCGCGTCGAGGAGCGTCGCGCCAACCGCGGGCTCAAGCCCTCACTGCACGGCTTTTTCTTCCGAGGAAAGAAACGCTAGCAAAACATCTTGGCCCGCCCCACAAACGTGAGGCGGGCCGTTTTCGTTTGAGCAATCATGCAGCGATGTGATGGGGCAAATTAATCCACGCGCTTGTCGCCCATAAAGAAGAGCGCCACCGTACCAGGTCCGGTATGCGAGCCAATCAGAGTACCGATGTTATTGATCTCAATCTTGCCTTTGAGCTGCGGAACCTGTTCCTCAATCAGCGCCGCAACTGCCTCGGCATCCTCGCGGCACGCCGAGTGCGACATGATGCACTTACCCGAATAATCCGCACCGTCCTGCACGTGTGCCATCATGGTCTTAGCCATCTCGGAAATCGCGCGCTTCTTAGTGCGAATCTTCTCACGTGGCGACAGCTTACCTTCGCAATCGACCGTCATAAGCGGGCAAATCTTAAGCGCCGTGCCGATGATCGCGCTCGCAGCCGAAATGCGACCGCCGCGCAGGTAGCTCGACAGATCGGTCGAGAAGAACCAGTGGTGCAGGTTGAGCTTGTGCTCCTCGATCCAGGCAGCCGTCTCGTCGAGTGAAGCCCCGCTATCGCGCACGTCGGCGGCACATTCCGCCAGCAGGCCAAAGCCCGAAGACGCCGCCAGCGAATCGATGACGCGCACCTTGCCGCCCTGGGGATAGCGATCCGCGAGCATCTGCGCCGCAACGCAAGCCGAGCCATACGTACCCGAAATACCCGACGACAACGTCAGGTGCAGCACGTCTTTACCCTCGGCAACAAGCGGCTCCCAAAACTCCTCGTACTCACCCACGCTCACCTGAGACGTCTTGGGCATGGCGCCCGCGGATATCTGGGCAAAAAACTCGTCCGGCGTAATCGACTGATACAGATCGTCCGTATAGACAACATCGTCGATCTCGTAATGAAAACACACGACAGGGATATTGCGCGATTCAAAGAACTCCCGAGTTCGATCGGCGGCGGATTCACAGGTCAGGACAAAATCACTCATATGAGGCTCCTTACGTATAGTTATAAAAATTATCGCACAGCAAGCATAAATACGGTACAAATGTCCACTATTTACCAAATAGAGCCAAAGGTGGTGAACATCTTTACCGTCATCATCTCTATCGATCCCGGAGGCATACGTCTGTAAAAACGACCCCACGTCTCCACCCAACCGCCATATCTACCTCAACTAAATCGATTTACCAAACCGTTCGGCCAACAATTCGACCTCCCACCCCCAATCGAAACAAAAGCGGCGCATACTGATAAACGTTTGACGCTGTTTATCAGTTTTACCAACCCCATCGGAAGGTGTTTCATGGTCGCATTCGATCGCAATCCGCAAGACTTCAAGTATCTGCGTCTGCTGTCGAAACAATTTCCCACCGAGCAATCCGCGTTTACCGAGATCATCAATCTCTCGGCCATCCTCAACCTGCCCAAAGGCACTGAGCATTTTATGAGCGACGTGCATGGCGAGTACGAAGCCTTTATGCACATCCTCAACAACTGCTCGGGCGTCGTGCGCGAGCATGTCGACGAGATTTTTGGCGACACGCTCACCTTTGACGAGAAGGGCGAGCTGTGCACGCTCATCTACTACCCGCACGAGAAGATCGAGCTGGTCCGCAGCCAGCGCGAGGACTCGCCCACCTGGTACAAGACGATACTTGACCAGCTCATCATGGTTGCCCGGTCGCTTTCGAGCCGCTATACGCGCTCCAAGGTGCGTAAGGCCATCCCGCGCGATTACGCCTATATCATCGACGAGTTGTTGCACACGCACCCGGACGAGAACAACTATCGCGTGCGCTATCACGAGCGCATCGTGGAGTCCATCCTGGAGACCGCAAGCGCCGACGACTTTATCGAGTCGCTTGCCTCGCTCATCAAGCGCCTGGCCGTCGACCACCTGCACCTGGTGGGCGACATCTTCGACCGCGGTGGCGGCGCGGCCAAGATTATGGACCGCCTGCTCACCTACCATTCACTCGACATCCAGTGGGGCAACCACGACCTGCTGTGGATGGGCGCTGCGGCCGGTGAGCCCGCCTGCATCGCCACGGTGCTGCGCAACAACCTACGCTACGACAACTACGAGATCCTGGAGAACGACTACGGCATCTCGCTGCGTGAGCTTGTCGCCTTTGCCGATGCCACCTACACCGCCGGTGAGTCCATCACCCCGCTGATCAAGGCCATCAACGTGCTGCTCTTTAAGCTCGAGGGTCAGATTATCCAGCGCCACCCCGAGTTCGACATGACCGACCGCCTGCTACTCGACAAGATCGACCACGACGCCGGCACGGTCACGCTCGCCGACGGCAGCGTGTGGCCGCTCACGACCAACGACTTCCCCACCGTCGACCCGACGGACCCCTATACGCTCACGCCCGAGGAGCAACACATCATCGACAAGCTCGTGTCCGAGTTTGTCACCGCCGATCACCTGCATCGCCATATCGATTTCCTCTACACCCACGGCTCGATGTACAAGGTCACCAACGGCAATCTGCTGTTCCATGGCTGCGTGCCGCTCAACGAGGATGGCACCTTTAGCAGCATGAACTGCCTGGGCACCTGGCACGCAGGCCGCGATTATCTCGATTTTTGCGACCATATCGCCCGCCGAGCCTGGCGCGTCGGCGACCGCGATGCCCTCGACTGGATGTGGTACCTGTGGATCGGCTTTAACTCACCCGCCAGCGGACGCCTGGTGCGTACCTTTGAGCGCGCCTATATCGCCGATAAGAGCACCTGGGTCGAACCGATGGACCCGTACTTTACGCTAACCAAGTCGCCCTCGGTCTGCGACGACATCATGCGCGAGTTCGGCGTTGCCCCCATGGCATGTTCGCCGACCGGCCACATCATCAACGGCCACACACCCGTTAAAACCACCAAGGGCGAGCAGCCCATCCGCGCCGAGGGCAAGCTGCTGGTCATCGATGGCGGCTTCTGCCGCGCCTACCATCCCAAGACGGGCATCGCCGGCTACACGCTTATCTCCAGCTCGCGCGGATGTCGCCTTAAGTCGCACCAAGCCTTTACCACGGTTGCCGAGGCACTTACCCGCAACGTGGACATCGAGAGCGAGACCAATCGTTTTGACCAGGCCGACCGTCGCCGCATGGTGAGCGACACCGATACGGGTGCCAAGATCCGCAGCCAAATCCAGGACCTGCGCCAGCTGCTCGATGCATATAGAAACGGTGCTATCGAGGAGCGCGCCTAGCCACGCCTGCGGGGATTGGCTAAACTTGCTGAGTTCGTCATCCCCGCGGCGCTCCGGCGCCACCCTAAGGCAGGTACCATGCAAAAGCTCCTTGCGCAGATCATGAAGTTTGGCGTCGTCGGCGTCGTTGCCACCGTCATCGACTTTGGCATCATGAATCTGCTCCACTACGGTCTGGGCCTCAATATCCTGATTGCCAATACCAGCGGCTTTATCGTCTCGCTCATCTTTAACTACGTCGCGAGTATGAAGTACGTGTTTGCGCACAAGGAGGGCATGAGCCGCCGCCGCGAGTTCATTATCTTTGTCGTGCTGTCCGTGATCGGCCTGGCGCTCAACGACGGTATCGTGCTGGCGCTCAACGCCGGCCTGGGGCTCGAGGCCAATATCGCCAAGATTTGCGCCACCGCGCTTGTTATGGTCTACAACTTTGTGACCCGAAAGATCTTCCTGGAAGGCGACGAGACCAAGTAACTCGCAACCTTACAGCTTTACGATGCCCACGGATGACGCACGTCGAGCGCTGTGTCGTTCGTGGGCTTTGCTCGTTTACGGGCAAATTTTCAACGTTTGCGGATTGTCTCTTGCAAATTTGACGAGTTCGTATAGTTCTTGGCAAAGCCCTTACGTTTCCCTTGCAAAAGCTCTAAAGTATCCTCTGCTCGATTCGTCAACGCATTGGATGTGATTACGTGCGCAAGGCACTGGCACAACCTCATACTAAGCAATTCCTCAAGTTCGCTGTCGTGGGTCTTATCTCCTTTGGCATCGACTGGGGCATGCTCATTGCGCTCGTCGAGCTGTTCCATCTCGACTTTTTGATGAGCACCACGATCTCGTTTATCACGTCCGTCGTGGTCAACTACTGGCTCAGCATGAAGTATGTGTTCGACCATCGCGAGGGCATGAGCCGCAAGCGCGAGTTCACGATCTTCACCATCCTGTCGGTGATTGGTTTGGGCCTCAACGACCTGTACATGTTTGTGGGCGTCACATTTTTGAGCATCGGCTACCAGGCCATGAAGGCCATCGCCACGTTCCTGGTCACCTGGTACAACTACTTTAGCCGTCGCCTTTTCCTCGAGGGCGCGCAGTCGTAGTCGATTCGCTATTTGCTTGAATGTATAACCGGTTGGAATTCCCATTCCAACCGGTTTTTTGTTTGCCGAGAGACCCGGCGACCCAATCCCATTCGCATGAAAAACGGGCGGCCCGGATGTTTGTCCGAACCGCCCGCTTGGTGCGATATGTCGAGGTCTCTAGCCCGTTACGTAATACCAGACCACGTTGTCGCCGTTGGAGAGAACGTAGTTGCTGCAGGCCGTCATGGGCGTTGTGCCGTTGACGGAGTACATCCAGCCGCTCGTGCCGCCGTACTGTTTCTCGGCCAAACCACCAATCGCGGAGACATACGTGCCGTACGATGAGCCGTGTGCGTTGACGGAAAGGCCCAGCGCACACAGGGCATCGTAAACGGTGGCGCCTTCGTTAAAGGTAAAGGTGCCGCCAGAAGACACAGGATTGCCCACGGCGCTCGATGTGACCGAAACCGTCACCGTTACGTAGTTGGACTCCTGCGAGCCGCCCTGACCGCCCGAGGGAGCGCTTCCGCCATTAGAGCTGGAGGCTCCATCAGACGACTGACCGCCGCCCGAAGAAGCACCGCCAGACACATTGGAAGTATCGCCGGCTCCCGTATTTTGGGCAGCGGATTTATCGCCAGACTTCTTGCCGTCCTGGTCCTCGGACTTCTTGTTATCCGAGTTCTTGTCCGATTCCTTGTTTGAAGACTCGGAATCGTCCTTGGACTTGGACTCATCTTTTGCGTCATTCGATGACTTGGAGTCCTCGGAACTGGCCTCGCCCGAAGCCATAGTCGAGCCAGACGCCTTGGTGTCCTTGGTGACGACGCTCTCCCCCGTCACGGCCTGAATGATCCAGTCGATGGACCAGGCGCCGCTCTCGGAAGGATGGACGAAGCCCAGCGAGACGACGATCAGAATGGTGCACGCGGCAGTCAAAACGCCAAGGAGCGCCTTGCGACGAGGGGCGGACGCCGCCGAAGCGGCGCCCTGTTGCTTTGCATCGTCAAACTGAATGAACGAGGAATCTGGTTGCTTGGGGTCAGCGTCCTTGGATTTATTGGACACAGCCCTCACCTACCGACGTTTGGTGAACACGAACACGCCGACGATGGCGAGACCGATGACGCCGGCGGCAACGCCAACAATGGCGAGCGGGTTGGTGCCAGCCTCCTGCTCGGAGGCACTAGAGGACTTCTTAGCAGTGGTCGTGGAAGCAGCACCCGTATCGGACTTGGAATCGGACTTCTTGTCGGACTTGCTGTCCTTCTTGTCAGACTTCTTGTCAGACTTCTTCTCGTCCTTCTTATCGGACTTATCGGTGTCCTTCTTGTCGGACTTGTTGTCCTTGGTCTCGGTCTTGGTCGACACCGTCGTCTTGGTCGTCGGCTTATGACCCGGGGCGATAGCGCCGCCCTTCGAGCCGGAGCCGGAA
>CAJJPN010000127.1:0-5805 GCA_905193635.1 Coriobacteriaceae bacterium
GAGCAAGGTGCCTTGAAGCAAGGCGGCATAGACCTTCTGGTCATGCCGCCGAAGCTGAAAGGCAGATTGCCGCTCTGGCGGGTTTGCAGCGTCGAGCCGTTACGCGGTTTGGTAAAACCGCGTAACTAGAGTGCGTTCGCACACCTCTCGCAGATGTGAGCGTGGCCGTTGTACTCACCGACGGTGGTGCGATAGTTCCAGCAACGGTCACAGCACTCGCCCTCGGCAGCCTCAATGGCAACGGAGAGCTCCTCACCCTGGGTCAGCTCAACATCGGAGACGATGTAGAACTCGGCCAGGTCGACGGCCTTGTCGCCGGTCAGCAGCGCATGCATCTCGGCGGGAACGACCGCCTTGACGCGAACCTGCTGGCTCTTGGTGAAGGTGCCGGCGGAGCGGGCATCCTCAAGGGCCTTGGTCACGGCGCTACGGAGCTCGAGTGAAGCCTCGAGCACACCCTCGAATTCATTGGCCTCGTCGACCGTGATGGGCGACTTGTACCAATCGAGCATCGCGGCGTACTTCTGATGATCGACGCAGCCGGCGGGCGCATAGGCCATGGCCTCATCGACGGTGTAGGACAGGATCGGCTGCAGATCGCGCATGAGCATCGAGAAGAGCTCGGCGAGCACGGTCTGGGCGCTGCGGCGCTCGAGCGAGCCGGGCTTGTCGCAGTACAGACGGTCCTTCAAGGCGTCGAGGTACACGTTGGAAAGCTCGGTAACAACAAAGTCGTAGAGCGCACGGTAGGCGCGCGGGAACTCGTAGCTGGCGTAAGCATCGTCGACCTCGGCCTGGACCTGGGTCAGACGGGCAACCATGAGCTTGTCGAGCGGCAGCAAATCGACAAAGGCGACACCGTCGGTCTCAGGCTCAAACTGGCCCTCGAGCTCGGAGAGCAGGAAGCGCAGCGTGTTGCGGAAACGACGGTAGGCGTCGGACGTACGAGCGAGAATCTCGTGGTCGATGGAAACGTCGGAGCTGGTGTCGACGGAGGCAACCCACAGGCGGATGATGTCGGCGCCCATCTCGTCACAGACCTTATTGGGGTCGATGACGTTGCCGAGTGACTTGGACATCTTGCGGCCCTGACCGTCGAGGGTGAAGCCCTGCGAGACGACCGCCTTGTACGGAGCGTGGCCGTTGGCGCCCACCGAGGTAAGCAGCGAGCTCTGGAACCAACCACGGTGCTGGTCTGAGCCCTCGAGGTAGACGTCCGCCGGGTACTCCAGCTCGGGACGGTACTCACAGACGGCCTTCCAGGACACGCCAGAGTCCCACCACACGTCGAGGATGTCCTTATCGGCCTTAAGGTGATGACCGCCGCACTTGGGGCAGACGCAGGCCTCGCCCAGGTAGCTCTCGGGAGCGTCGGTGAACCAGGCGTCGGAGCCCTTCTCGTGGAAGAGCTTGATGACGGCATCGAGCGTGTCGTCGTTCATGACCTTCTCGCCGCAGTCGGCGCAGGTGTAGCTGGGAATAGGCACGCCCCAGTTGCGCTGACGGCTGATGCACCAGTCGGGACGCTGCTCGACCATGGCGCCAATGCGGTTGGCGGCGTGAGCCGGATACCACTTGACGTTCTCGCGAACCTCTTTGCCAGCCTGCTCACGCAGACCCGTCTTGTCCATCGAGACGAACCACTGGTCGGTGGCACGGAAGAGCACCGGATGCTTGCAGCGCCAGCAGTGCGGATAGCTGTGCGTGATCTTCTTCTCGAGGACCAGGGTACCGCGCTCGCGCAGGAACTCGATGATGTGCGGGTTGGCCTCGTCGGTATCCATGCCGCTGAAGGGGCCGCCGGTGCCAAACTCCTCACCGGTGTAGAATTTGCCGTCGTCATCGACCGGCATGCAGATGTCGGTGATGCCCTCCTTGAGGCAGGCGAAGTAGTCGTCGACGCCGTGGCCGGGCGAGTTGTGGACGATACCGGTACCGTCATCGACACCGACGTAATCGGCCAGCAGGGCCACGCCCTCGACACCGTCAAAGATCGGCTGCTTATAGTGGATGTGGTGGAAGGTCTCGGCGGGAACCACATAGGGCTTGCCGTCGACCATGACCGGGGTGTACTCCCAGCCAAACTCCTCGCAGCACTTGGGGGCCAGGTCCTCGAGCATGACCTCGGCGCGGCCATCATGCTCAACGGCGACGTAGGCGGCGCCGGGCTTGAGAGAAACTGCCTGGTCGGAGGGGATGGTCCACGGCGTGGTCGTCCAGATGATAAAGTCGACCGGGCCGTCGAAGCTCTCGAGGCCAGCGGGCTTGGAAGTCATCTCAAAGCGGACGAAGACGGACGGGCTCGTCTCGTCGGAGTACTCGATCTCAGCCTCGGCCAGAGCGGTGTGGCAGTGCTTGCACCAGTGAACCGGCTTGTGGCCGCGATAGATCATGCCCTTATCGAACATGGCCTTAAAGACCTCGATGTCGGCAGCATCATGCTGGTGGTAGAGCGTCAGGTAGGGGTTGTCCCAGTCGCCGAGCACGCCCAGACGACGGAAGCCAGCCTTCTGCAGCTCGATGTTCTCGACAGCAAACTCGTTGCAGAGCTCGCGGATCTTAGCCGTGGAGGTCTGGTTGAACTTCTCGGTGCCGAGCTTCTCCTCGACCTTGTGCTCGATCGGCTGGCCATGGCAGTCCCAACCGGGGACGTAGGGAACCTCATAGCCCTGCATCATCCAGTAGCGGTTGATCATGTCCTTGGAGATCTTGTTCATGGCGTGGCCGATGTGGATCGGGCCGTTGGCGTACGGAGGGCCGTCGTGCAGCACGAACTTCTTGTGACCCTCGTTCTTCTTCAAAACCTGCTCGTAGACCTTGTTGTCCTGCCAGTCCTTGAGTCGCTTGGGCTCGGACTTGGAAAGACCGGCACGCATGGGAAAACCGGTTTTGGGCAGATTCATCGTCTGCTTGTACTCTTTTGCCACGGTACCCCTTTCATGTCGTGGGCGCGCACGCCCGTTGGGCACCAAAAAAGCGCCCGTCCCTTACAAGCTGGGACGAAGCGCCACAAAACGGGCAGCGTGCCCGCAAAAGCTCTTCGCTTAACCACCCAGCTTAGATGCCCTCGCTCGCGTTATCGCGCGCTCGCATCCGTTACTCGGCTGGCCTGTATCGACGACCATCTCGGCGATGTCTACTAAGACGTGCCTGCACGGCGCGTCCGTTGGGATCGCAGCTCCGGGGTGATTTTCATCGGTCGCATGCACGGGCTCTCAGCGCTCCCCGCTCTCTGTAGCATGCGGACGGCCGACTACTCGTCCCCATCAACGCTTCTGCGCTGTATGGTAGCACGGTCAACGCTGGCGAAAAACCCTCAACATCGGTTTCATACTTTAGAAATTTCTCACGGTCACTAGCCTTCTCTTGGAGCAAAATACCTGAAAGCACTTTATCTAACGAAAGAAGGCTGCTATGCGCACGATTGGAATGAGCGACTATACCGTCGGCGAGGATTGCTTTGACGAGCTGCCCGGCGCGCTGGCCGAGTACGGAGCGACCAAGGTCGCAATCATCGGTGGCAAACGAGCGCTGGCCGCGGCGCTTCCCGGAATCGAAACCGCGCTGGCGGGAACCGACGTCGAGATTCTGGAGACGCGTGTCTACGGCACCAACAGCACGCGCGCCAATATCGCCAAGGTTGTGAACTCCCCCGCCTGCCAAGAGGCCGACGTACTTATCGCGTGCGGCGGCGGCAAGGCGCTCGATACCGTCAAGACGGCGGCCATCGAACTCAAGAAGATCGTCTTTACGGTGCCGACGATCTGTTCCAACTGCTCGGCCGCGACCGCCATTGCCGTTGTCTACAACGACGACGGCTCGCTCGAGGGCTATTCGTACCCCAACCGCCCCGCACACATCTTCATCAACCCCAAGATCATTGCCGAGGCTCCGGCGGAGTACTTCTGGGCCGGCGTAGGCGACGCCCTGTCCAAGCAGCCCGAGGTCGAATACGCCACGAGCGCCGGCAACCTGGAGCACACCGCCGGTCTTGGCCTGGCGCTCGCGCACACCTGCTCCGAGCCGCTGTTTACCTATGGCGTGCAGGGTCTTGAGGACGTTCGCCAGAACCTGTCGACCGAGGCCGTCAAGCAGATCGCGCTCGATATCGTGGTCAACACGGGCTATGTCTCCAACCTGACCAACCAAAACGATTACTACTACAACTCGAGCGTGGCGCATGCGTTCTACAACGCCACCTGCAGCATTCCGCGCGAGGGCACCTACCTGCATGGCGAGGTCGTGAGCCTGGGCGTGCTGGTGCTGTTTGCCTACACGGGCGACACCGAGAACCTTGAGCGCTACGCAGCCTTTAACAAGGAGATGGGGCTGCCCGTAACGCTTGAGCAGGTCGGGCTTTCCGAGTCCGATATCCCCGCCCTGTGCGAGTATGCGCACGCCACCAACGAGTGGAAGCAGGGAAACCCCGAGCCCTTCACCGACGAAAAGTTCGCCGCCGCCATCAAGGCTGCCAACACCTACGGCCACACGCTCTAGGACTGGCCCAAAACCACCACAAAGGGGACAGGCACCTTTCTGGTGGTTTTTTATTGCTCCAGCATTCAGTTCGTACTCGAACCCGATTCTTTACGAGAAAGGGTTCGGGTACGTTTTTTGTTTATCGGAAATTCTGCGGAAGGACTACACAGAGCGTTAAACGAGCAAAGGCAGGGTATCACTATGACGGTGGTATCCTGCCTTTTGCTTTGAGGAATCAAGTTCGCTTTGTGCGAACTTGGTCGTCACCCTATATGACGCATTGGGGGCAATCGCTGTGTACGTGCGTACCGGGAGCCTGTACACCTCTGACAAGGTGTAACACACTAGACTTTGTGCCAAAGTCTGTGTGCCAAGGGGTCAAGCCCCTTAGAATCCCTGCGGAGCGTGTACGCACGTACGCAGAAAAATGGAAAAATTTCACTATATCGGGGTGTTCTTTCATGGAGGAGTGTGGTATACTCGGCTTAACCCAGTAAATTGGAATTTGGAGGTACACGATGATAATAAAAATTGTTACAATTTCACTGATGGCAGTGTTCTACATCTGCTATTTTGCAAAGCTGATTAGTCAGAAAAAGCAAGGCATAAATACAGACCAATTAGGAAAAGGAAAAGAGGGATTTGTCAAATTTATAGAAGTAGCTCTTAAAATAATCACATATTTGCTTCCTGTAATACAGATTATCAGTATTGTGTTTTATTCGGGAACAGCACATATTGTGTTGCAATTTACAGGAGTTGTAATAACAATGTTCGGTGTACTTGCTTTTATTGTTTCTGTTACACAGATGAAGGAGAATTGGAGAGCAGGTGTGCAAAAAGAAGAAAAGACCAATTTGGTAACAACGGGCATCTATTCTATTAGCAGAAATCCTGCATTTTTGGGTTTTGATTTAATGTATATAGGAATATTGTTTTCGTTCTTTAATTGGTTCCTTTACTTTGCCACAGGTTTTGCAGTGGTATTTTTTCATTTACAGATAGTCAATGTAGAGGAAGACTTTTTGATAGAAGCATTCGGAAATGAGTACCTGCAATACAAATCAAAAGTATGCCGATATTTAGGAAGAAAAAGATAAATTCCAGTTTGCCGTACTCATTCCAGCAGGGTTTGGGGCAGGCACGCCCCAACAAGAGCACTTCAAAAACGCGGGAGCGTTGCAGAAGTGCAGTCCCGGATGGGCAAGAAATTTTCAAGAATTGAAAATTTGTGGCCACGGGACGATTCTTGCTCTCCCCTTTTTCGCTGCGTTTCGCAATTTTCACATTTCAATCTGCTCGCAGATTGTTGACAAGCTGCGCTTG
>CAJJPN010000128.1:0-5770 GCA_905193635.1 Coriobacteriaceae bacterium
ATCGATCCGCTCACGGGTCTCTATCGACCCAGCGAGTTTATGCGCCGCGCCAACGAATTTCTCGAGACAAGGCGCAACGGCGCCTGGTGTATCGCCACCGTCGATATGGGGCACATGCGACTGTTCAACGAATGGCACGGACAGGCCGAGGGCGACCGCGTACTCGCCGATGTGGGCACGGTTCTCAAGGACATCGAGAATGCCGCCATGGGCGTCGCAGGGTACTGGGGCCAAGACGATTTTTGCGTACTCATCCCCTTTGAACACGACACCGTCCATCAGATCTATAGCCGCATTCGCCAGGCCGTGGCCAAGCATGATGACGGCGTGGGTTTCTGGCCGTCCATGGGCGTCTACCCCATCGACTCCAACGAGGAAATCACCATCGATGCGCAGGCCAAGGCCATGTTTACCAATCGGCGTGCAAAAAACGACTTTAAGGAGCGCATTGCCATTTTCCGCCCCGAGGAGTACGAGCGCGAAATCTCGTTCCACCGCACGCTGACCGAATTCCAGTATGCGCTCTCAAACGGCCGCATTACCTACTACCTGCAGCCCCAGGTCGACATGGAAACCGGCGAGATCACTGGCGCCGAAGCGCTCACGCGCTGGATTGACAAGGACGGCTCCCTCATTTCACCCGTCACCTTTATCCCCGCTCTCGAGGAAAGCGGTTTTGTGGTGACGCTCGACAAATACGTTTGGCAGGGCGTTGCCTCGTGGCTGCGCGGGCGCATCGATCGAGGGCTTCGCGTGGTTCCGATCTCGCTCAACGTGTCGCGCGTGGATATCCTTGCCTGCGACGTTGCCGAGCATATGGGGGCACTCGCCGACCAATACAATCTGCCGCCCGAGCTCATGCGCATCGAGATCACCGAGACGGCTTATACGGGAGAGTCCGAAGCTGTGGATAAGCTGACGGCCGACCTGCACAACCGCGGCTTCTCGACCTACATGGACGATTTTGGCACCGGCCAGTCCACGCTCGCGATGCTCAAGAACGTCAACGTCGACGTCATCAAGCTCGACCGCACGTTTGTGCCCGTCGACGGCGATCAAGGCCGTAGTGTGCAAATCATTTCATCAATGCTCGAGATGGCACAGTCGCTCCATCTGCCCGTTGTGATCGAAGGCATCGAGACAAATGAGCAGGCAGACATGCTACGCCAAATGGGCGCCCGCTACGCTCAGGGCTTCCTCTACTACCGTCCCATGCAGGCGGAGGATTTTGAGGCATTGCTCGATGGTGGCGACAGCAACCAATACGCTCGTGCACAAACGCCACCGTCGAGGGAGCGCTTGTTCCCATGAGCTAACTAATACCCCAATCTAAACCGAATTGGGAGTAAGATACAAACCATTGTTCCATCCAAGGAGGCAATCCATCATGAACGAGTCGTATCGCCTGGGCGAGCAATCAATCATCGCTCATCTTCAGCGACTTTCGAACGGGACCTCAACCGCCGAGCTCGATGTTGCCGCGCTGCCCCCGGAGCTGTGCGCCATCGGCGAGCAGCTACAGAAGACATTTGCCATCCTGCAGCAAGAACGCGAGCTGCTTGAGCGCGGCGCCTATATCGACTCGCTCACCAATCTTGGCAACCGTGGCGGACTCGACCGCCATGTCGATCAGCTCTGGCGCAAAGGCACCCCCTTCACCTGTGCCTATATCGATATCGACCGCCTTAAGCATTGCAACGATAAGTTTGGCCACACCGAGGGCAATCGCTACATCCTGAGCATCTGCCGCGCACTCACCGAGACAATGGAGCACGATGAGTTGCTGTTCCGTATCGGTGGAGACGAATTTGTACTTATATCCCCCACGACAGACGAAGCCGAACTCGAGCAGCGCCTGGAGCGGACGCGTGCCAATCTTATCGAGGCAACATCAGGCGACAAGGCGCCCATGATCGCCAGCTTTAGCTTTGGCTGCTCGCGCGTCGACCCGCTTGCAGGCGATACGCGTCGCCAGATGACAAAGGACGCCGACCGCAAAATGTATCGCTACAAGCTCATGTACCGTGTGCAACAACCGGAAGAAGGCGATGCGCCGCAACGCCCGGTCACCGAACAACCCCCCCCCTGCAACGACCGAGTGTTCCAAGCGATCTCCATGAGCTCCGAGACACGCTATCCGTTCATCATTAACCTCGACACCGGCGAATCGCAATGGTCGGTTAATGCCGTGCGCGATTTTGACCTACCCTCCCAGCATCCCTACAACTCGCTCGATATATGGCTTGCCCGTGTTCACCCCGAGGACCGCGACAACGTACGTGCCGAGCTCGATATGGTGGTAAACGGCACGTGGCACTTCCACTGCATGCAGTATCGCGTCATGAATACCGCCGGAAAATACGCGCTTTGCGACTGCACAGGTTACCGCCTGGACGGCACCGATACCGAGCCCAACATGTATGTGGGCATTGTCACCAACCGAAGCTTGGCAGATACGACCGATTCCGTGACCGGTCTGGGCGATATCCACGCCCTGGTCAACGCCATTGGCGAGATGCGTCGCGTGGCACGAAACGCGGGCTTGATCGCCATTAAAATCGACGAAATCGCCAAGGTCAATGCCCGCTTTGGCTTTGATGCAGGCGACCGCGTTTTGGCAGAAAGCGCCGCCTGCCTCATGGATTGCTCGCGCGGCAAGGGTCGTCTGTTCCGCTCGACCGGACCGATGTTCGTGGCGCTCTTTGACGAGCTTGATCCCGAAGAGACCGACGCGGTTGCAGACGAAATCGAACGGTTCTTGGGATCGCCCGTGCTCCTCGGCTCATTTGAATATCAGCCGCCCCTTCGCGTGGCGACGCTTCATCTGGACGCCGTCGACCGACAGCCCGTTTCCATTTTGAACGAACTTAATGCGCTGATTAAAGAGGCGCCACAGGTACCGGGCACCAAGCTGGACTAGCGTTATGGGGCGCATGATGGTTAATTTCCGATCTCGGGCGAACACATTGGGCAAATAGGCCGTACCCGCAGTTAGCCGAACGCCCCCCCCGCAGTCCCTAGCGGGCCCGGGGGCACCGTTTCGATACTCTTGGTTTACTTTGCCTGATGCAAATAAGTGCTCAACAAGATAGAACCTATCCCCCGCCACGGATATGCCCTCGAGTAAATCTGTTAAGCCAAGCCTATCAAATTCTATTGACAATTGGCTGCATTGGTCCATTTTGTCGTCCAGCCACTTCCGCTGGCTATCGCCTCATAAACACAAACCTAACGAGCCGCACGAACGACAAAGAGGCCAAGCTGAACAGAAGTAGAACCAAAACTTCAAAAACGCTGGTATTCCAATCGCGTACCCAGCCCTCTACCGCCCACAAGAAAAACAGCAGCCCCATCCATAACGTCACAGAAGAAATCAGCTTTGCGTAGGGGCGTATATCAATCTCGCTCTCCCTTTTTGTGACATCATATCCAGCAATTGAGCAGAGCCATCTTCCTCTTCGGTATTGGATTGAAAGGACAATCAAGGCAATCGAAGTCATCAAGCAAACAGCATCCTCTGTTTCCATAGAGTTTCCTTTGCTTTCCATCCTAGTTACGCATTCACAATCGAATCAAACCAAGTATGAATTACTCGATAGCAACCGCCTTAGTATAAACCATAGCCGCCGCAGCAGCCCGCCTTCTAAGACCTCAGAGTTCGCCATCGAAGGCGACCTGCCCAGACTCCTCACAATCGGCTTGCATGAGGCCCCGAGCTCCAACATACTCTGGACCGTGTCCCTCTCGTACCTGGTGAGCGAGCCCGCCGTTGGCCCTCGGGGCCGGCTTCCCGGCCCCGAGAAACACTCGGATGAAGCTACCGATCGAGACGGGGCGCATGATGGGCGGTCGCTGGAATCGCGCCCCACGCCA
This sequence comes from Coriobacteriaceae bacterium, assembly GCA_905193635.1. Lineage (GTDB taxonomy): Bacteria > Actinomycetota > Coriobacteriia > Coriobacteriales > Coriobacteriaceae > Collinsella. Next base: position 3,874 of record CAJJPN010000128.1, read on the forward strand.
TCTGCCCGCTCGTGCGATAATCCTCCGCAGAAGTCACCGACAGCAGAGGGAGTTTGTGATGAAGGTTCTTTTGGTCAATGGCAGCCCCAAGGCAAACGGCAACACCGACCGCGCACTCGCCGAGATTGCCGAGCAGCTCAACGCAGAGGGCATTGAGACGCAGGTGTTTCAGCTGGGCGCCAAGCCTATTCGCGATTGCATCGGGTGCGGCCAGTGCGGCAAGCTCGATTGCCGCTGCACCTTTGACGACGATATGGTCAACGAGCTGATTGCCGCTGCCGAGCAGGCAGACGGCTTTGTCTTTGGTTCGCCCGTCTACTACGCGCATCCCAGCGGACGCATCCTCTCTGCCCTCGACCGTGCATTCTATGCTGGCAGCAAGGCCTTTGCGCACAAGCCGGGCGCCGCTGTCGCCGTTGCCCGTCGCGGTGGCACGTCGACCACCTTCGATGTGCTCAACAAATACTTCACCATCAACCAGATGCCCGTGGTGGCATCCACCTACTGGAACAACGTCTTTGGCGCCATGCCGGGCGAGGCCGCCCAGGACGCCGAAGGCCTTGCCACCATGCGAAACATCGGCAAAAACATGGCCTGGCTCCTACGTTGCATCGAGGCGGGAAAGGCCGCCGGCATCGAAGCCCCCCAGGCCGATCGCGCTAGGACCAACTTCATCAGGTAGAACGGCGGAACATAGATATGAATATTCAAATTTTCGGGACTAAGAAGTCCTTCGATACCAAGAAGGCCCAGCGCTATTTTAAGGAGCGACGCATTAAGGTGCAGTTTATCGACCTTAAGGAAAGGGAGATGAGCAAGGGCGAGCTCACGAGCGTGATGCAGGCGGTCGGCGGCATCGACAAGCTGCTCAACCCCAAAGCCAAGGACGAGGAGACGCTCGCACTCATCCAGCACCTCACCCCCAGCCAGCGCTTTGATAAGCTGCTCGAGAACCAGCAGGTTCTGGCCGAGCCCATCGTGCGCAACGGCAAGAAGGCCACCGTCGGTTATTGCCCCGATGTGTGGGGAGCCTGGGAGTAGCCTGTGTTATTTGCCGGCGCGTGGGTATAAGAGCAGGCGTTTGGCATAAGATTTAACTGTAAGCCATGTCTAACAAAGGAGGGCACATGCCCAACAGACCCGTGAAGATCATCATGCTTACCGGATACCTCGGTGCCGGCAAGACCACGCTGCTCAACCACATCCTCGCTAACGACGGCGGCATCCGCGCCGCCGTGATCGTCAACGATATCGGCGAGATCAACGTCGACGCCAGCCTTATCGCCGACGGCGGCCTTTCCGAGACCGACGACCTCATCCCGCTCACCAACGGCTGCATCTGCTGCACGCTTTCGGACGATCTGGCCAACCAGCTGCAGGGCATCGCCGATTCGGGCAAGTTCGACTACATCATCATCGAGGCCTCGGGTATTTGCGAGCCCATCCCCATCGCCTACACCATCTCGAGCTTCTGCGACGAGGCCAAGGTGGGCGGCGAGCCCAAGCTCGCGCTCGACAACATCGTGGCCGTGGTCGACTGCGCCCGCATGTACGACGAGTTCAACGGCGGTCGCGACCTGCTAGCCGAGGATATCGACGAGGACGACATCGAGAGCCTGCTCATCCAGCAGATCGAGTTTTGCTCCACGCTGATCCTCAACAAGACCGATACCGTGAGCCCTGAGCAGATCGCCGAGCTCAAGGCTATCGTGCGCAGCCTGCAGAAGGACGCCGTGATTGTCGAGGCCCAAAACGGCGAGGTCCCCATGGAGGAGCTGCTCGACACCGACCGCTTCGACTTTATGCGCGCCTACAACTCCGCCGCCTGGATCGAGGCCATGGAGCATCCCGAGGAGCACGACGACCCCGAGGTGCTCGAGTACGACATTGAGACCTT
>CAJJPN010000129.1:0-5751 GCA_905193635.1 Coriobacteriaceae bacterium
ACCAGCGCGGGCCCTCGGGCAAAAAGTGAGCGACGGTCTCGATAAACGCATCGACGTTGAAGTTCTTGACCGACGACGTCACGATCTCGTCGTCATATTCCATGAGCTCGTGAGCGGCCTTGAGCTGTTCCATAACCTGGGCGGGATCGGCCTCGTCGGCCTTCGTAAGCACCAGGACCTTTTTGGAACGGGCGCTCTTGACACGCTCGGCAACCCAGGCGTCTCCCCTGCCGATGGGTTTGGTGGCGTCGATCAGAAACGCGACGACGTCTACGTCATTGAGCTCAAACAGGGCGCTCTTGTTGAGCTCGGATCCCAGGCCGTCCTTGGGCTTGTGGATACCCGGAGTGTCAACGAAGACCAGCTGGTAACCGGGGCGGTTGACCACGGCGCGCATACGGCGGCGGGTCGTCTGGGCCACCGGAGAGGTGATGGCGACCTTCTTGCCGTAACAGGCATTGAGCAGCGTGGACTTGCCGGCGTTGGGGCGACCGACCAGGGCCACAAAGCCGCTGCGGAAACCGGGTTCCACGTCGCCAAAGCCCACGAGGCTCTCATCCTCGTCGCACAGGGCATCGAGTTCCTCGTCGCTCATACCCTCAAACGGATCGAACTCCTCGACCTCGTCAAACAAATCGGCACCTTCAGCCTCGTCCAGGACCTCGTCATCCAAAACTCCATCGGTAGGCTGCATATTGTCGGACATGGGAATCCCTTTCTAAATAAAGTCGAGCGCGTGGGCAAAGACAAGCAAGCCAACGATCGCGGCTGTAATGGAAAGAACGTATACAGAGGCAGCGGCGATATCCTTCGCGCGCTTGGCCAGCGGATGCAGCTCCTGGGTCGCCAGGTCCACAATCGCCTCCATGGCGGTATTGCACAACTCGCCGTGAATCACCAGGCCACAGCAGATGATGACCGTAGCCCACTCGGCAATATCGAGCCCCACGATGCAGCCGGCAATGACGGTGCACACGCCCGCCACGAGCATGACCTTAATGTTGCGCTCGGTCTTGACGGCAGTGACGAAGCCCTCCATCGCGTATGAGAACGACTTTAAAAAGGACGGATGGTCCTTGTTCGATCCGGGAATCATAGACGGCTCCTAGTCGTGGGCATGATTGGTTATGGGGCCGACGTGGACGAGTTTGGGGTCCTCGCCGCGCTCAAGCGCCAGGTCGCGCAGGATGGCATCCTCGCGGGCCTCCATGACCTCGGCCTCATCGTCCTCGATGTGGTCGTAACCCAGCAGGTGCAGCATTCCGTGCACGAGCATCAGTCGGCACTCATCGGCGGGGCTGTTGCCAAAGCCGGGGGCCTGGCGGGCAATAACCTGCGGGGCCAGGATAATATCGCCGAGCTCGAGCGTCTCGTCGGCGGGAATGTCCTCGTCAAAGGCCGAGTCACATTCAAACGAGAGCACGTCGGTCGTGCGATCGATGCCGCGCCACTCGTGGTTGAGCTCGTGCATCTCGTCCTCATCGACATACGAAAGGGAAATCTCGACCTCACGCTCAACACCCTCGGCGGCAAGCACAACTGAGCAGATGTGCTCCACCTCCTGGGCATCGAGCAGCGTATCGAGCTCGGCATCGTTGCTGATCAATACACTCAACGGGACTCCTTTCGATCGTGTGCGCGCTGCTCACGCGCATCGTCGTATGCATCATAGGCCTCAACAATACGGCCCACCAGGGCATGGCGCACCACATCGGCGCGCTCCAGGTGAGAAAACGCCACATCGTCGACGCGACCCAGAATCCTTTCGGCATCGGCAAGACCGCCGCGACGACCCACCAGGTCACGCTGGCTCAGGTCGCCGGTAATCACAAACTTGGAATTAAAACCTAGACGCGTCAGGAACATCTTCATCTGCTCGGGCGTCGTGTTTTGCGCCTCATCGAGCACCACAAAGGCATCACTCAGCGTTCGACCGCGCATGTAGGCGAGCGGCGCGATCTCGATCACGCCACGCTCCATAAGCTCATCGGTGCGTTCGCGATCCATCATGTCAAAGAGGGCATCATAGAGCGGGCGCATATACGGGTCGATCTTTTCCTCGAGGGTACCGGGCAAAAAGCCCAGGTTCTCCCCCGCCTCGACAACCGGGCGCGTCAGGATCAGGCGGCCCACCTCATGGCGCTTGAGCGCGGCAACGGCGAGCGCCATGGCCAGATAGGTTTTACCGGTACCGGCGGGACCGAGGCCAAACGTGATGGTGGAAGAGCGGATGGCATCCACATAGCGCTTTTGACCGAGCGTCTTGGGGCGGATAACGCGACCGCGGTACGATAGCAGCACATCATCGCGAAGCGATGTGGCCTCATGCTCGCCGTCGCGCAAGACGGCCAGGCAACGCGAGACATCGTCGGAAGAAAGGGTACGGCCGGCCGCCGCCTCGCGAAAAGCATGTTCGAAAAAGCGCGCCACGAGCTCGACCTCGTCCGGGTCACCGCTCACGGCGATGCTATCGCCACGGGCGACCACATGGGCGCGAACCAAGCTCTCGAGCGCACGAAGGACGCCGTCGCCGGCGCCCAAAACGCGCGAGGGATCAATCCCCTCGGGAACGGTAAGTCTAATCTTCGAGGCTTCCATGAACCTCCCTGCGTGCATGGACCAAGCCGGAATCATCGACTCCGATGATAGCAACATCGAGCAGGCACGGGGCTGTGAGTCCACAGGTATCATCAAGACGGGCATGATGGAACGAGCCAAGCGTCAAATTATCACCGTACTCAAGCACGGCGCGCTCGACGGTACCCACGCGACGGCGGGCATCGGCAACCGCGAGCTCCTGAGCCGCCGCGCGCATGCGACGGCTGCGCTCGGCCATGACCTCAGGCGGTACCTGGTCGGGCATGTCGGCGGCGAGGGTGCCGGGGCGCTTGCTATAGCGAAACACGTGCATGCGCGAAAAGCCCACGCGACGGCACAGCGCCAGCGACTCCTCGAACTCCTCGTCCGTCTCGCCAGGAAAACCGACGATAACGTCGCACGAAAGTGCGGCCTGTGGCAGGTTCGCACGGATCATGCGCACCGTATCCTCAAAGGCCTCGGCACTATAGGGACGGCCCATGCGATGCAGCGTCGCCGTGCAGCCAGACTGCACGGGCAGGTGCAAAAACGGGGCGATACGCTGCGGATAGCGCGCCATAACCTTAAGCAGGCGCTCAGAGATATCCATGGGCTCGACCGAGGAAATGCGCACATGCGCAATAGTCGTGCGCTCCATAATGGCCTCGAGCAGCTCATCGATTTCGACATGCTCGTCGGTCGCGCTCTTGCCGTCATAGGCACCCAGATTCACGCCGGTCAACACGACCTCGGGCACGCCGGCCTCCCGGGCCTCGCGAACTTGCTCGAGCACGGACTCGACGGGCACGGAGCGCTCGGGGCCGCGTGCCTTCCACACAATGCAATAGGTGCAGCGATGGTTGCAGCCGTCCTGAATCTTCACGCCCAGGCGAGAGCGACCGAGCGCATCGACAACCTCGCCATCACTGCAGGCGGGAACGCTATCGGACTCAACGCCCAACACCTCGCAGACACGTTCGGCGACATCGATCTTGGACGGCTCGGCGATCACGCGGTCGGATAGCTCCAGCAGCTCCTCGGGATGCAGGTTGACCACGCAGCCGGTCACGACCACATAGGGCTCGTTTTGATGGACCAGCGCATGGCGGACGGCCTTACGGGTCTTGGCCTCGGCCTCGCCCGTAACGGCACAGGTGTTAATGACGATCAAGTCGGCATCCTGGGGCTCCACAATAGCAAAGCCCAGGCGCATAAGATCGGCAGTGATACGGTCAGACTCAACCCGGTTGACACGGCAGCCGAGGTTGACGACGGAAATATGGGGTGCGAGCACGCGGGCTCCTTAATCGAGGATATCGTCGAGGGCACTCTTGATACGGTCGGTCACCGACTTCTTACCGGAAGCGACGTCATCGCCCATCTCATCGGCAAAAGCACGGAGCAGCTCGCGCTGCTTATTGGAAAGATTGGTGGGAACGACCACGCGCAGTTGCACGATCAGGCGGCCACGCGAACCGCCACCGCCAATGCGCGGCATGCCGTAATTATTGACGCTCACGGTGTCGCCGTACTGGGCGCCGGCGGGAACCGTCACCTTAACGACCTCGTCGGGCATAATGCCCTCGACCTCGATCTCGCAGCCGAGCGCAGCCTGTGCAATCGAGATATCGCTCACCAGGTACAAGTCGTCACCGTTGCGCTTAAAGCGCTCATGGTCGGCAACGCGCACGTTGACAATCAAGTCGCCCGAAGGCTCGCCGCGAAGGCCGGCCTCGCCAAAGCCGCTCACACGCAGCTGTCGACCGGTCGAAACGCCGGCGGGAATATCGATGTCGATCTTTTCATGCGAAGGCGTGCGACCCTGACCGTCGCAGGTCTCGCAGGGATGGTCGATAACCGTACCCTCGCCATGGCAGTCGGGGCAAGGCGAGGAAGACTGAACCTGGCCCAGGAACGAACGCTGAACCGTCGTGACGTAGCCCGTACCGTGGCAGCGGCCGCACTGCTTTTCCTGTGCGCCCTCTGCCCTACCGGTGCCATTGCAGTCCTCGCAAGGAGCAAGGCGGTCATAGCTGATAGTCTTTTTGCAGCCGAGCGCCGCCTCCTCGAGCGTCACCGAAAGCGAGATGGCCATGTCACGACCGCGACGACGCTCGCGACGGCCGCGGGCACCACCGCCGGCGCCGCCGCCAAAGAACGACGAGAAAAGGTCGTCCATGCCCATGCCGCCAAAGATGTCGTTAATGTCGACATAGCCAGAGCCACCGGGGCCGTCAGGAGAGCCAAAGCGATCGTAGTTTGCACGCTTCTGCTCATCGGAAAGAACGGAATATGCCTCGTTGAGCTCTTTGAACTTGGCCTCGGCCTCGGGGTCGTCCGAAACGTCCGGGTGTACGGTACGGGCCTTCTTTAGAAACGCGCGCTTAATCGTCCGCGCGTCGGCATCCTTTTCGACGCCAAGTACCTCGTAGTAATCCCTATTTTCCGACACGACCGAATCCTTCCGACTTTCATTATTGTCACAGTGCGTCCTATACCCAAGCTGGGGCGGCCGCAAACAGAGGGTTTGATGTTAGTACATTCCGTACGGCGAAAGCATGGCACGCTGCGAGCAGCTCGCAAACCAAACCGACACGAGTGCAAACATAAATCCGTTGGCAAAACCGTTGGCAAACTGCATCGCGCCGCGTTTCCACCACAGCAGGCTGCGATGAAGCACGCCGTCCGAGAGCACCATGAACAGGCCCATGGCAAACGGAATAAAGCACATCATGGCAAAGGCCGAGAACACGCCCGAGATGGCCGACAGCACCAAAAACGGCGCCACGATGCCCATCAGGTAAAAACCGGTACGGGCCTTGCCTTCCAGGCGCTCGGCCTCGACATGGGCACGGCCGACCAGGTCGCCGCCCGCGGCACCGTTGGTGCCGGCGTGACCCATGCCGCCAATACGAACCTCGTCGCCATCGTGCGTGCCGGCAGGAAACTCAATCGTCTGCTCGGAGGTCACGCGGGTTCGACCGCTGCCACCGCAATCGGGACAGGGGTCGGCGACGACCTTACCGGAACCGCCGCACTCGGGGCAGACCGACTGGAACGTGCCGGCGCCAAACAGGAAGGACAGGTCGACATCGATGTGGCCGCGACCGCCGCAGCTCGGGCAGGTATGCGCATGCTCGGACGAGACGGAGCCCGAGCCGCCACAGTGACCAC
>CAJJPN010000130.1:0-5746 GCA_905193635.1 Coriobacteriaceae bacterium
CCCTGGCCACCATCACCCTGCAGAACTACTTCCGTCTGTATGACAAGCTCTCCGGCATGACCGGCACGGCACTTACCGAGGATGCCGAGTTCCGCGAGATCTACAAGCTGCCCGTCGAGGTCATCCCCTCCAACAAGCCCGTGCAGCGCGTGGACCACGAGGACCTGGTGTACCGCACCATTCAGGCCAAGTACAACGCCGTCGCCGACGATGTCGAGCGACGTCACGCCAAGGGCCAGCCGGTCCTGGTGGGCACCGTCTCCATCGAGAGCTCCGAGAAGCTGTCCGCCGCCCTTACCAAGCGCGGCATCGCACACGAGGTCCTCAACGCTAAGCATCACGAGCGCGAGGCTCATATCGTTGCCCAGGCCGGACGCTACGGCGCCGTGACCATCGCTACTAACATGGCCGGTCGTGGTACCGACATCCTGCTGGGCGGCAACCCCGACGAGCTGGTGCGCGAGCGCCTTGAGTACGAGGGCCTGACCATGGAGGACGTGACGCCCGAGCAGCTCGAGCAGTTTAACGCCGAGGCCAAGGAGACCTGCAAGGCCGAGCGCGAGCGCGTGCTTGCCGCCGGCGGCCTGACCGTCATCGGCACCGAGCGCCATGAGTCCCGTCGTATCGACAATCAGCTGCGCGGCCGCTCCGGCCGTCAGGGCGATCCGGGCGAGACCCAGTTCTACCTGTCGCTCGAGGACGATCTGATGCGCCTGTTTGGCGGCGACAAGATGGACCGCGTCTCCAAGATGATGGTCACGGCCGATATGGGCGACGACATGCCCATCCAGCACAAGATCATTTCCAAGGCCGTCGAGAGCGCCCAGCACAAGGTCGAGAGCATCAACTTCTCCATGCGTAAGAGCGTCCTTGAGTACGACGACGTCATGAACAAGCAGCGCCAGGTCATCTACGCCGAGCGCAACAAGATTCTGGACGGCAAGGACCTGACCGATCACATCACCGAGGTCATGCACGATACCGTGTACCGCTGTGTTCAGGAGTTCTGCACCAAGGACAGCCACGAGGGCGAGCGCGATCTTGAGGGTCTGCGTAAGTGGGTCGTCGAGCTGACCGGGCATATCGATACCCCTCAGTTCCCCGACGAGGACTTTGAGGCCCTGGCCGCCGATGTCCTGGCCTATGTTGAGAAGTGCTACAACATGAAGGCCGAGCGACTGGGCGAGAACCTGATGCGCGAGCTCAATACCCAGGTCATGCTGCGCGTCATCGATACGCGTTGGATGAACTACCTGCAGGAAATGGACTACCTCAAGACCGGTATCGGCCTGCGCGGCTTTGGCCAGCGCGACCCGCTGGTTGAGTATAAGACCGAGGCCTACGGCGCGTTCCAGATGCTCGTCGATACCATGTACGAGGATTACTTGCGCACGGTTCTGCGCATCGAGATCAAGGCTGCCCCGCGTGCCGTGGAGCACAAGGAGGAGCCCGCGCTCGAGGGTGCGCACTTCTCCGGTCCTGCCGAGGTCGATGGTGACAACGGCGACTCGGTGCTGCACAAGCAGGCGCAGGTGCAGGCCCGCACGGCTGTCCAGGGTGGTCCGGCTGCCGTCAACAACGGTGGCAAGGTGACCACCTATCGCAAGTCCGAGAGCGACGATCCGTACGTCAACGTGGGCCGCAACGACCCGTGCCCCTGCGGTAGCGGCAAGAAGTTTAAGTACTGCCACGGCAGGAATCGTTAATGGCTGAGGCTTTAGAGGTAACGCCCGCCGAGCTGGACGCGTTTGCGGACCGGCTCGGCGAGGTCGAGTCGTATCTCCACTTGGACGAAAAGCGCACGCGCGTGACCGAGCTCGAGGCCAAAAGCGTGGCCCCCGGCTTTTGGGATGACGCCGACGCCGCCCGTGCCACCATGGAGGAAATCGCGCGCACCAAGGAAGATATCGCTGCCGTGGACAACGCGCGCGGCGAGCTTTCCGATGCCCGCGCCGCGCTGGAGCTTGCCGAGGAGATGGGGAATGATCCCGATGCCGCCGCCCTTCGCGAGGAGGCTACAGCCACGGCTGAGCGCCTGGCCCGTGCCATCGATGAGCTTGAGCTTTCGAGCTGGTTTACCGGTGAGTTCGATCACGGCGATGCCATTGTGACCATCAAGCCCGGACAGGGTGGTCTGGAGGCCCAGGACTGGACCTTCATGCTCTTTAAGATGTACATGAAGTACTGCCAGCGTCGCGGCTGGAAGGTCACGATTAACGACTGCCCCGCTGCTGAGGTCATCGGCATCGACCGCGCGACCTTTACCGTCGAGGGCAAGGACGCATTTGGCATGCTGCGCGCCGAGGCCGGCGTCCACCGCTTGGTTCGCATTAGCCCCACCGACGACAAGAAGCGCCGCCAGACCACGTTTGCCGGCGTCGAGGTCATCCCCGTGCTACCCGATGATATCGACATCGAAATCAGTCCCGATGACATCCGCGTGGACGTGTACCACGCGAGCGGCCCGGGCGGTCAGGGCGTTAACACCACCGACTCCGCCGTGCGCGTGACGCATTTCCCCAGCGGCATTGTGGTCACCTGCCAAAACGAGCGCAGCCAGATCCAGAACAAGGCCGCGTGCATGCAGATCCTCAAGGCTCGCCTGTACGAGATTGAGCTCGAGAAGCGCGCCGAGGCCCTGGATGAGATCCGCGGGCCCAAGACCACGATTGGTTTTGGCAACCAGATCCGCAGCTACGTGCTCTACCCGTATCAGATGGTTAAGGACCTACGCACGGGCGTTGAGACCAGCAACGTCGAGGCAGTTCTTGACGATGGCGACCTGGACCCGTTTGTTATTGGCTACCATCGCTGGGCCACTGGCAACGCTGACGCAGAGATCCCATCTGCATAAACCGCCCGGTTTATGTGGAAATGGATAAAACCCTCCGAGCAGGGTGGTTTTGTATCCAAAGCAAACCCTGCGCAGGGGTGGTTTTTGTCCGGCGAATCGGTAGAATCGAATACAGCAAGAAGTTCGAAGCGCATCCGTTTGGGTGCGCTTTTTTGAGGGAGGCAGCATGGCATATCGTCTGGACATTAAGCGCATTCTTTCGATGAACTTCTTTCACGACCTGCCCCAGATTATGTTGGGGTGCGCTCTGGCCGCTATTGCGACCGACCTGTTTTTGATTCCCAACGGCCTTGCTGCCGGTGGCGTTACGGGCCTTGCCACCATTATCCAGGCGGTCGGCGCATCGCGCGGTCTATCGCTTCCCGTTGGTATTCAGACGATCGTGATGAACGCCTTGCTGCTGCTGGTCGTTATGCGCGAGGGCGGCATGTTCTACGTGGTGCAGACGGCGACGGGCTTTGTGCTGCTGGGCTTCTTTACCGATCTGTTCGCCCCGTTTGTAGCACCTCTGGCGGATGCGGACCTGATGCTCCCTGCCATGTGGGGCGGCATTATTACAGGCATCGGTTACGGCATGGTGCTGCGCGCCGGCGCCAACACCGGCGGCTCGGACACGATTGGCCAAATCATCTCGCGTAATACCTCGCTGCCCGTGGGCTCGACCGTCATGGCGATCGATGTTGCCGTATGTGCGCTGTCGGCTCCGGTCTTTTCAATCGAAAATGCACTATATGCAGGCCTTTCGATGGTCATTAGCGGCTACGTGATCGATGCCGTGGTCGATGGTGGCAACAAACGCCGTATGGTCCTCATCATCTCGGACAAGTTCCCTGATATCGCTGCCGATATCATGTATGGCCTGGGTCGTGGTTGTACCAAGTTTAAGGCGACTGGCATGTATTCGGGTGCCGAGAAGCCGGTGATCATGGTCATCGTGAACCGTCGAGAGCTCAATACCCTCAAGACGATCGTGCGCGAGCGCGATCCTCACGCCATTGTGACGGTCGCCGACGTTACGGAAGCTTTCGGCGAGGGGTTCAAGGACATTAGCGCGTAGGGCCGACCGCGTCCCATCCAAAAGACGTTCACATTGATAAACCGTTTCATCAGCGGTTCTGCCTGCTAAATTGTTCAAATAATGATAAAAACTCTGGTAAAGCCCTCAGTTTCCAGCATAATGAATGACGTACGTGCATCGCGGCTGGGTTGGGATTACCTTTCCGTGCCGTGCGCATCTTGTCTAAAGAGGATGAAAGGAAGGCACAATGAGCGACGAAGAGCTCAAAAAGGTTGCCAACGAGGTAAGGAAGGGCATCGTCACCGGCGTGCACGCTGCCAAGTCCGGCCATCCGGGCGGTTCGCTCGGCGCTGCCGACATCATGACCTATCTGTACTTTGAGGAAATGAACGTCGACCCGGCCCATCCCCGCAAGGCCGACCGCGATCGCTTTGTGCTTTCCAAGGGCCACTGTGCGCCTGGCCTGTACGCTGTGCTCGCCGAGCGTGGGTTCTTCCCCAAGGAGGATCTTGAGACGCTGCGCCACATCGGCAGCCACCTGCAGGGTCATCCCAACATGAACGACACTCCGGGCGTTGACATGTCCACCGGTTCGCTCGGCCAGGGCATCTCCGCCGCCGTGGGCATGGCCGTTGCCGCCAAGCACTGGGGCGACGACTATCGCACCTACGCCCTGCTAGGCGACGGCGAGAGCGAGGAGGGCCAGGTCTGGGAGGCCGCCATGTTTGCCGGCAACCAGCAGCTCGATAACCTCTGCGTGATCGTCGACCACAACGGCCTGCAGATCGACGGTCCCGTCGAGGAAGTCAACGACCCCATGCCGCTCGCCGACAAGTTCCGTGCCTTTAAGTTCCACGTGGTGGAGCTTGCCGACGGCAACGATTTCGATCAGATTCGCGCCGCCTTTGCCGAGGCTCGCGCCACCAAGGGTCAGCCTACTGCCATTATCGCCGAGACCACAAAGGGCAAGGGCGTGTCCTTTATGGAGAACCAGGTTGGTTGGCACGGCAAGGCCCCCAATGATGAACAGTTTGAGCAGGCCATGGCAGAGCTCACGGCCGCCGGAGAGGAGCTCTAGGATGGCAGACGTCAAGAAAATCGCCACGCGCGTAAGCTACGGCGAGGCCCTCGTCGAGCTCGCCAACGAGCACGATGACTTTGTGGTCCTCGACGCCGATCTGGCCGCCGCCACGCAGACCGGTAAGTTCAAGGCGGCCTGCCCCGACCGCTTCTTCGATGTGGGCATTGCCGAGAGCAACCTGATGGGCGTCGCCGCCGGTATCGCGACCACCGGTCGTGTTGCCTTCGCGAGTACCTTTGCCATGTTCGCTGCCGGTCGCGCCTTTGAGCAGGTTCGTAACTCCATCGGCTACCCGCACCTCAACGTTAAGATCGGTGCCACGCACGCCGGTATCTCGGTGGGCGAGGACGGTGCCACGCACCAGTGCTGCGAGGATATCGCCCTCATGCGCGTCATCCCCGGCATGACTGTGATCGTTCCGGCCGACGATGTCGAGGCCCGCGCCGTGACGCGCGCCGCCTACGAGTGCGACGGCCCCGTGTACATGCGCTTTGCCCGTCTGGCCTCGCCGGTTATCAACGACCCCGAGACCTACAAGTTCGAGTTGGGTAAGGGCATTGTCATGCGCGAGGGCGCCGATGTGACCATCATCGCCTGCGGCCTGATGGTCGGCGAGGCTCTCGAGGCCGCCGAGCAGCTTGCTGCCGAGGGCATCGATGCCGAGGTCATCAACATGCACACCATCAAGCCCATCGATGCCGACCTGATCGTCAAGAGCGCCACCAAGACCGGCCACGTCGTGACTGTCGAGGAGCACTCTGTGATCGGTGGCCTGGGCAGCGCCGTTGCCGAC
>CAJJPN010000131.1:0-5744 GCA_905193635.1 Coriobacteriaceae bacterium
GAGAACCCGGGTCGCGCTCTTCTCACGACGGGGAGCAAGGAGCTTGCTCCCTACACGCGCGTCGCCGATTTCGCGGAGCGCTTCTTCGTGCGCGTGCTCCCGCTGCCCAGTGCTATAACGAAGTGCATCGACGCGGGGTTTTCGCCGTCGCACGTCATCGGCATGCAGGGGCCCTTCACCCGCGAGCTCAACGAGGCGATGCTTCGGCAGGTGGGCGCCCAGTGGCTTGTGACCAAGGACTCGGGAACCGTAGGCGGCACGGCCGAGAAGCTCGCCTCCGCGCGCGACGTGGGAGCGCGCTGCATCGTGGTCACCCGTCCCGCCGAGGGAGGCGGGGCCCTTTCGCTTCGGGAAGTGGAAGACGCGCTCTTACGGGAGTTCGCGCGCTAGGCGCTTGCCGCACCTGCGCGCCCTCCCGCCCGCGTGGGGGGGGTTCCTGTAGTTCTGTCAAGAAGGATTCGCCCTTTCGATAGGCGTTTTTGGCAATGCTGACGCAGGCCCTGCCGGGCCCAGGCCGACTTCGGCGAGGCCGATCTCTACGTTTCCGGCGTCCGCACCCCCAAACGGTCCCTAATTCGCCGCAACTTGTTGGTGGTGGCTTACTGGTAGCGTAGGCACTCCACCGGGTTGAGCTTTGCCGCGCGGCGAGCGGGGTAGAAGCCAAAGATTACGCCGATGCCGACGGAGACGCCGAAGGCCAGCAGCACCGTGGCGATTGAAAAGCTCGGTGTGATCTCCCCGCTGGCACCGAGCTCGTTGAGAACCCCTGATCCTGCGGCAAACATCGCGAGGCCCCAGGCCAGCAGATAGCCAATCAGGACACCCAGCAGGCCACCGGTGACGCACAGCGCCGAGGACTCGGCCAAAAACTGCGCGGTGATATCGCGGCGACTGGCGCCCAAGGCACGGCGAATACCGATCTCGCGGATGCGCTCAGTCACGTTGGTAAGCATCATATTCATAATGCCGATTCCGCCGACAAGCAGTGAGATACTGGCGACAGCGCCCATGATGAGCGCGAAGGCGCCCATAAACGAGTTGAGTGCATCGATGGCGCTTTTCATGGAGGTCGTCGATACGCTGTCGTACTCATCATCCTCCGAGATGCCCTTCATCGCGCGCACCTTAGACTCGATGGTCTTGCAGAGCTCGTCCATGTCTGTGCCCTCGGCGGCAAGTGCCGTCACGCTGGGAAATGAAGGATTCTCGTCGCCAAACAGGCCGGAGATGGTTTCGCGTGGCATATACAGCGTGAGCGAGCCCATGGAGTCGCTGCCGCCATCAATCACGCCTACAATCTGCACCTCGCCGTTGGACACCTTGATGGTTTTCTCCAGTGCGTCCTGTTCGTTGCCGTAAAGCTGATCGGCGCCGCCGCGGCTGATGAGCGCCACGCGCGAGCCTGATTGAGACTCTGCCTGTGAATAGACACGTCCCGCAACGAGCTTGCTGGCGCCCACGGCATCGAGCATGTCGCTATCGACGCCGTGTGCCATGACGGTATAGCTTTTATCCCCGACCTTGTACTCGGAATAGGCGCTATCGACGATGCCGATCTGCTCAATCTGCGGCACCAGTTTGCGAAGCTTTTCCACATCCGAATCGGTGAGTTCTTGGGACGAATAGATCTCTACCATGCGGGCTGCATTGAGGCCCAGGCTGTTGACCAGGCTGTTTTGGATACCGCCGATGAGCGAAGTCATGGCGATGACCGAGGCGATGCCAATGACGATGCCAAGGATGGTGAGCAGGCTGCGTCCCTTGTTGGCCTCGAGCGAGTGAAGGGCTTCTTGGACAAGATCGCGGGTGCTCATGCCTTCGCTCCTTTCGGCTGATTGGTGGTTGCAGAAATCTCGGGCAGGTTTTTGACGGCCCCGCGTAACGTATTCGGTGTATGCGCGACATATGCGCCGTCATGGATTCGCCCGTCACGGATGGTTACGGCTCGATCGGCCTCGGCGGCGATGCCGGGGTCATGCGTAATGAGTACGATGGTCTTGCCGCGTTTCTGGAGCTTGTGGAAGGTTTCCATGACGAGCGCCCCGGTTGTCGAGTCTAGATTTCCCGTTGGCTCGTCGGCCAAAATGATGGGCGGGTCGTTGACGAGGGCGCGCGCGATGGCGACGCGCTGCATCTGTCCGCCCGAGAGTTCCGATATGCGGTGGTCCCAATGGTCGACCGGCAGTGTGACGGCTTGCAGCGCGTGCACGGCGCGCATCTCGCGCTGGCTACGCGGCACATTGGTGTAGGACAGCGGCAGCATGACGTTTTCGATCACCGTCAGACGCGGCAGCAAGTTAAAACTCTGAAAGACAAAGCCGATGCTCAGCGCGCGCACCTCGGTGAGCTCATCATCGTCGAGCTCGGCGACGTTGAGCCCTTGCAGGAAATAATCACCCGCCGTCGGCTTGTCCAGGCAGCCCAGGATGTTCATGAGCGTCGACTTGCCCGAGCCCGAGGGGCCGGTGATGGCGACGAACTCACCGGGGTTCACCGCCAGGCTCACGTTGTGCAGGATGTGGGCGCAACCGGCCTCGCTCTCAAAGATGCGGTGCACGTTGCGGATGTCGATGACGGGACGCATTACTTGCCCTCGTCGGCAGACATATTGTCGCCGCCGTCTGCCGTCATGCCTGCGCCGGTATCCGTCACGATGGTGTCGCCGTCGCGTAACTTGGTAACCGGGACGTCTGGGTTGATCTCGTTGCCCTGGTCGTCGCGCTTGACCTGCGTCTTACCGACTACAGCCTCGTTGTCGTTTTGCGTCACGACGGTCACCTTCACGCGGCGCGTCTTCTTGCCTTCCGAATCGGTGGCCAGATTGACGTAATAGTGCTCGCCATCTTCGGTCATCAGCGCCATGGTCGGCACCATAACCACGTCGTCGAGCTTCTCGGTCACTACCGAGACCTCGGCAGTCATACCCGGCTTAAGGCGACTGTCGGGTGCTTCGATGAGGATGTCGACGTTAAAGGTCACGCTGCCGCCGCTACCGGAGCCGGAGTCAGAGTTTGCCACCGAGGCGATAGCCGTGACGGTGCCCTGGCTCACGATATCGGGAAACGCGGGATAGGTCACGTTGGCGCTTTGGCCCACGGCAATTTTGGCGATATCCTTTTCGCCCACCTGAACCGTCACCTTCATCTTGGACAGGTCGGCGATTTGCATGCACTGCTTGCCGCCGCTCGTGTCGCCTTCGCCCATGATCGTGCCTCCGGTCACCGTGGCACCGACTTTGGCGTTGAGCTCGACGATGTTGCCCGAACTGGGGGCCTTTACGGTGCGCTCGGCCGCCTTTGCAGTTGCCTGCTCCAGCGTTGCCTGGGCCGAGGCGAGGTTGCGCTGGGCGGTCGAGACGGCATTTGCGTTGGCGTTTGCGTCCGATGGGCCGGTCGATCCGTCACTGTCCGTTGTTGGTGCGGCCTGTGCGGCCGCGAGTGCCACCTTTGCATTGTTCAGGTCTTCCTGGGCGGCCGCGACCGCGCGCTGCGCCTCGGAAACAGCGCTATCGAGCGCGTCGTTCTTAATGGTCATGAGTACGTCGCCCTCGTTGACGCTCTGTCCGGCCTGCACGTTGATCGAATCGACCGTGCCGTCGACAGAAGGGGAGACCACTGAGGACGAAATGGGTTTGAGCTGGCCTTTCGCCTCGACCGTTGTGGTAAACGTGCCCTCGGTCACCATGTCGGTCACAGGCCCGCTAGCGCCCTGCGGCTGCGCATTGATAACTAGGGTTGCGACAATGGCAATGAGCGCGATGGCACCTACGACGCCGGCGGCAATACCGCGTCGAATCAGCTTTTTGCGCCGACGCTCGGCACGCTTTGCCTTGAGCTTTGCATAGGCTTCTTCATCGGAGATATCGGTCGAATCGTCGAGACTCGTTTGGGGCTGCTTGGTGTCTGCAGCGCTGATAATCGGCAGGGTCTCGGTGGCATCTTGGGGCATGCGATCGGAATCGTCAGGACCCGGATTGATCGTGGGGACCTTGGACATAGCGTCTCCTTTATCGATATGGCTCCGATAAGTATATACGCCCGTCGCGATAGGCGGGCGTATAGAAGTTGCGGATGACGGTACTGTAAGTTTTGTCGCCGTGCTGTTTACTTGTTGTAGACGTTAGCTGCGTTACGAGTGCACGACCACGCAGAGGCCGACTTTGATGCGCTCGTGGAGCGACTTGGCATCGGCCAGACGCAGGTTGATACAACCGTGGCTACCGCACCACTTGTACGATTCGGCGTTATCGAAACTCGAATCGTTTTGCCAGGTGGCGTCGTGGAATCCGACCATATTGCCCTCGAACGGCATCCAGTAGCTTACCGGGCTCTCGTATTTGGGCTTGCCGGTCTCGGGGTCCTTGGCACCGATGAGTTTGCTGGCGCCATCGTTGCTGTTGATCTGCCATACGCCCTCGGGGGTGGCGTCTTCACCCGGTTTGCCAGAAATAAAGTTGGCCTCCCACACGATGTTGCCGCTCTCGTCGTAGTAGCGCGCATGCTGCTCGGACAGGTCGACGTCGATATAGGCCTTCCAGTCGGGCTCGCCCTTGGCGGTAAATGTGTCGGCCTTCTGGGAGTACTTGATCTCGATTTCGCCGGTCTGCTTGTTGTTAATGGCGTCCTCGACCTGCTTGGCGAGCGAGCTGCTGTCGATGGACCAACCAAAGTCACCGCCTTCGACGGCACACTGCTTGCCATCGGCGCGCGTCCACCAGCGAGTGGAGCCCACGGTATTAAAGCCGTTGGCGAGCTCGGCTGCCCAGCTGCTGATCTGCGACGTATCGAGCGTGGGGTTGGCCGGATCGGCAAAGCTGATCCACTGCAATACGGAGCCGCCATCAACCTTGCCGGCATCTTCGCCGTTAAGCTTGAGGGTCACGTTGACGCCCAAGAAGTTATTGGCGGCATCGCATGCGGCCTGAATCTGATCATCGGTCAGCGTTCCATTGAGCGGCTCATAGGCATCGTTGCCGAGCTTGGAAAGATCTACGGTCTCGGCCAGCGAGGCAAGCTCGAGCTCGGCATACTTAATGACATGCTCGCGGTTGAGTTTTTCGTTGGAGCGCGCCTTCTCGACGGTAAACTTGCCGGCCTGCTCGTCATAGGAGCTATTGGCCTCGAACGCGCCCGAACGCCCCTCGTTAAACTCGTCGATGGCGGCGCCCAGATCCTTCTCAAACTGCTTTTGGTCAAAGGTGTCGGAGAGCATGGACAGGTCGACGTCTTGATCAAGATCGACTTCGTTGGAGCTAGCGGTTGTTTTGGTCTTGCCGCTTAAGGATTCTACAAGGCGAACCGGCCATACAAAGGCTTCGTTGCGGCTGATAATCTCTTTTGCGGCAGCTTCGCCGTCGACAATGGGCTCATCGGACTCGGGCTGATAGGTCCAGCTAAAGTCATCGCCTGTCACGGTGAGCTTATAGTGCTTCCAAGCCGAGTTGACCTTGGTGGCGGCAGACGAAGCGTTGGAGAACGAGACATCGACGCCGGCGATAGTGGTGTTGGGGTAGGCTACCTGCGAAAACGCTACGACGCCTACGATATAGACAATGACGATAAGACCCAGGACGACAAAGAGCGTCGTCTTTTTGCCCGACTTATTGTTCTCGGTGGGTTTGCGCGCGGGGCCGCGATCGCCTCGACCGTGCGTGGGGGGCTGCTTGGGCGTATTGCCGTTTGCCTGGCGCTGCTGACGTTGCTGGCGCTGCTGGTTCGGGCGTTGCGAAGCGTTTGCCGCACCAC
>CAJJPN010000132.1:0-5723 GCA_905193635.1 Coriobacteriaceae bacterium
AAAGGGCGGAGGCGGGGCATGCCCCGCCTCTTACACCACATCTCTGCGCGCTACCTTAAGCAACGCCTCTTGCTTCTTCCTGCGGGCATCGACACGATTCCGGTACCGCTTTCGCATACGCTGGTGCATGCGCCATGCGAGCGCTTCCATCGCTTCCATGTCACAGAGCATTTCGTTGTTGACCGTCGCGACCTCGATTCCCATAGTAATCAAGCCCGTGTTGCGCTTTTCATCATGGATACGTCCCCTCCGAGAGGAATGGCCCAGCTCACCGTTGTATTCCAGGTCAAACCGGGCTGCCTCTTGATACGCATCGCAAACTGCATGAGGCATCCCCGAGATTGCCTGCGCACGGTCATCGAACTCGATCTTGTAGTCGGTCTTAAAAGGTCCGCAGGCAAACCCGCCATAGGAAAACGGAAGCGAAAACAGGGCGAGCATGATGCACTCCATGGGCGAGAGCAGGTTTTCCGAAAGATAGGGACACAGACGCAGCAGCTGTTTGGCCACATTCCCCTTGCATGCCGCAAGGTAATCTGCCAGACGATCGGGCATCAGCACCGGCTCGACTTCAAAGTAGCCCACGTCTGCTGGCTGGTCCTTGTCCTTTGCAAGTTTATTCGTAACAGGCGAGGTGTAGGGAGGCAGATACTTCCCGCGGTCGCTCAGTGAAATCTTAGAGCACAGCTCCTGGGCCAGGGCAAACGCCTGGATGCAGCCGACCTCACGCGCAACGGCAACACAAAGGGCCTCGGGAGATAGGCTGTACACCCCCGGTTCCACCTCTAGAATCGAGCCGGCGGGCAACCCGGAACACACGGACCAGCCTACGCCAGGCATGCGGCGGCGCTGCGCCGCAGATCCCACCAACAAGCACAGATCTTCCTGCACCTCGCCACTTTTGGCTCCAATTCGCACCAAGTCAGGAAGATAGATATCCTCGGTCGAGGGCGACGACGTGCGCAGCACACGGCGCTCTTCATCGGGATTAAGGTCCTTCCAGCTGATGTAGCCCATCTGCCGGCGCTCGGCGCGCATCATGCGTAGCGCCGAGGCACCTGTTAGGACTACGGAAGCCGCTAGCTGTTCGCCTGTCGGCTCGTTGCGCCGCTCAATCTTCACTGCCACAAAACCACCCCTACCAAACACGTGCGATAGCAAGGCCATCGACTGCCGCAGCGCCGGCACGCTTGAGCTCCGCCGAGGCTGCTGCCATGGTCGCGCCCGTGGTGATAACGTCATCGATAAGCAGTAAGCGGCGGCCGTGCACGTCCTCAACCGTCTCGTACATGCCTTGGGCACGCTCGCGACGCTCCTCACGACCGAGTTCGCGCTGGTCGCCATGCCCGTACTTGACGAGGGCATCGAGCAGGGGAACACCCGACAGCTCGCAAAATGGGCGCGCAATGGCCTCCATATGATCAAAGCCACGCCGCCGAAACGCTGCCGCCGTCGCAGGCACAAACACCACCGCATCCGCACCGGACAGCACACCTCCGTAGCGATCGGGCGCTACGACCTGGGCATGCAGGGCGGTGTCGTAGAGCAGCTCCGCCAGATACGGCGCCAGGCGTCGCTCGCCCGCGTCCTTGTACGCTTTAATGATGCGCGGCAGCGGATGCGCATAGACGGAGCACGCCAGGCAGCGGTCGAGCGCCTCCGCCATTGCCGAGGACGTGCCCTCGACCGAACACTCAGTGCACAGCAAATCCCCAAACGGGGCGCCGCATCGGGTACAGCTATGACGTGGGTCGATGAGCGTGAGCGCAGCCAGGCAGTCTTGGCAAATAAGCGTACCGGCGCGCTCGCAGCCGGCACATCGTGTTGGCGACAACGCCTCAAGCGCCTCGTGCGCCGCCTGCTCGGCAAACGATAGCGATTCGTCCGCAAACGGTAGGATGCCGGCACCTTGCAGACGGCTCAATATGTTCAGATGGCTCTTCAAGACACAACCCTCCCTACGTTCGGTCGCAGGGAGGGTTGTTGATTCAGCGCTATGATACCCCGATGCGCTCGGGGCAAGGCGAGCAAAATCCGCTCGCGGGCGTTATTCGCCGGCGGGCGGTTGTGGTGCAGACGAAGACGGGGTCGAGCCCTCGCCACCATCCTGGCGCGGCTTGCGGGAACGGCGACGGCGACGGCGCTTTTGGCCCTGGTCGGCCGAGCCCTCGCCACCGCGATCCTCGCGCGGCTCGCGCTCGTCGCGAGCGGCGCCACGCGAAGCCTTAGCAGCCGCTCCCCCGCCATCTCCGGGACGACGGCGCGTGACCTTGACCTCGCCATCCGAGACCTGATCGGCCACGGAGGGCACTGAAGGCTTCTGCTGCGCGCCCGAGGAATGGCGACGGCGCGGACGCGGCGCGCGCTCATCCTCGCCACGTGACTTGCCGCCCTTGTCGGCAGACGCATCGGAGGCCGAGGCGCCCTTGGAAGCGGCACCAGCCTCGCGAGCAGCTGCGGCGCGGAAGGCGTCCTCGCGCTCCTCGCTCGACAGATGACGGCGGCGGCGACGTGTGGGGTTCATGCCACCGCCGCGATTCTGCTGCTGGGGCTGCTGAACCTCGCGCTCGCGAGAGGCGTTCTTGCCCGCGGCTGCAGCCTCGGTAGCATCGCCCGAGCCCGCGCGCTTGCGACGACGACGGCCACCGGCGGCCTCCTCGGCCTCGAGTGCCTCGGCCTTGCCGCGGCCCTTTCCACGGCCACGGCCCTCGACCTGGCTCTGAGCAGCGCGGGTATCGGAATCGGCATCGCGACGACGGCGCTTGGGCATCGACGTGCCGGCAAGACGGTCGGCGCTCGACAGACCATCGCCCACGTCGACGCCGTTCTCGCGATCGAGCTCCATGAGCGCCAGACGCATCTCGGGCGACTCGATGCGCTCGAGCACATCGCGCGTCACGCAGTCGGGGCGGCAATTGCAGCCCTGCTCGGCAGCCTTCTTTTTGCAGCCCTCCGAGCAGGTCATATCGGCCAGGTTGACCTTAAAGACCTTGCCATTCTCCAGGCGCAGCACCAGCTGCTCGCGCGGCGTGTCATATTCCTGAATACGCGCCTTGCCAAGCGGCGTATCGATGAGCGTCTTCTTTTTGGGCGCACGGCTCTTAAAGTCCTTGTACGCCTCGAACTCATAGCGCAGGCAGCACATTAGGCGGCCACACACGCCGCTGATCTTGGAGGAATTGAGCGGCAGGTCCTGCTCTTTTGCCATGCGGATCGAGACGGGCTCAAATTGTCCGCCGAAGCGCGTGCAGCAGAGCTCCTGGCCGCACTGGGCATAGCCGCCCACCAGGCGGGTCTCGTCGCGCACGCCGATCTGGCGCATGTCGACGCGAATGTGCAGCGTCGAGGACAGGTCCTTGACGAGCTGGCGAAAATCGACGCGCTCCTCGGCGGCAAAGTAGAACACGGCCTTCTCGCCGCCAAACAGGTACTCGACGCCGACCGGCTTCATCTCGAGGTCGAGCTCTTTGACCAGACGGCGGAAATCGACCATGGCCTCGTCACCCTGGATGGCCAGGTCGTCGGCAAGCTGCAGGTCGATGTCGCTCGCCACACGCAGCACGGGCTTGAGCGGCTGACCGATCTCGTCTTGCGGTACCTCAAAGGGATCGGCCGTGACCAGGCCGATCTCGGTTCCGCGCTCGGTGGAGCAAATAGCGTAATCTGCCTCGAGGATATCCAGGTCCTGCGGGTCAAACCACAGGTCGCGCGAGGCGTAGGTAAACTTAACGGGTACGACTAACGGCATTTCAGTGCCTTCCTGATATCGAACAGCATGACCTCGATGGCCAGCTGGGGAGTAACGTTTCTGGCGATGTTGCGCTCGGCGGTCGCGACCGCCTCGAGCGCCTGGGTGGCACCCGCAACATTGGTCGCGGCGGCAAGCCGACCGATCGTGTCGCGCACGTCCTCGTTCACCACGTCGGCTGCCTCGTCCTGAAGTGTCAGCAGCACGTCGCGCATGAGCGTCCGCGCGCTCGCCAGCGCTTCCATGATACCCGAACGCTCGCGCGCGTTGAGTTCGCGCTTGTTGCGGTCCTCAAGCTGCTTCAATGCTCCACGCGACAGGTAGTCGGCGTTTTGCTCGAGTACCTTTTCCTGCGTGGACTTGACCTCGGCAAGCGGCGCCTTGACGGCGACGATGAGCGACTTGGCGCGACTGAGCACGTCGGCCTCGTCGGCGGCAATGAGTGAGTCGATGGCACGGACCATCTGACGGCGGGCGTCCTGGCGCTCGGCGCTCTTGAGGAACTCGATGCCGCGTGTGGGGCTTCCCGCCACGGCGACCGCCATGCGGCAACGCGCAGGGTCCTGACCGGTGGCGCGGCTCACGGCCTGCGCGGCGACGGCGGGCGACACCAGCCGAAACGGCACGCACTGGCAACGACTCACGATAGTGGGCAGCATCACGTCGGCCGAGGTGCCCAGCAAGATAAACATAACGCCCTCGGGCGGCTCCTCGAGCGTTTTGAGCAGTGCGTTGGCGGTGTTGGCACGCAGTTGCTCGGCACGGTCGATGATGTAGACCTTGGCGTTGGCACGGATGGGCGCCAGTGGCACGTCATCGAGCAGCTCGCGGGTCTGGGCAATGAGGTAACCCGTGGCGCTCTCGGGCGTGTAATAGTGCACGTCGGGGTGCGTATGGCGGGCGACGCGCACGCAGCTATCGCATGAGCCGCAGCCATCCTGCTCGCACAGGAAGGCTTGGGCGAGCGCCCACGCGGCGTCGAGCTTGCCCGCGCCGGGAGCGCCCAAAAACAGGTAGGCGTGCGATGCGCGACCGCTAGCGACGGCATTGGTCAAAAAGTCACGCACGCGCTCTTGGGTGTCGAGCTTGGCCAGCAGGCTTGCCTGAGCGGGGGCCATGTTACTCGGCCTCCTTGGCAAGCGCGGCGGCGACGGCTTCCTGCGGAATGTCGAGACCGTACGCGCGAACCTGCTCGACCGTCTTCTCGAAGACTTCCTCGACGGTCGTAGTGGCGTCGATGAGCTTTACGCGGTCTGGCTCCTCGGCAGCAATGGCACAAAATCCCTGGTACACACGCTCCTGGAATGCCATGCCCTTAGCCTCCATGCGATCTGCCGCGCCACGGGCTGCCATGCGTAGCGCCGCCTGCTCGGGCGTGATGTGGTAGACGAGCGTGAGCGCCGGGTGCGTTCCCGCGACGGCCAGGTTGTTGGCGTCGCGCACCATCTGGCGGTCGAGGCCATCGGCAAACGCCTGGTAGCAGGTCGTGGAATCGTAGAAGCGATCGCACAGGACCACCTTGCCGGCCGCAAGGGCGGGGGCTATGACCTCGTGTACCAGCTGGGCACGCGCAGCCTCGTAGAGCAGCAACTCGCAGGTGTCGCCCATCGCCATATTGGCGGGGTCGAGCAGCAGGGCGCGGATCTTTTCGCTGATGGCGGTGCCGCCCGGTTCGCGCAGGCTCACAACCTGGTGGCCAGCGAGCTCGAGCGCGCGGGCAAGCAGGCGCGTCTGCGTGGACTTGCCGGCACCGTCGACGCCCTCGAGCGTGATAAAGCTATGTTGAGCAGGCTCAAAAGCCATGGGCGCAGCCCCTTCCTACAAGGCGCGTAAATGCAGATATAACAACCAAGCCATGATACCCCAGCGTCCGGCGCACCCCAAATCGAACCTAGTCATTAGGGCGGCAGTTAGGGACGATCCTAAACTGCCGGCAGAAAAGGAACGTCCATTACAGTCGAAATTGTCAGCCCGG
>CAJJPN010000133.1:0-5667 GCA_905193635.1 Coriobacteriaceae bacterium
TTTTCCAGCGCAGCACGCAAGGAGCGGAGCGACGCAGCGGAAGCGAGCGGCGGAAGCCGCACGCGGACATCCCGCTGGGGGCACCAACTTTAAAATGTTCGAACCCGCCGGATGTAAGGTCCGACGGGTTCGTTCTTTTTGCCGTTATAAGACGAAAAGTACTCAACGCCCTTGCGCTAGATGAACAGCTCGCATTCTTTTCGCTCAGAGCAGGCTTTGCTCAACATCTTGGTAGCCGCAGAGAGCATGACGGGATTTACCGCGCGAGCGCCCCGCGGACATACGGCGACACAGCGCATGCAAGAGATACAGGCCTTTTTGTCCACCCACTTGGGATCGTCTTTGTCGATAGCGCCAACGGGACACACTGCGACGCAAGCCCCGCAGGCGGTGCACTCCTTTGTGGCCCTAGGCACCATACCGGTACCCCCGGCTTTCTTATAGGGACGATTACCCGGAATAGCCGGCTCAGAAGCATCTCCTGCAGACATCTTTTGCTGAATCTGATCCGCAAACCCAGCGAGCTGCGCCGCGTCCTGTGCATCAGGCCGACCGGCGGCAAACTGGCGAACAATAGAATGCTCGGCGATGGCAGAAACCGCCGCGATCACCCGAAAGCCCGCATCTTTCGCCGCATCCTCAAGCTCGACCAGCGTGTCCTCATACGCGCGATTTCCGTAAACGCAAACCAGAACCGCCTGCGCACCGTTTCCCCGCATCATACCCAAGCGCTTCGCGGCCACAGTCGGGACTCGCCCGCCATACGGGGGCACCGCGACCACGGCTACATCCTCTTTTGTCATCGCAACTGTGCGAAAACCAAGCCCGCTATCGGTCAGATCTACAGCAACGGTTTCCCCTTCCAACGCATTGGCAATGTAGCCAGACGCCTTTTCCGTTCCGCCGGTCGGGCTAAACACGATATCGAATACCTTCATCGGATAATCCTCCCCTTTACGAACAAACGCCCGAAACGTCCGCATGCCAAAACAGGTTACAACTTTTAAGATGCCCCGCGCGAAACACCTGCTCGGCTGCAAGTTCAGAGCAGGTCCGAGCGACATAAAGAGAAGGGGCCTCGCACAGGCGAGACCCCTTCGCACGCAAAATCAAACGCGTCTGTTACACATAGAACAGGATGTCGTCGTAGGTCGGGACCGGCCAGTAGTCGGCGGCGACGATCTCCTCCATGGCATCCACGGCGGCGCGCAGCGTATCCATAGCGGGAACGACCTCGTGTGCATACACATTGGCCTGCTCCTGACCATCGAGGGCTTCGGCCTTCTGATGCACGGCATCGAGCGCCTTGATGGAATCGTTGATGGTGGTGATACCGTTGCAGAGCTTGTTGAGCGTGTTCTGCTCGCACTGCATGGCGGCCTCGGCACCGGCGGCACGAATAGTCTCAAGGCCCTTAGCGACCTTGGTGGCATAGGCGGTAATGACCGGGCGATAGGTACGACGCGCCTCGCGAACCATCGTGGTGGCCTCGATGTTCATGAGCTTGTTGTACTTCTCGAGCTTGCAATCGTAGCGGCACTGGGCCTCAGCCTTGGTCAGGACACCCGTCTCCTCAAAGAGCGCAATGGCCTTATCGGAAACAAAGGCGGGCAGGGCATCGGCCGTGGTCTTGTTGTTGGCAAGGCCGCGCTTCTCGGCCTCGACGGGCCACTCGTCGGAGTAGCCATCGCCGGAGAACAGGATGCGCTGGTGATCGGTCAGCACCTTCTTGCAGTACTCGAGCGCGGCGTCCTGGAACTCATCCTCGGGCGTACCCTCAAGCGCGTCGGCGAAGGACTTGAGCGACTTGGCCACGGCGGCATCGAGCACCAGGTTGGAGTCGGAGACGTTCTGCTCGGAGCCGCAGGCACGGAACTCAAACTTATTGCCGGTAAAGGCAAACGGGGAGGTGCGGTTGCGGTCGGTGTTGTCCTGCATCAGCTTGGGCAGGGTATCGGCGCCCAGGTCGAGCACGCCGCGCGTGGCATGGACGGAAGCCTTGCCATCGATGATCTTCTCGACGACCTCGGTAAGCTGGTCGCCCAGGAAGATGGACATAATCGCCGGAGGAGCCTCGTTGGCGCCCAGACGATGGTCGTTGCCGGCCGAGGCAACGGAGGCACGCAGGAGCTCCTGATAGTTATCGACGGCCTCGATCACCGCGGTGAGGAAGACGATGAACTGCAGGTTGTCGAGCGGGGTGTCGCCCGGATCGAGCAGATTCTCGGACTCGGTGCCAAGCGACCAGTTGTTGTGCTTGCCCGAACCGTTGATGCCCTCGAAGGGCTTCTCGTGCAGCAGGCAGACCAAGTCGTGGCGGGAGGCGATGAGCTTCATCTTCTCCATCATGACCAGATTCTGGTCGATGGCCTCGTTGACCTCGCCATAGACCGGTGCGAGCTCATGCTGGCAGGGAGCGACCTCGTTGTGTTTGGTCTTGGCGGGAATGCCGAGCGCCCACAGCTCATCGTCCAGGTCCTTCATATAGGCCGAGACGGTGGGGCGGATAGCGCCAAAGTAGTGCTCCTCGAGCTCCTGGCCCTTGCAGGGAGCGGCACCAAAGAGGGTGCGGCCGGTGATGACCAGGTCCTTGCGCTTGCGGTAAGCGTCCTTCTTGATCAGGAAGTACTCCTGCTCGTCACCCACGGAAGGAACGACCTTCTTGGGGGTCTTGCCAAACAGCGCCAAAACGCGCTTGGACTCACGCGAGAGCGCGGTCATGGAGCGCAGCAGCGGGGTCTTCTTGTCCAGGGCCTCGCCCGTGTAGGAGCAGAAAGCCGTGGGGATGCACAGGACATCGTCCTTGATAAAGGCGGGGCTGGTGGGGTCCCAAGCGGTATAGCCACGGGCCTCGAAGGTAGCACGCAGGCCGCCGTTGGGGAAGCTCGAGGCATCGGGCTCGCCCTGGATGAGGTTCTTGCCCGTAAACTTGGTAATGGCGGTGCCGTCGTGGTTGGGCTCCAGGAAGCTGTCGTGCTTCTCGGAAGTAATGCCCGAAAGCGGCTGGAACCAGTGCGCGTAGTGCGTCGCGCCCTTGGAGATGGCCCAGACCTTCATGGCATGGGCAACGGCGTTGGCCACATCCAGGTCGAGCGGCTCACCGCCCTCGAGGGTTGCAGCAAGGCGCTTCCAAATGTCCTTGGGGAGATAGTCCTTCATGACTTCCTCAGAGAACACCATGGTCCCGAAGCGGTCAGTAAGTTCGGCCATACGGAACTCCCTTCGTATCGGCACCGCGTGAGAAGCGGTGTTGATTACTAACGAACGAGTCATAGCTTAGACTCGCCGTGTTTCCGCGACATTACCGTTATGTTGCCGTCGCGAAACCAATCATTGAGGTTACCCTATCGAGGCGGCGTTGCCACCCTCAACAGCCAATCAACTGCATAAATTGCAGACCTCTCCCCATGGTTTAAGGGTAGCCAATTTGGGACGGGGCTTTATTAACTGGTATTTCGCATCAGATACCATTCAATATAGCCCCATCCTACATTGACCGCTCTGTTATAGGAAATGCCGATAGCAAGGCATCTTTGATTGGTATCCCCAAATAGCGAGTGAAACTCCACCGTGGCACAGTGGTGCAGTAGAATCCTTACAACACATCACACTATTACGTATCTAGAGGAGCACGATATGCGCGTCGACGAGGTTTTTAAGCAGGCAGCATCCCAGGGCACCGCGCCCGTTTCGTTTGAGATGTTCCCGCCCAAGGGCGAGCTGACCCTCGATACGGCTCGCGAAGTGCAAGCTTTCGCCGAGCTTTGTCTCGGTCACCTGCTCGGCCGGCGGCTCGGGCAACGGTGCCACCACCGCCCCCATCGCGCATATGATTACGAGCGAATTCGATACGCCCTCGGTAGCGCACCTCACCTGCGTTGGCCGCACCCACGCCGACATCGCCGCCAAGATTGACGAGTATCGCTCGGCCGGCATTGAAAACATCCTGGCCCTGCGTGGTGATCTTCCCGCTGGCGCGACCGAGGACGACAAGCCCGCCTCGGACTACGCCTACGCCCGCGACCTTATCCCCGAGCTCGTCGACGCCGGCTTTTGCGTGGGCGCCGCAGCCTACCCTGAGGGTCACATTGCCTGCGAGGATCTCAACCTCTCGGTCGAATACCTCAAGCAAAAACAGGACGCCGGCGCGAGCTTCTTTGTGACGCAGCTCTTTTTTGACAACGAGTGCCTCTACCGTTTTCGCGAGCTTGCCGACAAGGTCGGCATCACCGTGCCCATTACCGCGGGCATCATGCCGTTTATGGGCAAGTCGCAGATCAGCCGCATGGTCTTTATGTGCGGCGCGTCGCTGCCCTCCCCCGTCATCAAGATCCTCGCCAAGTACGAGAACGACCCCGAGAGCCTGCAGGCAGCCGGTGTAGATTATGCCGCCCGTCAGCTTTGCGACCTCAAGGAGCACGGTGCCGACGGTCTGCACCTGTACACTATGAATCGTCCTGCGATCGCCGCAACCATTATGGAGCGCCTGGGGTAATGGAAAAACCGCACATCGATACAGCTTTTGGTGAAGTGCCGGCCGACCTTGCGTCGCCGGCGCTCTACCGTATCGATGCTGCCCATCGCCCCCGCGTCGACCGTGCCGAGATGCTGCGGTATCTGGGCTACGGCGGCCAGCAGATTGAGCCCGAGCTGTCGCAGCGTATTGAGCTTGTCGTTGAACGTTTGGAACTGGACATTGAGCCCCGTGGTGTGCGACGCGTGTTTGCCGTCGATGCCACGGGCGTCGACGAGCAGGGCGAGCCTTGCATCCGCCTGGTCGGCACCAACGTTGAGCTGCGCGGCCGCGATATCTATCGCCACCTCAAAGACGCCCGCTTTGCCGCACTCATGGCATGCACCCTCGGCATGGACGCCGAGCGTCGCCTGCGAACCACGGGAGCCCAGCAGCCCCTAGAGGGAGCCGTGCTCGACGCCGCATGCTCTGCCTATGTAGAAGCCGCCGTCGAGCAGATGGACCAACAGGTCAAAGCTGCGGCCGCCGTACACGGACTCGCCGGTAACTGGCGCTTCAGCCCCGGCTACGGCGACTGCCCGCTTACGGCCCAGCACTCAATCGTGGCTGCGCTCAACGCCACGCGGCTCATCGGGCTTACCGTCACGCCGACCAGCCTGCTCATGCCCACCAAGAGCGTGACCGCGGTGATCGGTCTGTTTGATGGCAAGGTCCGCGACGCCCAGAGCCGCCCCACCTGCAATATCTGCCGCATGCGCGAGCACTGCCGCTTCCGCGCCGCCCACACCACCTGCTATTCCAGCCATTAGGAGCCCTCGATGTTTACTCCGCTTATCACCCATGATTCCGACGGTACCGCGCTGGCAGCGCCCGTCAATACTGCGCGTTGTAACGGCGCCACGTACAAGACGCGCACGATCGACGACCTTCGCATTAAGGACGATCGCCTGCGCGCCGCCATCGAGGGCACGGGGCATCTGCTGTTCGACGGCGGCATGGGCACCATGCTGCAGGCGGCCGGCATGAAGGCCGGCGCCCTGCCCGAACTGCTCAACTTTGAGGAGCCCCAGGTCATCACCGATATCCAGCGTCAGTACGTCGAGGCTGGCTGTGACGTGATCACCGCTAACACCTTTGGTGCCAACGCCCACAAGCTCGACGGCGCCGCCACCGTGGCCGATGTCTTTGCCACC
>CAJJPN010000134.1:0-5633 GCA_905193635.1 Coriobacteriaceae bacterium
CACGAAGTGCGCAGCGGGGGTTTCTTGCATGTCCGAGGACGTTCTGAAAAGTAACACCAGGGCGGGCCCGGACGAGAACAACCGACTACAGGTCGATGTGCGATTCCTTGATCGGGAACGGCTCCGCGAAGTGACAGGCGCAGCAGTGACCCGGTGCGACTTCCTTAAACTCAGGCAGCTTCTCGGAGCAGATACCCTGAGCGATCGGGCAGCGCGTGTGGAAACGGCAGCCGGTCGGCGGATCCAGCGGCGACGGCGGATCGCCAGCGAGGATGATGCGCTTACGGGTCTTCTGGATATCCGGATCGGGAACCGGCACGGCAGACAGCAGCGACTGCGTGTACGGATGGTGAGGCTCGCTATAGAGCGTCTTCCAGTCCGAAACCTCGACCATCTTACCCAGATACATAACGGCAACGCGATCGGAGATGTGCTGTACGACGGACAGGTCGTGTGCGATAAACAGATACGCGGTACCAAACTTGTCCTGCAGTTCCTTGAGCAGGTTCAGAACCTGGGCCTGAATGGACACATCCAAAGCGGATACCGGCTCGTCACAGATAATCAGCTTGGGCTTCAGCGCAAAAGCGCGGGCAATACCGACACGCTGACGCTGGCCGCCCGAGAACTCATGCGGATAGCGGTTGATATGCTCGGGGTTCAGTCCAACGACGTCGAGAAGCTCACGGACGCGCTCAATGCGCTCCTCCTTGGTACCCACACCATGAATGGTCATGGGCTCGGAGACAATCTCGCCGATGGTCATACGAGGGTTGAGCGAAGCATAAGGATCCTGGAAGATAAACTGCATCTCGCGACGCATGTCCTTGATCTCATGCTTGCTCATCTCGGCAACATCTTTGCCCTGGAAAAATACCTTACCGGCAGTCGGCTTGGTCAGACGCATGATAGTGCGGCCCGTGGTGGACTTACCGCAACCAGACTCGCCAACCAGACCAAAGGTCTCGCCAGGATAAATCTCAAAAGAGATGTCGTTTACAGCAGAGACGACGCGCTTGGAAAAACGCTTGGCGAACATGCCGGACTCTGCGGGGAACTCCTTGGAGAGGTGCTCGACCTTCAACAGCGGAGTGCGCTCGTTATTGTCTGCCATTTACGCCTCGCCTCCCTTCTTGGAATCCTTGCGCGTACGAGACGTCTCGGGAGCGTTCTTGAGGAACTCGGGGTCACCGGAATAATGGCACGCAGAATAGTGGCCGGACTCGGTAACAACACGCTCGGGGCGCTGTTTGCGGCACTTATCGGTTGCATAGGGGCAACGAGGCGAGAACACGCAGCCCTCGGGCAGGTTCATGAGCGAAGGAGGGTTACCGTGAATCGGCGTAAGCGGCTTCTTCTCATCGATGGCCTGCTCCGGGATGGAGCGGATAAGGCCCCAGGTATAGGGGTGGCGGCTCTCGTAGAAGATCTCTTCAGCAGTACCGAACTCGACGGGACGGCCGGCGTACATAACCATGATCTTATCGGCCATATCGGCGACAACACCCAGGTCATGGGTAATCATGATGATGGCGTTGCCGTTCTTCTCCTGCATTTCCTGCATAAGCTCAATAATCTGAGCCTGAATGGTAACGTCCAGGGCAGTCGTGGGCTCATCGGCAATCAGAATATCGGGATCGCAGGCAAGGGCCATGGCAATCATGACGCGCTGACGCATACCGCCAGAGAACTGGTGCGGATACTCATTGACGCGCTTCTCGGGCTCGGGAATACCAACGAGGTCCAAAAGCTCGGTAGCGCGCTTGAGCGCCTCCTGCTTGGAGTAGCCACGGTGCAGACGAAGTCCCTCGCCCACCTGCTTGCCGATCTTATAGACCGGGTTCAGGGAGGTCATAGGATCCTGGAAGATCATCGCGATATCGTTGCCGCGAATATGCTGCATTTCTTCCTCGGTCATCTCGAGGATCGAACGACCGCGGTAGCGAACGTCGCCGCCCTCAATCTTTCCCGGAGGCATCGAGATGAGGCCCATGATGGTCATGGCGGTCACGGACTTACCAGAGCCGGACTCACCGACGACACCCAGGGTCTCACCGCGATCGAGCGTGTAGGACACGCCATCGACAGCGCGAACGACGCCATCCTCGGTGTGGAAATACATCTTAAGGTCATCGACCTCGAGCAGATGCTGGCCCTCGGGAACCGGCTGGTCCTTCAGGTCCACATAGTTCTTGTTCTTCTTCATCCTTATGCGTCCTTCATCTTGACGTCGAGGGCGTCGCGCAGACCGTCACCCAGCAGGGTGAAGGCGAGCACCGTCGAAAGAATTGCCAAACCGGGCATGATCATCATCCAGGGAGCAGTCAGAAGATACTGCTGACCGTCCTGAATCATGGAGCCCCACGAAGGCGTAGGCGGGATAACGCCCATGCCGAGGAAGGACAGGGCAGACTCGGTCAGAATAGCGCCACCAATGTTCATGGTCGCATAGACCACGATAGAAGCAACGGAGTTCGGGAAGATATGGCGCATAACGATACGCGCATCGGATGCACCCATAGCGCGAGCGGCGTCAACATAGTCGTTCTCTTTGACCGTCAGGATCGCGGATCGGAAGACGCGCGCAATCGAAGGCCAGCCGAGAATGCCGATGGCGATAAAGACATTCTGAAGACCACGACCGATAACGGCAATCATGGCAACAACGAACAGCACGTACGGGAACGCCAGGAAGATGTCCGCACAGCGCATGATGATCGTATCCCAGATGCCGCCATAGAAACCGGCCAGGGCGCCCATGA
This sequence comes from Coriobacteriaceae bacterium, assembly GCA_905193635.1. Lineage (GTDB taxonomy): Bacteria > Actinomycetota > Coriobacteriia > Coriobacteriales > Coriobacteriaceae > Collinsella. The sequence goes on from CAJJPN010000134.1 coordinate 2,763, forward strand.
CCAGACCGATCACCGTGGAGATGGCGGTGGCCATAATACCGACGGAAAGCGAAACGCGTGCACCGTAGATAACACGGACGAGAATGTCACGACCAAGAGAGTCGGTGCCAAACGGGTGCTCGGCACATGGAGCCAGCAGCGACGTCTCGGCCATGGTGGTCGAGTCAGAAGCCGTAGGAGAGCCGAGCCAGGGCTTAGCCCACAGATCGGCGGTCAGGGCGACCACAACAACGATGATGATCCAGCAGACACCGATAACGGCGAGCTTGTTCTTACGAAGACGCTTAAAAGCGTCGCCCCACAGCGTGCGGGACTTGGCGGGAGCAGATGCGGCCTTGGTGGCGGTAGCCTGCTCCTGAGACTGAGAATCAGTTTCCTGCATGAGACGTACCTCCCTTAGGCCTTATCCGACGGACCGCCAAGGCGGATGCGCGGGTCGAGGAATGCATAGCTAATGTCGACGAGCAGGTTGATCACCATAACGACGACAACAATGAGCGTAACGCCGCCCATAACGATGGGCCAGTCGCGCATGCTAATGGCGCGGTAGACCTCGAAGCCGATGCCGGGCCAGTTAAAGACCGTCTCGGTCAGGATGGCGCCCGAAAGCATGCCGCCGAAGTCGACACCAATATAGGTAACGACAGGGATGAGTGCATTCTTAAGCGCATGCTTGATAATGATCGCGCGATTGGAGAGACCCTTGGCCTTTGCCGTACGGATGTAATCCTGGTTCATGACGTCAAGCAGCTGCGAGCGCATAATGCGGGCGGCATAAGCGGTCGAAACCGAAGCCAGCGTAATGGTCGGAAGCACATAGTGCATCCAATCCTGATACTGAGAGCTGGAACCGCCGGCACCCGAGATCGGCATGGAGAATGCACCGCCCGTGGCGTCCTTGAGAATGACGCCAAAGAACAGCTGCAGCAACATACCGAGCCAGAAGGCCGGGACGGCAACGAGAATCGACGTGGTGAGCGTTACCAAAATATCCCAGAAGGAATAACGCTTAACCGCCGAAATGATACCCGCACCGATACCCATGATTGCCTCGAGCACGATGGCGCACGCGGCAAGTTTGACCGTATACGGATACTTCTGGGCAAAGATTTCCGTAACCGGCAGCTTGCGCTGGTACGAATTGCCCAGATCGCCATGAAGCAGGCCGTTCATGTAATACAAGTAACGGTCCACGAGCGACGTTTGAACGGGGTCGCCGTTCTCGTCAAGGATCGCGTTGCCGTCCTCGTCCGTCTGGACCAGGTGATAGCGAACGCGAAGCTGAAGCTCCACCTCGGGGGACAGAGCCTTGTCTCCACCGATCAGCTTGATCGGATCTCCCGGCACGATATTCTGGAGGGCGAACAGAATCAGCGTAACGCCCAAAAACACCGGGATGAACTGAAGCACACGTTTAACGATGTACTTACCCATACCACTCCCCTATCTAGGGATTAACCTAAATGGGATGCCGATCGCCAGACCGGCATCCCAAAATTACCATCAGCCAGTTTACCCCAGGTTAGGGAGAACTGTATGTTTCCCATGAGGTCTACGTAAATACTTGACCCTCACGGAAGCTGCAAAACCCTTAGGCGAGCTCGGCGGTACCCAGATCGGCGTGCTTCTGCGGATCAACATAGAGATGCTTGACGCGGTCAGAGCCAGCGATGGTGTGCGTGTAGAACATCACCGGGATAACCGGGCAGTCAGCAGCGACCATGGCGTCGGCCTCCCGCATCTTGGCGATGCGCTCCTCGTCATCAACCGTGGTGCGGGCCTCGTCGACCTTGGCATCGAACTCGGGGTTGCTGTAACCGGAGCGGTTGTCGCCACCGAGGGAGTCGGAGTGGAACAGCGGGTACAGGAAGTTGTCCATGATCGGGTAATCGGCGATCCAGCCCAGACGGCCGAACTGATAGTTGAAGTTCTGATACTGCTCGAGCAGGGCAGACCACTCAGGGGTATCGGAGACAGCGGTAACGCCAACCTTGGCGAGGTCGCCGATGATGGACTCCATGATCTCCTTGTGACCACCGTCCTGGTTGTAGGAAAGGGTCACGCTAATGCCACGATCGCCGTTAGCGCCAGCGGGAGCGACCTTGTCGAGGTACTCGTTAGCCTTGTCGACGTCATAGGCGCAGAACTCCCATGCGCCCTCCTTGTAGCCGGCGATTCCCGGAGGAACAATACCGTCGGCGGGGGTACGGGTACCCTTGAAGATGGTCTTGCAGATGGCCTCACGGTTGATGGCCAGGGAGATGCCCTTGCGCAGGTCGGCGTTATTGAACGGCTCGGCCGTGGTGTTGCAGGTCAGATAGTACGTGGAAGGCTCGGCACCGAGCAGCATATGCTCGCCGTCACCCATGGTGTAACCGTCCTTGGACTCGCCACGGTCCTTCTTGGCGGCATCGATCTGAGCAACGGGAACGTCGCAGACATCGAGGTTACCGGCCTGGAACTCCTTGTAAGCGGTCTCCATGTCCTTGATGACCTGGAAGTGGATGCCATCGATCTTGGCCTTGTCGCCATAGTAATCGTCAAACTTCTTGAGGTTGATCTCCTGGCCATCCTCCCACTTACCGTCCATCATGAACGGGCCGTTACCGACCGGGGCAAGGTAGAAGCTCTTGACATCGGACTCGGCGCACTCGGGAACCGGGGACAGAGCCGGGTGAGAGGCGACGAAGGGGAAGTCGGCGTAAGCGGAAGACAGCTTGACGACGAGGGTCTCATCGTCGGGGCAAGTAACACCGCTGAGCTCGGTAGCGTTGCCGGCAAGCAGATCGTCATAGCCCTCAACCATGGAAAGGTGATAGGAGACCTCGGAAGGACCATACTCGGTGGCGATGGCCGACTTGGTGTTGACTA
>CAJJPN010000135.1:0-5622 GCA_905193635.1 Coriobacteriaceae bacterium
TATGGTATTCTATCTGCGGGGTAATACTTAGGAATACCAAGTAATACCAACGCCGTAGAAACACACTCCAGATGCGGGCCAATCGGGTTGCCTTCACAGCCCGTCGCCCAGCCGCGTGGCCCGCATCTATCCGCACCACCGTCGTTTCAAAAAGGAAGCGCCATGGCAGAACACATGACCCCGGTTGTCGCGAAGGTCTTGCCCGAGGAAAAGGCGGCCTTCGCGGCGGCAACCCAGCTCGTGGGCACCACGCCGTCCAACGCCATCCGCATGTTTATCGCCGCGTTCAACCGCTGCGGCACCTTCCCGTTCGACATTTCGCCCAACGGGGCTTTTGGCGCTGCGCCCGATTCTCATCAACAATGACTGTCCCCAAGTGCCGGGTTTTGAGGAGGTTGGCATGCTCAATGCGCTGGTTTGGGCGCTTGCCTGTTTTGGTGTCGTCGCTGCCGATATTGCCCTGAGCATTGTTTTGTTCTCCGCGCTGGACATCGTGTCGGCACTGACGGGTTTCCCGATCGACAATCTCGATATTCAATGGTTTCAGGCCGCCGCTCAGACGGCGTCGTTTTTGATGGCGCTGCTGTGGTGGCGCTATCTGTGGCCCCGCTCCTTCATGGCGCGCCGGCAAGGTGAACGCCCGCTCGGCGGGGGAGCAAATGCTGCATGGAAGCGCATCGCATGCGTTGTCGTGATCGGCCTATCCATGCAGGTGGTCATTAGCTACCTATGCGACGGCGTGCTGTCGCTGCTGCCCGAGGTTGCGGCGGACTATAGCGAGCTCGTCGAGGAAACAGGCTTGGGCGATACCAACCTTCTTGCCGTCCTGACCACGGTGCTCGGCGCTCCGTTTTGCGAGGAGTTGCTGGTGCGCGGCATTGTTTTTGAGTTTTCGCTACGAGCGTTTAACCCCCAATGTCGCCCACTTTGGAAGCGGCGGCGTCGTGCGAGCGCGCAGGACGCCGCCATGGTACCCTGGGCGGCCCCGAGCGCGCGGGGTATCGCCGCGGCAATCGTGCTGCAGGCGGCAATCTTCGGTTTTATGCACATGAACTGGGTGCAGGGCTGCTATGCGGGTGCCGCGGGCATCATTTTTGGTTGGGTGCTCGTGACCACCGGAAAGCTTCGCTATACGATTCTGCTGCACTTTGCCTTTAATGCCGGGTCGTACCTGATGGGTCTGTTGTGGTTTGTGAACACACCGCTCGACGTGGTAATCACGGTCACCATAGCCGGCATCATCCTCGTGGAGACGATGCGCTCACTGCGCCACGCATGCGAGACGGGCATAGCGACAGCACCGCTGCCCTAGTTGCGGCGACCGCCTCCGTTGGCACCCTGACGCCCCTGAGCTGCACGGTTGCGCCCGGCAGTGTTTTGCGCGCGCGACATGCCGCTGTGCCCCTTGCTGCCCTTGGGCCCCTTGCCAGCGCCGCCAGAGCCGCCGTGGGCCTTGCCGCCCTTCTTGCCGGTGCCATGCCCACCGCCAGCAGACGTCTCGCCCGGGCGCGGCGGCACGGGGCGGATTAGACAGTGTTTGGTGTAGCCGATCAGGTCACGACGTCCGGCTTTTTCCAGCGCCTCGCGTACCAGCTTGTAGTTCTCGGGCTTGCGATACTGGATGAGCGCACGCTGCATGGCCTTCTCGTGCGGGTCGCGTGCCACGTAGATCGGCTCCATGGTGCGTGGGTCCACGCCGGTGTAGTACATGCAGGTCGACATGGTGGACGGGGTAGGGTAGAAGTCCTGCACCTGCTCGGGCATATAACCCATGTCGCGTACGGCCTCGGCCAGGTCCACGGCTTCCTTCATCGTCGAGCCAGGATGGCTCGAGATCAGATACGGCACCACGTACTGCTTGAGTCCGTATTCGCGGTTCAGGCGTTCAAATTTACGGCAGAACGCGTCGTAGACGGCGCGGCTCGGCTTGCCCATCACGGAGAGCACCGCGTCGCTCACGTGCTCGGGCGCTACGCGCAGCTGGCCCGAGACGTGATGCTCCAGCAGCTCGCGCAAAAACTCGTCCGAGGCATCGGCCATGGTGTAGTCAAAGCGGATGCCGCTGCGCACGAAGACCTTTTTGACGCCCGGCAGCTGGCGCAGGTCGCGCAGCAACTGCGTGTAGCCGCTCTCGTCGACCACCATGTTCTTGCACACGCTCGGCCACAGGCAGCGCTTGTTCTTGCACACGCCGTGCTTGAGCTGCTTGTCACAGGCCGGGCGGCTAAAGTTAGCCGTCGGTCCGCCAACGTCGTTGATGTAGCCCTTAAACTCGGGATCGCGCGTGAGCAGCTCGGCCTCGCGCATGATCGAATCGTGGCTGCGCATCTGCAGCACGCGACCCTGGTGGAAGGTGAGCGCGCAAAACGAGCACTCACCAAAGCACCCGCGGTTGGAGCTGATCGAAAACTTGATCTCGGCAAAGGCCGGCACGCCGCCTGCTGCGTCGTAGTCGGGATGCCAATCGCGTGCGTAGGGGAGCTCGGCCACTTCGTCCATCTCGTCGGTGGTTAGCGTCGCCGACGGCGGGTTCTGCACCACGAACACGCTGTTGGGGTAGGGCTCTACCAGGCGATGTCCAGTGATGGGGTCCATGTTCTGCTGCTGCACGTTAAAGCTGCGCGCGTAGTTGAGCTTGTCGGCGGTAAGGTCATCCCAGCTGGGCAGCAGGTCGTAGTCGTAGACCTCGTCGAGCGAGCTGGTGCGGTAGACGGTGCCGTTGATATAGGTGATTTGGTCGACGGGCAGGCCCGCGTCGAGCGCGTCGGCGATCTCGACGATCGCGTGCTCGCCCATGCCGTAGATGAGGATGTCGGCGCCCGAGTCGAGCAGCACCGAGCGCTTGAGCTTATCCTGCCAGTAGTCGTAGTGGGCCAGACGACGCAGGCTCGCCTCGATGCCGCCGATGATGATGGGGGCGTCCTTGAACGTCTGGCGGATGAGGTTGCCGTAGACCGTGACGGCACGATTGGGACGGCGCCCCTCCTCGCCACCAGGGGTATAGGCGTCGGTGTGGCGGCGGTGCTTGGTCACCGAATAGTGGTTGACCATGGAGTCCATGTTGCCGGCGCTGACGAGAAAGCCCAAGCGCGGCTCGCCGAGCACCGTGATGCTGGCGGGGTCGGTCCAGTCGGGCTGACAGATAATGCCTACTTTGTAGCCGTGCGCGTCGAGTACGCGGCTGATGATGGCCATGCCAAAGCTGGGGTGATCCACATAGGCGTCGCCGCAGATATAGACGAAGTCGCACTGGTCCCAGCCACGCGCATCCATGTCGGCGCGGCTGACGGGGAGGAACTTGTCGCGGCCCGGTCGCCAGGGGCGTGAGGGCGCTGCTGGAGCATGAGTGGTGTGCCCACCCTGCGCCTTGCTGCCGCGCTTTTGCTGCTGGCCCTGTTTGCCCTGCTGACTGCGCTGGTTGTTCTGAGCGTGCTGAGGCTTATTTGCCACGATCCCTCCCGGTGTTTGTATGCTGCACGTAATTGTAACCAGTCTTTTTGGGACGGGGCTAAAAAGACTGGTGGAGTACATGGGCTGGCGGATCGGCGTGTCGATGCGGGTGTGGCGCCGCGCCCGCCGTTTGTTTCCAGACTGTGTATCTGCGCGTTGGGGAGCCCGTCTCGCGCGCACGCCATGTTGTCAATGGGTTACAGTATGAACGGCGGCCATGTCTCCGCCAACGCACGAGAGGGTCGTCAACAAGGAGGCCGCACGACGATGCAGCGTGCCAAGCAGATATCGGAGTCCATCGAGCTGGGCATCATTCTGGCGCTCGCCGGTGGCTTTATGGACGTGTATTCGTACATTGGGCGCGATCATGTTTTCGCCAACGCGCAGACAGGCAACATCTTGTTGGTGGGCGTGAGCATCTCGGAGGGTAATTGGGCGCTCGCGGGACGCTATTTCTTCCCCGTGGTGTCGTTTGCCGTGGGCATTATGCTTGCCGACCTGGTACACGAGCGTTTTGGCAGCGTGATTCACTGGCGCCAGGTGACGGTGTTTTTTGAAGCTGTTATCTTGCTGGGCGTGAGCTTTATCCCGGGCGGCGATTTCAACCTGCTCGCCAACTGCCTTACTTCGTTTGCCTGCGGTATGCAGGTCGAGAGCTTCCGCAAGATCCACGGTCACGGCATTGCAACGACCATGTGCATCGGTAACCTGCGCAACGCGCTGCAAAACGTGGACGATTACATCATCACCCACAGGCGCGGCTTTTTGGAAAACGGCCTGCTGTATTTTGGCGTGATCTTTACCTTTGTGTTTGGCGCCGTGTTGGGCAATTGGTGTATTGAGCGCATAGGCCTGCACGCCATCGTCGTGGCGAGCGTGCTGCTGTTTGTCGCGTTTGCCATCATGTTCATCGACCGCGAGCGCGACTTGCGTTTTCGCTGGAAGGTTGCGGCCGAGGCTTGGAAAGAGGGCTGTCGAAAGTAGCCGAATGCGGCAAAGGGGCTGTCCCTTTGCCGCAGTATTTTTCATCATCTGTTGAAACGCTTTAACAAATTTGACGTTCTCACGTGTTTTTTGTTTCAAAAGCGTTAGGATGGGACTCATAGCGTGGGGCGTAATGGGTGCCCCGCACACGATGGGAGGCTATCAATGGCTAATCGTTTCGTTCTCAACACCATCTCTTATCATGGTTCCGGCGCCATCAAGGAGATCCCCGGCGAGCTCCAGCGTCGCGGCTACAAGAAGATCTTCGTCTGCTCCGACCCCGACCTGGTCAAGTTTGGCGTTACCGCCAAGGTGACCGACGAGCTCGATGCTGCCGGCATCGCTTGGAGCCTCTACTCCGAGATTAAGCCCAACCCGACTATCCAGAACGTCAAAGACGGCGTCGAGGCCTTCAAGGCCGCCGAGGCTGACGCTATCGTGACCATTGGTGGTGGCTCCTCCATGGACACCGCCAAGGCTATCGGCATCATCATCAACAACCCTGAGTTCGCCGATGTCCGCAGCCTCGAGGGCGTTGCTCCCACTAAGAACCACGCCGTGTTCACCATCGCTGTGCCGACGACTGCCGGTACCGCCGCCGAGGTGACCATCAACTACGTCATCACCGACCCCGAGAAGGTCCGCAAGTTCGTGTGCGTCGACACCAACGACGCCCCCGAGGTCGCCGTCGTCGACCCCGATATGATGGCTTCCATGCCCGCCGGCCTGACCGCCTCTACCGGCATGGACGCTCTGACCCACGCCATCGAGGGCTACACCACCAAGGGCGCTTGGGAGCTCTCCGACATGTTCCACTTTGAGGCTATTAAGCTGATCAGCGAGAACCTGCGTGACTCCGTCGCCGAGGCCAAGTCCGGCCAGCCCGGCTCCGGCCGCGAGGGCATGGCCCTTGGCCAGTATGTCGCCGGCATGGGCTTCTCCAACGTTGGCCTGGGCATCGACCATGCCATGGCTCACACCCTGTCCGCTCACTACGACACCCCGCACGGCGTCGCTTGCGCCATGCTGCTGCCGATTGCCATGGAGTTCAACAAGCCGGTTTGCGCTGAGCGCCTGGCCAAGGTTGCCGTTGCCATGGGTGTTGACACCACGGGCATGAGCACCGACGAGGCTGCCGACGCCGCTATCGCCGCCGTCAAGCAGCTTTCCGCCGACGTGAACATCCCG
>CAJJPN010000136.1:0-5585 GCA_905193635.1 Coriobacteriaceae bacterium
ATCAAGGGAACGTTTTGTTTTTTGTAAGTCCCGATATGTTTGAAGTTTGTCTGCAAGCGGAACCCTTCCCATCGACGACCTATCGATGGTTCTTGGTTTCTCATCTGTTTTGCTGTAATGAACGAAATCGATGCTTCCGTAACCCGTGTTATACCATTTTGACTTTCCTGTGGTCATATAGGTTACGACCGTGGGGATCTGTGAAAGACTCCATGCTGAAGCAGAGGACTCAAGGCTTTCATAGAAGGAGTCATTTGGTCGGATTTTCTTACCAATCAAATCTAAAGTACCGAGTCCTCCGTATTGAGAAAAGCGAAAAACGTATACATTATGGTATGCACGATTCAAAATGTTTTCTTTAATAAGTGACTTCAATGTTCCATTCAATTTGCTGCCGGTTTCATTAAAAAGTTCTGACAGCTCCTTTTTAGTGTAAACATGAGTAAATCGCCCATCATTGCGGGCAAGTTTTTTCATAGCGTCGATAGTACGCATCTTATCACCTGCTTTCAAAGTATATTATATCATATACTTTGATTAAGTAAAACTCGTCTAACCGTAAAAGAAAGCAGGAAGCCGACTGAAATCAGTTTCCTGCTTCTCTTAATTGTAGATTGATGTTTCAATTAAAAAATTGTTCAGCCTTAATCTTTAATGACTCGGATTATCGTGCACGGAACTAGCTTGATGCCCTTCGTTGACCTTGTCGGCAACGGCCGTCTTGGCATCCCTGACGGCAGCGAGAGAGCGGTCATGTTTACTGTTCTCGGCGAGCTTGTCACGGGCTTGTTTCCCGAGCGTATGCCATTGGGAAATGTCGCATTTCGTGCGCTTGCCAGCCAGGTTTGCATCGATTGAGTCTTTCATATCCGAAGCCACGATTGACGCGAATTCCGGGCTGATCGGTACCGCGATGTGGCTTTCATCGACAAACGCCGCGTCCATTGGGTCTCGGGGATCCGATTTTTGAGACAGATGGTCACCTGGGTCGAGGAAGAGGACATCCATGACGATCTGCTGCGGCTTCTGGGATGCGGCGATTGCTTCCAGCTTTCCAAGCTGTTTAGCTGAGATCGCCGTATCCACGGAGATGGCGGTGTTTCCCCTCGCCGATGGATGCCATGCCTGATATTCCTCACGCGACATTCCGGGCCTATATCCTTGTGGGACGATCAGGCGGCCGTTCTTTTCCTCTAGCACGCCGGAGGTAAACAGGGTCGCTTCGCGCAGGAGGTTCTTTTCCGCGAGATTGCGGAAGGTGGTTACCCGTGCGAAATTATCCATCGCTTTCTGAACGGGTTTCTCCAGGGATCCAAGGCACTCGAGAATATGTTTCGCGGAGGGATCCGGGTCTTTTAGGTCAAATTCCACATCCGAGAAATACTTGCCGGTCTCTACGCCCTCATGGAAGTCCCTGATCGAGTCGATTCCGTCTTCCCCGATGAGGTTCGTGAGTTTTGAATAATTCTTTTCGACTGCTTCCACGTAGCCGGGATGCTGTGGATCGGTTGTCAGTCGCAGCCCATCATACGCGTCGATGATGTTCATTACGACAGATGTCTTATCTGCTTCAACTGGCAGATAAGTGTATTTGAAATGTTCCGCGTTGCCCGCATAGGAGAGCTTTACATCGAATGCAGGCCCTTTTTCGGAATCTTCGATAGTGATATCTAGATCGAGGTTCTTATAGACCTGGAGCGGATGGGGCATCTTCACGTAAGCCAACAGTTCCGGCACCAGGCCGCTCTTTGGATAGTTCCCTTCCGACAGCCATGCGATAAGCGACGGCATCTCGCCTTTGAGTTTACCGATCAGCCTTTGCGTCGTTTCAGGCGAGAACGGATCGTCCGTTTCGTTCCATTCAGCCAGCGCATTGTGGATGGCGGCGTTCTGGATATGGTTATCGGCCATCTGAGCCACATCGATCAGTACGTTTCCATCGTTGTTTAAGACATTTACCAGGCCAAGCGTGTTCATTTCTTAATTCTCCTTTTCAATGGTTTTACTGCGAATCGCGGTTGTCGTCGTCATATCTGAGAGTGATGTTGCGCGGTCTATCCCTATCTTGCGCGAGCCTATTTCGCCTGCTGTCCGCGACCTTGAAATGCATGGTGCGGTTAAGGGAATTATGTTCCCTTTCGCGATCGGACAGCTTCGGATTTATTTCCGCTTTCATCTTGCAAATATAGGATGAAGGTATTATAATATCCATTGAAAGAGCTGCAAGCGCCGGAGGGAATCGTGTCCCACCATAGCGGGGTAGCTCTTTTTCCATTTGTTCATATTTCTCAGAATCGATATACAAGATCTTTTCCTCGTTTGCAGCACGGGCGAGATATGAAGTGAAGTTGTCACGTCCGTAAAGGCTGGCTATCACGTTGCTGCAGCCGTTATCGTTCGTCTTGGTTCCATATCCGTTTGGGAAAAAGTATGCGATGACCGGGACGCCGTCAGGGTCGTACATATCGAGTACGGCGGCGACGCCTTTGCCCTCAAACGTCCTACCGTTTACCGTATAGTTCGGCTGGTCGAAAACGACTACCGGCTCTTCGAGCTTTTCCGGAAGCGATTTGATCTGCTCGATGGTAAGCCCATGCTGATGGCTGTCGGCCTCTTTTGGGGCGATTGCATTCCTGAGATGTCTTTGCGTATAGATGAAGGGCAGGTTGTCGAATCCGGCTCTCCTGAATACATACGGTGTGTTGGGCCGGGGTTCCAGAACGGCGTGCGGTGACAGCATGCCGCTCAGGCTTGCATCGACATCGTAACCGAAATCCAGATATTCCGAACACTGTATCCCATATTGTCTGATTGCCTTGACGTCCATTTCAGGCAATTCGTCTCCTCTGAGCAAAGCGGAGAGAATCGAGTCGTTGATCGTTCTTTCCGCTTTCGGGCGCTGGATCGAGGATTCGTATTCGCGAATCGTTCGCGCAGCGTTAAGCGTATAGCCATCCATATCGTTCCTCCCCTGTAGCTCGACGGCAAGTTCTATTTTTCCTGTACGTCCAGTGCAACCGCATCGTTTTTGCGATCGTCATTCACGTGGACGGCCTGCTTCGCTTTTGCATCCTTTACATCGGAAAGTCCACGGTGGGAATCGGACTTGATACTTTTATATTCCGCACCGATTTGGTCCCAGACGATTTCATCGAGATCGGACTGTCCACCGGACTCCCAGATGTTTTCACATGCGTTATCGCGGATCTGGATAGCTTCGGCGATCGTGATATCGGGATATTGCCTCAATACGGCGTCCGGGCTTACGGAGATAAATACATCATCTGTCGGCGTCGCGAGCACGTCGACGCGTTTCCCGAGCGCAGCGAGCATCTTTTCCATATCATCCGGTGACAGGTAGCGGAAATACTCAGCCGCGCAATCGAGGAAGAATTCCTTCATCTGGTCGAAATCATCGAGATCCGGCACGCAGAGGTCCGGATCATCGAACGGGATTTTCTTATAATCGTCCATGTTGGTTCTCCTTTGCTTATTTTGTAAGGTCCTGTGGAACTTCCGCATGCTCATGCTGGCTGTTCAAGGCACTTGCCGCGCGTCCGATATCTACAGACCGGCCGAGCGAGCTTCGCTGTGACCGTTCCGCTTTGTCGAACCACTGGTTGACAGTCATGCGCGTGAACTGGGTGGTGGTACCGGCTCGTGCGCAGAGTTTCGCAGAGCTCTGGAGCCGATGGAGAATCGGCTCCGTGACGGCAAACGGGCGGCCTCCGGGGTTGAGGTCCCAGCAGTCTTTTGGAAGCCCCTCTGAACCGTTCTCAATCGGTTTGGCGTGCATGATAGCGTCTTCGGTAAGCTCAAGGTTCTCCACGCACCAGTTATGGTCGTCGACGCATTTCTGTGCGGCAAGGCAGGCGAGGGTGTCGGGAAGCGAGCCATGCGGGGCGCTCGTCCAGTTGTAGCCGAGACGTTCAGTTGCCATGGAGAGCGGCTGGTATCTATGTCCCGTATTTGAGTTTCCGAAGGCATCCATGAATTCTTGCATGGTGTCGATGATTACGGCATCGGGGTTGATGGTGGCACCGGCGGCCTTCAGAAAACCGATATCGAAGGCTACGTTGTAGCCAACAATCTCGTCGGCGATACGGCCGAAGATGCGGCTGATTTGTTCCATATAGGCATCGATAGTGGTCAGGTGTTCCACGTCATCCGGGGAAATGTGGTTCACCGCCTGGGCTTCCGGCCACTCCTTTTTGTGTTTCGGCTTGAACCTCTCATCGAAGAGAAGCCGTCCGTTGGCATCTACGATAGTGAGCGACAGGATTTCGTCGCCCTCCTCGGGATGCAGGCCGGTGGTCTCCGTATCGAGGTAGACGCGATTGGGGTTGTTGCTGCTCATGGCTACTTTACCTCCTTGTCTTTTGCAATATCATTCCTGTCGACGTTTCGGTCCGCATCGAGGCGCCCCGACGACTCTCTTGCATTGCAGGTTTTTTCGGAAACGCTCTTGTTTTTAGACGGTTCCTTTTTGCAGGTGCCGACATAGTGCCCGGCGCCCACACCGGTGATGACGAAGTCTTCCCCGTTGTCTTCCCTGCCGATCATGTCCACGAGTTCATTATGGGTATAGCCGGAGAACGTAACGCTATCGTCGATGACAAGACCGCAGGTGTCCTCGAAACTGAAATTCGTCTCGATAATCTCAGATGGGTCATCCTTCCAGTACATCTGGACAGGCATGATGAATACACTGATTTTATTTGGTACCTTGTAGTCCTTAATCGCGTACTCCGGAAACATATCGAGGACGGCATCGAGTTTCTGCGAATCCTCGAAGGTCTTGCCGGCGAGAAGGCCATACTGTTTACCGGAAATATCGACGATGGTCTCGGTGGCGTTCGTCTCGATACCGGAGAGCTCGATCTTCGGAACGAGCGCGAAGTTATAGCCTACCTTCACGGCGACCAGCTTATAGTCGTCGGGGGTATTCGCATCCATGAATTCTTGCGTGTTGCGCATCTGGGAGATCACATCGGCGTCAAACGTGAATGCCGGATAGGAGCAGAAACCGGAATGGGAGACGATGCCTTCCACGGTTCCGAGCCCATAGATAGCCTCGATGATTGCCGGGTTATACAGGTTGTTCATGTCGAGGAAAACAGTCCTGTCGTTCTGGCATGGATTGTTTAGGTTGACGGAGATATCTGCCCAGCGCTCTCCGAAATTATCGCTTTCCGGCGTGACGTCGTAAGCGCCGACATAGAGGCTGCCGTTATCGAGATAACTGTCGCAGACGAGCTCGAGCTTATATTTCTCCCCAAAGTTTTCCACATCGAACGTGACTCCGCGCTTCATGAAATCGGGATCGTTCCAGACGATCTCTCCGTTAGAGTCGATAAGCTCAGGATACTGTTCGCGCACGTTCATGATTTCCTGTTCATCCAGGTAATCCGGACCTGCCTGTGTCATGTAGCACTCGGCGTAATCATCGGCGACAGACGACATCGCCATGCGGTCGATCCAGCCGAACTCATCCTTATGTTCGATGATCTCCTTGGTCGATACACCGTTCTGCAAGGCCATGAAGGTCGAGCGTTCTCGGTCAGAAGGAAGGGTATCGCACCAAC
>CAJJPN010000137.1:0-5570 GCA_905193635.1 Coriobacteriaceae bacterium
TCCAGGCGCAGGTGGGGCTCGACAGGTTAAAGCTCAAGAAGTTCAGACGAACCGGCGAGCTCATGCCCGAGGTAAAGAGCAGCGCCGCGGCCTCGCCAAACACGCGGCCGGCCGAAAGCACGATGCCGGTCACGATGGCGGGCATGGCCTCGGGAATCAGGATGTGCAGTGTGGCCTCCCAGCGAGTGAGGCCCATGGCCAGGCACGCATCGCGCTGGGCCTGCGGCACGTCCTCGAGCGCCTGCTGAATCACGCGCACCAGGATGGGGATGTTGAACATGGTGAGCGCGACGGCGCCGGAGATGATGGAGTACTTCCAGCCCAGCTGCACCGAGAACACCAGAAAGCCGAACATGCCGACGACGATGGAAGGCAACGAGGACAAGGTCTCGATAGCGGTGGAGGCGATGTCGCGGATAGGGCCGTTCGGCGCGTACTCAACCAGGAAGACCGCTCCGCCCAGGCTGATGGGCACCGAGATGACTAGAGTGATCAGCAGCAGGTAGAACGAGTCGAACAGCTGGTAGAGCACGCCGCCCTGGGTTCCGTTGGCGCGCGCAGGCTGCGTGAGGAAGCCCGGCTGGAACAGCGTCGAGATGCCCTCGAACAGGATGTAGGCCACCATGGAGACGACGATGAGCATGACGATGGCGACGATCGCCGTCAGCACGCCCGTGGCGATGCGGTCCTGCCTTTGGACACGCCCGAGTCTCGCCTCGTCGATATGGATGCGCGTGCTAGCCACGAGCCTTCGCCCCCTTGCGGCCAATGAGATGGATGATCAGGATAAAGATGAGGCTCATGCCCATCAGCAGAAGACCGAGCGCCCACAGGACGTCGTCCTGGGCCGAGCCCTCGGCATAGACCGCCATGGACGTGGTGAGCGTGGTGGTGATGGTGGAGGCCGGCGACAGCAGCGACGTCGGCATGGCCTCGATTCCTCCGATGACCATGCGCACGGCGAGCGTCTCGCCAAAGGCGCGCGTCATGCCAAGGATGACCGCAGTCATGAGCGACGGCATGGCGGACTTGAGCACCACGTGCCAGATGGTCTGCCAGCGGGTGTAGCCCAGTGCGAGCGAGCCCTGACGGTAGCTGTCGGGCACGGCGCGCAGGCCATCGACCGAAAGCGTGGTCATGGTCGGCAGGATCATGACGGCCAGCACGATGGCGCCGGGCAGGATGCCCAGGCCCGTGCTCACGTGGAAAACGCTCTTCATAAGGCCGACGACCACGTGAAAGCCAATCAGGCCAAAGACGACCGAGGGAATGCCGGTCAAAAGCTCAATAAGCGGCTGAAAGATCTTGGAGCCAAACTTAGGCTGAATCTCGACCGCAAAGATGGCAGAGCCGATGGCGATGGGCAGCGCGATGAGCGTGGAGAGCACCATGACCGCAAACGAGGTGACAATCAGGGGCAGGGCGCCGGTATAGGGCAGGCCGTTTTCGGCCGTGTTGGCCAGGTCCCACTTGGTGCCAGTGAAGAACCCAACGATTGAGACGCCGTCCTTAACAAAAGCCGAGAGGCCCTTTTGGGCGACCATAAAGATGAGCGCGGCAACGACAAGCGTCACGAGCGCTACGCACGCGCCCGTGACGCCCAGGCCCACGTTCTCAAGGTCGCGCTTTGGCAGCTGTTTTGCCATTGCAAACCTTTCCGGGGCGATTACTTATTTAGCGGAAACCTTGCCGCTGGCGTCCTTGACGACCTTCATGGCAGAGACGGGGATAAAGCCCTGCTCCTCGACGAGCTTGCCCTGGACATCGTCGGAAAGCATGAACTCCAGGAAAGCCTTGGTAGCCTCGTCAGCGTCCTTGGAGCAGTACATGTGCTCGGTAGCCCAGATCTTAAAGGAGTCGTCGGTGACGTTTGCGCTCTTGGGCTCGACACCCTCGACCTTGATGGCGTTGAACTTGGAGTCATCGAAGTGCGAGAAGTCGAGGTAGGAGATGGCGTTGTCGGTGCTGCCCATCTGAGTCTGGACGTCGCCGGACTTGTCGAGCTCGGCGTCGCCCTTAAAATCGACGGCCTCGTCGCCAAAGACGGCGGCTTCGAAGGTGGCGCGGGTACCGGAACCGGCCTTGCGGTTGAGGACGACGATCTTGGCGTCGTCGCCGCCGACCTCCTTCCAGTTGGTGATCTGGCCGGAGAAGATGCCCTTGAGCTGCTCGAGGGACAGGTCGTCGACCTTGACATTCTTGGAGACGACGGGGCCCATGCCCACAACGGCGACCTCGTGGTCGACGAGGTTCTTGACCTGGTCGGCCTCGAGCTTGGTCTCGGCGAAGACGTCGGAGTTACCGATGGTGACGGTGCCGGCGGCGACAGCGGTCAGGCCCTTACCCGAACCGTTGCCCGAACCGGAGACGGAGACGTCCGGGTTCGCGTCCATGAACTTCTCGGCAGCAGCCTCGACGAGAGCCTGGAACGAAGAAGCACCGTCGTAGGTCACCTCGCCGGAGACGGACTCGGCAGCAGCGGCGCTACCCTTGTCGGCGGCGTCGGATGCGCCGGAGCCGCCGCAACCAACGAGACCGAGACCAACGATGCTGGCAAGACCACCAGCGAGGCCGAGGAACTGACGACGAGAATAAGCCTGATCGAGCATGATCTTCCTTTCATACATGCGACTCGCGGGCACCCTGCCCGCTTTGCTGTTTGGAAAGATACGACCCCGATCGGGCGACAACCACCTTATCTGCGGTCTCTTACGGGCTTTTGATAGACCCTTACCACAAGCGCGGCCCAGCCTTTACAAACGAATAACAATCCCCACCCAAGCATGGCGCGCCTTTTACACCAATAAAAACAAAGTTGCGGTGAAATAGTTCCTGTTTGGCCATCAAATGGCCCATTCTAGGAACAATTCCACCGCAACTTAGATTGGGAAACCGCGAAACCTTAAAGCTCTAATTCATTCAAACGGAGGATCGCAACAATATAGATCTTGAGCGCTTGCTTGAGCTGTTCCTCGTTGGCGCACTCGTTGGGGCCGTGCATCTGGCCGCCCCATGCGGGCAGCTCCAGGCCGGTCTCCTCGGGGCCAAACGAGACGGCGCGGGCAAAGTTGCGCGCGTACGTGCCGCCGCCCATGGCAAAGGGCTCGGCATGCTTACCCGTAAACTCGTTATAGGTATCAATAAGCGCCTTCACGGCCGGATCGTCGGCAGAGACCGAGAACGGCACCTTCGCACGACCCACACGGCACGTCACGCCAAAACGGCCTACGAGCGGATCGAGCTGCTCGCGGATGGTATCGGCACTCGTGCTGTCGGGGAAGCGCACGTCGATGACCTGCTCAATATGGCCATCCGCCACGCGGATGACGCCAGCGTTGCAGGTAAGCGGGCCAAACGCCGGACTCGTCGCATCGATACCTAGGCCGCGGCCATAGGCGTCCGCATGCACAAAGGCCAGAAACTTGACAAACTCGTGCTCGGCAGGCGTCAGCAGGCGCTCGTCGCGCGCACCAAACGCGTCCTCGGCCTCGCGCAGGTACGTCACGATCAGGCCGACGGCGTTGATCGTCCCCTCGGGCATCGAGGCATGGCCACCGATACCGTGCGCAAAAATCTGGGCATGGCCGTTCTCGAGCGCCGTAATCTCCAGGCGGTCGGCGTTCTCAACGGGCGCCGGCAGCTCATCGGCGGCAATCGCAAGCTCACAGATAGACTGCGACGGAATAGCGTTGCTCGCCTCGGCACCGCTCCACGACACAATGCGCCCGCCGTCAATCTTGGAGCTCACGAACGTCGCCCCAAACTGGCCCTTCTCGGCATTGCAGACCGGGAACTCGGCATCGGGCGTAAACAGGAAATCGGGGTCTGCATAGTTCTCCAGATAATGGTGAACGTCGGACATGCCCACTTCCTCATCGCAGCCCAGCAGCGCGCGGAAGGTATAGCGCGGGGTGATGCCGTGCTTGAGCAGATAGGCGCCGGCGTAGAGCGACAGCACAGCCGGACCCTTGTCGTCGATCACGCCGCGACCGAGCAGCCAGCCCTCGCGGCGCTCCATCGCAAACGGATTGGTATTCCAGCCCGGGCCGGCGGGCACCACGTCCACATGGCAGATGGTCGCGAGTTGCTTGTCGCCGCGGCCAGGGATATCGGCAATGCCCACATAGCCCTCGTCGTCGCTCGTCTGGTAGCCGAGCTTTTGCGCAATGCCGAGCGCGCAATCGAGCGCATCACGGACCGGGCGGCCAAACGGCGCGCCGGGCTCCGCATCGGCAGAAACTGCCACGGACGGATAGCTCACCAGCTGCTCGATATCGGCGACGACATCTTCCCAGACCTCGTCGACATACTCAGCGACGCTCTGCTCCACCTGATTCATGGACGACCTCCTTACCAATGAGCGGCGAGCGTGCCCGCCCCTCACATTACGTCATTAGATAGCGAAAAGTTTAGCAAGCTCGGCCACCGAGTGCACCACCGCATCGGCACCCGCGGCCTCGTGCTCCCCCGGCGCCGCCGCGCCCGAATAGATGCCGATGCACGGCACGCCCATCGCGTGCGCGCCCTCCACATCGTTAAAGCGGTCGCCGACCATCACGGCCTCGTCGGCCGTCGCGCCCAGAGCCGCCAGCGCATCGCGGACCGAATCGGCCTTGGTCTCGCGTCCCAGCGGCGGATTCATGCCAACCACGGCTTCGAACTGGCAAAGCCCCAGCTCACGCACCATGTCGATGCACTTCGCCTCCATGCGCGACGTCGCCACGGTCATACGCTTGCCCTGGGCGGCCAACCCATCCAGCAGCTCGGGGATCCCATCGAACACGGGGTACTCTTCCGGCCCCAGCTCATCAAAAAAGGCGCGGTACTCATCGGCTACCACAAGCGACTCCTCGCGGGAAAAGCCATAAAAGTCGTGAAAGCTCTTCCACAGCGGAGGCCCGATCATACGGCGCAAGTCACCCATCTGCGCCTCCGAAAACCCGCGCGCAGCAAGCGTCTTGTGCGTCGAGGTCATCACCGCCCGACCCGTATCGGCCACCGTGCCGTCAAAATCGAACAGCACAATCGGCCGCTCGCATAGCTGTAATGCCGCCATCGATATCCCTCTTCCCCAGTTGGCGATTTCCACACCGACACTTCAAACTGTTGACTATTCAACAATTGAACCTAGTAATGTGGAGCGACTCAACTATACTTGTCGCACTTTGCTCTCAGAAGGCGGCACGCAAGCGCCCCAACGAAAGGTGCAATTATGTCTTTTGCCATCATAACCGACTCCACGTCGGACATCTCCCCCGCCCGTGCTCAAGAGCTCGGCATTTACGTGATTCCGCTGCATGTGATTATCGAGGGCGAGGACCTGCTCGACCAGGTGCAGATTACCGCCGAGGAATACGTCGCGCGCATGGCCGACTCCGAGCAGCTGCCGCACACCTCGCAGCCGAGCGCCGGCGAGTTCAAGGCACTCTTTGACCGCGTACGCGCCGACGGCCACGACAGCGCCATCTTTATCTCACTGTGCAGCGAGTGGTCCGCTTGCTATTCCAATGCATGCCTGGTAGCCGATACCCACGAGCTCGACGTGCGCTGCATCGATTCGCGCACCGGCT
>CAJJPN010000138.1:0-5383 GCA_905193635.1 Coriobacteriaceae bacterium
CTCTCAATGTTTTATGTCCTGCTCATATCGTCTATGCCGGCACCTTGGGACACTCCTTGGCATGGCTAGCCTGGCAAGCGTGCAGGCAAAAGCAGCTAAAAGAGCCCCGTCCCAAATTAGCTACTCGATGTCCATGCTGGCGATGAGGTCGATGTTGGTGTTGAGGAGGTTCTTCAGAACGATGTCGCCCATGCGGATGGGGGCCTCGACGACCACGCCGCGGATGAGGTCCATAGCTTGGGCGTGAAGCTCCAGCGGGATGGCTTCGCCCGTGCGCACGGGCAGCAGCGCCTCGTCGCCGCCGGATACGGCCACGGTCGTGGTAAGCACGCGCATGGGGCAGGTGAGCTCCTGATGTGCAAACTTATCACCGCGCGGGCAGCTGTTGCCGGTTACGGAGCGCACCTCTACCACGGCGCCGTCTGCGCTGCGCTCGACCTCCACGGTCAGGAGGCACTCGGATGGGCAGGTGGTGCAGTTGAACTGCAGCGTTTCGATCGCGTTCGCGCTCATGACTCTACGCCTCTTCAACGGGATCGACGGACAGGACAATCTCGTTAACACCCAGGTCGAGCGCGCGCTGAATCACCTTTGCCGGTAGCGGGAAGCTTTCCATGACGCTCGGTTTAAACGGGCGAACCTTGCCTGCAAACAGTTCCTCGTTGCCTGCCAGAATGCGCACGCGGGCAGCATCGACCGGCCGACGTACGCGGAAGTTGAGCTTAGTGAGCCCGACGGCCGTGATGCGTCCCGGCAGTGCGTAGCCTGCGATGCCAGCGGGGGAGACCGTGAGCTGGCAGCCCGCGCCCGCCACTCCCGCCGCGGTGCCGACAGCCCCCAACGCCCACGCCGCCGCAGCCGCACCGGCACGTTCGGACTCGGTCGTCACGTTGTCGGCCAGGTCGTGCACGTGCAGCACGTTGCCGCAGGCAAATATGCCCGGCACGCCCGTCTGCAGGCTCTGGTCCACCACGGCGCCGCGCGTACGTGGGTCCAGCTCGACGCCCGCGGCAACCGAAAGCTCGTTCTCGGGAATCAGGCCCACCGAAAGCAGTAGCGTGTCGCATGGAACGATGCGCTCGGTTCCCGGAATGGGTGCAAGATGCTCGTCGACCTGGCTTACCTCGACAGCCTCCACACGATCGTGCCCGATCACACGCGTGACCGTGGTAGACAGATGCAGTGGAATGCCAAAGTCTTCCAGGCAGTTCTTAACATTGCGACGCAGGCCGTTGGCGTACGGCATGAGCTCGTACACACCCTCGACCGAAATCCCCTCGAGCGTGCAGCGGCGCGCCATGATCAGCCCGATGTCGCCCGAGCCCAAAATGACGGCGCGCGAGCCGGGTTTGAGGTTCTCGATATTGATGTATCGCTGCGCTAGGCCGGCCGTAAACACGCCGGCGGGTCGGCTGCCGGGGATCTTGATCTCGCTGCGCGTGCGCTCGCGGCAACCCATGGCAAGGACGACCGCGCGCCCGATGAGCTGCAGCATACCGGTGGGGCTCATGAGCGTGACGGTGTGGACCGCGGCGTCTTCCGCGGACTCGCCCGAATCAACCCCTATCACCATGCTGTCCAAGAACAGCGCAATGTTGGTCGCGCGCACCTGGTCGATAAAGCGCTGCGCGTACTCGGGACCGGTGAGTTCCTGCTTAAAGTGCGACAGTCCAAAGCCCGGATGAATGCACTGTCGCAGGATGCCACCCAGATGCTGCTCGCGCTCCACGATGGCCACGTGCGCGCCGGCCTTATGCGCGGAAAGCGCGGCCGCCATGCCGGCAGGTCCGCCGCCGATAACGACCACGTCGAAGGCCTGCGTTACTACCGACGCTACGGCTCCGGCCTCCGCGCGTTCGTCGCGCATATCAAGCGTCGCCATCCTAGCGCACCCCCTTCAGCGGTCCCTCAACCAACCAGGATCCGGCGTCCTCCAGTAATACCTCGCTGGGGTCGCAGCCCAGCTCGCGCGCTAGGATGGCCACCACGCGGCTCTGGCAGAAGCCACTCTGGCAGCGGCCCATGCCCGCGCGGCAGCGGCGTTTGACGCCCTCGACCGAAACCGCACCCGGACGGCGCCGAATCGCGGCCACGATCTCGGCCTCGGGCACCGTCTCGCAGCGGCAGACTATCTGCCCCCACGCGGGGTCAGACTCAATGAGCTCCTCCTTGCGCGCAAGCGGCGCACGGTCGAAGTCGTCCGGTGCGCGGCGAATCGGATCCCAATCGGCCCGTTCGCGCAAAGCAACGCCCGCCTCGCGCATCACGTGCTCCATACGCTCGGCAATGGCCGGCGCGCTCGCCACGCCTGGCGACTGAATGCCCGCCGCCTGAAACAGCCCCGGCAACACGGCCGACTGCCCAATAAAGAAGTCGTTGGTTCCCTGAATGACCGGACGCCCACCGGCAAATGCGCGCACCACGCGGCGCGTGTCCAGATCGGGAACCAGCTTGCGCGCTCCCGTTAGTAACGCGTTCACATCGCTCGCATAGGTCTGTGTGTCGCCCGGCTCACGCACGGCAGCGGTCGCGGTAATCACGGTGTTGCCATGCACGGTGCCCGTAACGATAACGCCCTTGGACACTGGCGTCGGAACGGGGTAGAGCGGCATGAGCGTGCGCGGCTCCTTGTCCAGTACCACGATGTTGCCCTGGCGCCAGACCATCTGGAACTCCTCGGCGCCCGCCATATGCGAGATGTCCGCGGCACCGTTGCCCGCGGCGTTGATCAGATAGCGGCAGCGCACATCGCCGGCGGGCGTTGCCAGCGTAAAGCGCGCAGCCCCGCCGTTAGCCTCGCCGCCAGCAACCTCAATCGCTTCCACCGGCGCGGAGCGCATAAACGTCACGCCGTTGGCCACGGCGTTCTCCAGCGCGGCGATGGCGACCTCAAACGGATCGACAAAGCCAGTCGAGGG
Organism: Coriobacteriaceae bacterium; assembly: GCA_905193635.1. Lineage (GTDB taxonomy): Bacteria > Actinomycetota > Coriobacteriia > Coriobacteriales > Coriobacteriaceae > Collinsella. Next base: position 2,919 of record CAJJPN010000138.1, read on the forward strand.
GCACCACAGCGCGCACGTCGCCTTGGCACTCGCGCGTGGTTCCAGCTCGCGGATGCGCTCGGGGCCGATAATCGACAACTCGGGCACGCCGTTGGCGTGGCCATTGCTGCGCAGCCGCTCAAGTTGCGCACGGTCCTCGTCGCTAAACCCCAGCACCATCGAACCGGTGCGGCAAAATAAAAAGCCCAACTCCTGAGCCCAGGTACCATACAGCTCGCAGCCACGGGCATTGACCTGTGCCTTTACGGTGCCCGGTGCCGGATCGTAGCCAGCGTGCACCAGGCCACCGTTGGCCTTCGACGCGCCCAGGGCGACATCGTTGGCCGCCTCGACCACGCAAATGGACAGGTCAAACCGCGCGAGCTGCCGCGCGATGGCGCACCCCGTGATGCCCGCGCCCACAATTGCGATATCAAACGTTTCTGCCACGGTGCCTCCCAGAAGAGTTGACAGGCTGTCAATAAGACTATCCTACGGTTCGCACGCCCCTAGTGCGGCGGCAATGCGGCGAACAGCCCCCTCGCATCCGCAAACGGCAGGCGAGGGGAGACTCAGGATCATAGGTGACCTCGTCTTCCGTCCCGGGTGTCAGAGGTTTGTCTCGTTCTGTAACAGTAAGCAGAAGAACTGGGTTCCAGATGTTACAGATCGAGACGTTTGCCAGATGGACCCTCCGTTTATCTTGATTTGTAACAGTAAGAGGAGAAAATCGGTCCTATGTGTTACAGATTGAGATTTAAAGTCAGGGAGAGATTTTCTGTCTCGATCTGTAACATCTAGGGACCGTTTTGAGGTCTAGATGTTACAGATTTAGATGAACCTATCAGTCGGTTTCGAATGTCTAAATCTGTAACGGTAAGACCTGTTTTTACCGAGTTTTTGTTACAGATTGAGATATTGAGATTGGACGTTTTCCTTTGTCTTGATCTGTAACAGATAGAAGGGTTTATGACCCCTAGTTGTTACAGATTGAGATATTTAACGGAGGTCTCACCGTTCATCTCGATCTGTAACAGTAAGAGGGGTTTTGGGGCCTAAGATGTTACAGATTGAGATTTAAGTCGGGGAGGGGCCCCTGTGTCTCGATCTGTAACACCTAGACCCGAATTTGCCGAGTATCTGTTACAGATTGAGATGTTTGTGTCCGCGCCGGTCCCGCTTGCAGCCGTAGTCCCATATAAACAAACCCCGTGGTAAACTTGACCGGACTGTTAATATCCCGAAAGGTACCCGTAATGTCCAAGTACATCTCCGAGCTCATGTCGCCGCAGCTTATGGGCGTCGTCTATGCCTTCGTTGGCTTTATCATCGCCCTGTATGTGCTGTCGGTCGTCTATGTGTTCATCGACGCTCGCCGCCGCGGCGCCAGCGCCTACGTGGCATGGGGCATCATCGCCCTCATCCCGTTTGTGGGTCTCATCGCCTACCTGGTCCTGCGCCCGCACTCCTACGCGTCCGACCGCGAGGAGCAGGAGCTGGACATGGCCCTGCGCGAGCGCCAGCTTGCCCAGTACGGCACCTGCCCGCAGTGCGGCGCGCCCATCGAGAAGGATTTCGTCGTCTGCCCGGTGTGCGATACGCAGGTTCGCAACGTGTGCCCCAGCTGCCATCGCCCGCTCGATGCGCACTGGAAGGTCTGCCCCTACTGCCGAACTCGCATCCAGTAACGCATCCATCGCCGGGCCGGCCGCAAGCCACGGGCGCCTCACGCGCCACAAGCCACACGCGCAACCCGCCCCACACGATGAAGCATGCGTAGAAAATCGCCCGCCGTGCCATTAAGGTGCGGCGGGCGCTTGTATACCAAGGCAACCTGCCTATAATGATGCAAGTCAAAAACGCCGAGCGCATCGCACGCACTTGCATCAGGCATCCGAGAGGAGAAAACATACCCATGAAGGCACTCTACAATGACGGTTCGGTGGCCGAGCTCCCGCAGGACGAGGTCACGCACGTCATCCGCCACTCTGCCGCGCACATCATGGCGCAGGCCATCAAGCGCCTCTATCCCGAGGCCGACTTTGCCTACGGCCCCGCGACCGACAACGGCTTCTACTACGATTTTGATGCGCCGTTCTCCTTCACGCAGGAGCACCTCGATGCTCTCGAGGCAGAGATGCGTAAGATCTGCAAGGAGAAGGAGAAGCTTGAGCGCTTCGAGCTGCCGCGCGCGGAAGCCATCAAGTTCATGGAAGAGCGCGAGGAGCCGTACAAGGTAGAGCTGATTAACGATCTGCCGGAGGACGCTACCATTTCCTTCTACAAGCAGGGCGAGTTCACCGATCTGTGCGCCGGCCCCCATCTGGACTCCACCGGCCGGGTGAAGGGCAACGCCATCAAGCTGCTGGCCTGCAACGCCGCCTACTGGCGGGGCGACTCCAACCGGGAGACCCTCCAGCGGATTTACGGCATCGCCTTCCCGAAGAAGGACGAGCTGGATGCCTACCTCCAGCGGATCGAAGAGG
>CAJJPN010000139.1:0-5344 GCA_905193635.1 Coriobacteriaceae bacterium
AAAGGGCGGAGGCGGGGCATGCCCCGCCTCTTACACCACATCTCTGCGCGCTACCACCGTCCCAGTGCCGAATCACGAATTCTCGCAGGTCGTTCTGACGTTTCTGGAACGCTTCGCTTCGGTCGCACTTAAGGCCCATAGCGAGCGCGATGGCGTTCATCGCCCGGTGCAATTGCAGCTGATGGGCAAATTGAGTCCCGGTGAGGACGATCATCCTAAAGCCCAGCGCGCTCAGCACGGCCATACGCTCCGCGTCCGACGCGCTGCGCTGTTTATCAAGATGGTCCGAGCCGTTGTATTCAATCCCCGTACCGCTCGCAGGCGCATATACGTCAATCTCGAAATACCCAGCCTTTGCGAGATATTTGAACTCGCTGGGAACATCTACCCGATGGTTGAGCTCGATCTTGGCGTATCCCAGCCCGCCTTGAGAACGTTTTGCTACGACCATGATTGCAGTGGCCGTCTCCATGGGCGACCGCGCGCCATCGTGCACGCGCTTGAGCACGGCGGCCGCGCGTATAGCCCCCTGACGAGATCGGTTCTCATTGCAATAGGCAATCAAGTCGGCAACGGTATACCTCTGCCCCATCTCGATATAATCGCCTGTCGACAGATGATTCAAATGGTATCGAGCGCAGATTTCGTAGCCATATTCCAGCTGCTCGGGCTCACTCATCCACGAGCCCGCCTGGACAAAGCACATGACCTCATCAACCACCAGAAGGCCCTCTGCCACCTCGATAAGATGGCCTGGAGGTACCGGCGCTCCAAACACGTGGCACCTAAATCCAGCCGGCGTCGAGCGCTCAAAATCGAAGTTGACGAGCGTGTCGATATGATCGAGCTCTTCTCGTGGAATACCAAGCGCAACCAGATAGTCGGTAACGATCCCAACTGCCGTTGAAGCCCTCAGCCCCTTGGCATCGAGTCCCAATTCGGACAGGCTCGCGGTCGGCTCCGCCTCGTTAGCAAGCGAGTCCTCATCGCATAGGCTGCTTGCTCGCGAGAGCGGCTCGGACGGGCGCGCCACGTTGTGGTACAGCCAGGCAGTCTTATGGGACAGGACGATCGGCAGGTCCATGAGCCCTCCAATGGAGTCGGATAACCAACCTTATTCCCCCGCTCACGGGTCCGCACACCTTCGTGCGCAAGAAAGCGAATCCACCCGATCGAGTGGCAGAAAAACCATCACAACATTCGATGCTTTTCCCGTTTTTGGCAAAAAACGTCGAATGTTGTGATGGTTTGAGGCGAGGTGAGGGGCACGGAGGGTCAAAGCATCGTGCTTGGAGCGTGACTTTTTCGCCCCGCTGCCAACACAAACCTTGACTCTACAATCGTTATAGGGTTTTCACTACACTGGTACGTAAACAAACCCAGCCAGAAAGCCCCACCTATGGAACACGACCTCACACGCGGCAATGTCCTTAAGACCATCGCGGTCTTTGCCCTGCCCTATATGCTCTCGTACTTTTTGCAGATGCTCTACGGCATGGCCGACCTGTACATGATGGGACAGTTTAGCGGCGCCGCCGGCATCACCGCCGTGGGCAACGGCGCGCAGACGCTCTATATCATTACCGTGACGCTCGTGGGCCTGGCCATGGGAACGACGGTTATCGTCGGCCACGCCGTGGGCTCGCGCCGCTTCGACCGCGCCGAGACCGCCATCGGCAACACCATCACGCTCTTTATGGGTGTCTCGGTGGTGCTGGCCGCTGTCCTGCTCGCACTGTGCCCGCAGATCGTGACACTCATTGGCACGCCAGTCGAAGCGGTCGAAGGCACTGCCGCCTACCTGCGCATCTGCTTTGTCGGCATTCCCTTTATCGCCGCATACAACATCCTCTCGGCCATCTTTCGCGGCCTGGGCGATTCGCGCTCGCCCATGTACGTGATTGGCGTGGCATGCATCATCAACATCGCACTCGATTTTCTGTTTATCGGCCACATGGGACTCGGTCCCGTAGGCGCGGCACTCGGCACGGTAACCGCCCAGACGGCAAGCGTTGCCCTCGCGCTCGTGTGGCTCAAGAGCCGCCGCACGAACATTCACGTTAAGCGCAGCGACCTGCGTCCCCAGCCCGAGGCGCTCGGCAGCATTCTTAAGATCGGCGTGCCCGTGGCAGTACAGGACGGCTGCATCCAGGTGGCGTTTATGTTTATCACCGTCATCGCCAACCACCGCGGCCTGGTCGACGCCGCCGCCGTGGGCTTGGTCGAGAAGATGATCAGCTTTTTATTCATTGTCCCGAGCTCCATGGGCGCCACCGTCAGCGCACTCACGGCGCAAAACGCCGGTGCGGGTAAGGGCGACCGCGCACGTCAGGTGCTCAAAGACGCCATGACCATCTCGGTAGTGTACGGCTGCCTGATCACGGTGCTGATGTGGCTGGTGGCGCCGGCGTTTATCGGCTTTTTTGCCAAGGACGCTGCAGTAGTCGCCGCCGGCACCGGCTATATGCGCAGCTACATTTTCGACGCGATTTTTGCCGGCATCCACATTTGCTTTAGCGGCTTTTTCGCTGCATACGGCAAGAGCTACATCGGCTTTGCGCACAACGTGCTGGCGGTGGCGCTCATTCGCGTGCCGGGCGCGTGGCTGCTGTCGAACGCCTATTCCGATACGTTGTTTCCCATGGGCATCGCTTCGCCGTGCGGATCGATTTTGTCGGCAGTCATCTGTGTTGTCGCGTTTACCGTGCTCAACCGGCGCGGGGCTTTTGACAAACTGGTGGCGTAGCGGGGCAACGCGAAATCGCCCTTATCGACGACATCATCAGCGATGATCCGGCAACCTACGTGACGCAGATCACCGTGCCCGTTGCCCCGTCAAAATAAGAACCGCCCGGAAGGCATCGTGCTTCCGGGCGGTTCTTCAATTTGGCTATCGATGCCTTACGCCTGGGGCACCTGACCAGTAGCCAAGATCTGCTCGAGTGCGTCCTCATCCAGTACGGGTACACCCAGCTGCTCGGCCTTGGTAAGCTTGGAGCCCGCTTTGGGGCCGGCGACCAGATAACTCGTCTTCTTTGACACACTGCCCGAAACCTTAGCGCCGAGCACCTTGAGCGCCGCACCCGCCTCGTCGCGCGTGCGGTTGACGAGCGTGCCGGTGAGCACGAAGGTCAGGCCCGCAAGCGGCTGTGCGTCGACAAGCTCGCCCGCCACGCCAGCGTCGGCTGCAGCCTGTGCATGCGCGGCGCCCAAGTCGACCTCGAGCGACAGGCCCGCCTGACGCAAGCGCTCCAGCACGGCGAGGTTCTCGGGCACGGCCAGGAACTGCTTGACGCTCGCCGCAATCTTGGGACCGATGCCCTCGCACTCGGCGATATCCTCTTCGCTCGCCAAGATGAGCTTGTCAATCGACAGGAATCGCTCGGCGATGACCTCGCCCACGCTTTTGCCCACGTGGCGGATGCCTAGGGCAAACAGCACGCGACCGAGTGGCTGGCTCTTGGACTTATTGAGCTCGGCGATGATTTTCTCGGCCGTCTTGAGGCCCACCGGAATGGGATCGCCCTTCTTGACGCCCTTTTTGCTGTTGGAGCTGGCGTACACGCGGCCCGTGTCCAGGCCGGCGATGTCGTCGACCGTGAGCTGGTAGAAGTCTGCGACATCGTGGATCAGCCCGGCGGCGATCATCTTGTCGACGATCTCGTCGCCCAGGCCATCGACGTCCATGCAGCCGCGGCTCACCCAGTGGAGCAAACGCTCCTTGAGCTGTGCGGGGCAGTCGATGGACACGCAGCGGTAGGCAACCTCGCCATCCTCGTGAACCACGGGGCTACCGCACACGGGGCAGACCTCGGGCATGTGCCAGTCAACCGAATCGGCCGGGCGCTTGTCGAGCACCGGGCCCACGACCTCGGGAATCACGTCGCCCGCCTTGTGCACGATGATGGTGTCGCCCTCGCGCACGTTTTTGCGACGGATCTCGTCGATGTTGTGCAGCGTGGCGCGCGCGATGGTGGAGCCGGCAACCGTCACCGGGTCGAACTCGGCGACCGGCGTGAGCACACCGGTGCGACCCACCTGGATGCGAATTTCGCGCAGGACGGTCTGCTTTTCCTCGGGTGGGAACTTAAAGGCAATGGCCCAGCGCGGTGCGCGGGCAGTAAAGCCCAGGTCGAGCTGCTGCTGGAAGCTGTCGACCTTTACGACCACGCCGTCGATGTCGTAGTCCAGGTCACCGCGATGCTCGAGGGCCTGGGCGCAGAACTCGTGGACCTCGGCCGGCGTGGCGCAACGGGCAACGTTGGGGTTGACGCTAAAGCCGGCGCTACGCAGCCAGTCCAGGAACTCGCGCTGGCTGTGGACGTGCAGCGGATCGGTATCGGCAATGGCGTAGATAAAGGTAGCCAGGTCGCGGCGCGCCGTGACCTTGGGGTCCTTTTGGCGCAGGCTGCCGGCGGCGGCGTTGCGCGGGTTGGCGAAGGGGTCGCGCCCCTCGGCATCGGCCTCGTCGTTCAGACGAACAAAGCTGCCCTTGGGCATATAGACCTCGCCGCGCACCTCAATGGTGCGCTCGCGGTCGGCGCCCATGTGGGCGAGCGCCGGCTCGGACAGGTGCACGGGCACATCCTTGATGGTTCGCACGTTGAGCGACACGTCCTCGCCCGTGGTGCCGTCGCCGCGTGTGGCCGCGCGCACGAAGGTGCCGTTTTGGTAGGTAAGGGCCACGCCCAGGCCGTCGATCTTAAGCTCGCAGGTATAGGTAACGCTGCCGGCGCCGAGCGCATCCTCGGCGCGCTGGAGCCACGCGTCGAGTTCGTCCAGGTCCATGGCATCGTCCATGGAATACATGCGCGCCATATGCGTGACCGGCGTAAACTGCTCGCTCACGTAGCCGCCCACGCGCTGGGTATAGCTGTCGGGCGTCACCAGGTCGGGGTAGGTCGCCTCGATCTCCTGCAGCTCAACGAGCATTTTGTCGAAGGCGGCGTCCGTGATTTCGGGCGCATCGAGCATGTAGTAGCGATAGGCGTGGTAATCGAGCTCGTGGCGCAGCTCGGCCGCGCGCGCTGCCGCCTGGGCATGGGCGTCGGTCGGTGCGGCGGCATCCGCACTCGCGGGCGTTTCGGTATCGATGTCCACGCCGTCACCAAACAGGCTCGATTGCTCCATAGCGGCACTCCTTCGCTCGATTTCAAACGGATACAAGAGTACCACCGGTCGCCATGGCGCCGAATAACCCTTTCGAACCGCATCGAATCGGCAGCCGCCAGACCGGAGTGGATCGCGCGATCAACTCATATCCGTGCCATTTCTAAATGATCCGTTTCCACGTCCATTACAGTCGAAATTGTCAGCCCGGGCCCGTCTCGGGCTACGATTGAGG
>CAJJPN010000140.1:0-5294 GCA_905193635.1 Coriobacteriaceae bacterium
GGGGAATCCAGGTGGTATACGTTGCCGAATGGTACGGCATAATCGCGGACATGGCCTTCGAGGATATCTTCCTTCTCCGCATACCAGCTTTCAAGTTCATCTGCAGTCTTGATGTCTTTGTATTCCATAATCGGCTATTCCCTTTCCATATTCTTGCCATTGGGGATTTCCGTGTTTGGGCTGTCGAGATGAGCGGCACTTAAGGCACATGCATCGCGCTTGGCTTCTAGACCGCTCTTTGCTGGTTCCTGTTTCTCATCGCGAGTCGACGTGACGCTGACGGAACCGCAGAAAGGGTCGCTGAAGGCGCTGACATCTTGGGGGCTGTGGTACATTCCGCGCAGACCTTCCTTGGTCTCAGGGCCGCTGTAGTCATCCATGGCGATCCAGATACGGTTCATCGGGATTTCAAATGGTTTATCGAGGTCGACCATCATATAACCCGCGCCGTAGACAGGATCGTGGATACCGATATACGGTTCGTATGTTCCCGGGGAAACGATAAAAGCATGACCGGTATCGACTGTGTGTCCGCTCATATAGCGTGAGTCCATGCATGCCACGGCATCGAGGAAGACGGAAGAGGGGACTTTAGCCATAAGGGAAATAGTCGTCTCGTTTACCGCCAATGCCTCGAAAAGCTCGTCCCGCATGGTGCGTTCGAATTTAGTGGTCGGATAGTTCACCAGTTTCTCGACGGCGGTGCCCTGCGATGCGCACAGCTCATCGATGATTGTCGTACCGATATCCGCCGGGCGTTCGTAAGCCACGTAGCTGGGCACTTTGCCATAATCTAAATTGTTCTCTGCGTCCTCGATAACCTCGAGGTTTTCTTCGCGCCAGTCGCATACGCTCTGGATCAGCCTGTATCCGTCCATGCTGTCGACCTTCTCAGTCAGAATGAGCGTCATATCGAACTGCATGGCATCAATCATCTGGTCGCATTGGAATCCATACTGGATATTGAATCTCTCGGAGACGTCCGCGTTCAGCGCATCGTGGTCCAACTCATACTCTCCAGGCACGAGGACCCCGCGGGCAAGGCCTGCAGATTCGATATATCCGGCAAATTTATTGAAGATTTCCGCGCACTGGGAGGAAAGGGCATCCAGATAGGCCCAGGATGTAGACAGCTCGTTGTCGAGTGCCATAGAGAGTGCCGACTTGAGGTCGGCCGGCATTACCTGTCCGTTCTTGATTTTCTCCTCGTCGATATATCCGCTCGCCCAGTCGAGGTCGCGGTCACCGAGGAATCCGGCGACGATATGCTTGCAATAATCCTCGTTCTCGTATGTCATATACGGATCGAGGAGTAGCGCCTTGCGCTCCATGATATTCTTCTTATCGTTTTTCGGATCGATTGTCGACCAGTCAAGCGCCTCGCTTAGCATATCGGCAGCTTTCTCTTCGCCGAACAGATCGACGACGTCGTTGTAGGGACTGATTTTCGTCTTGATTTCACTCATATCGGTTCTCCTTTACCGGGCGATTTCATCCTGTCCGCAAACGGGCGCATTGCCGCCGATGTGCGCAAGCGACTCGATACAGGACGCCTTTTTGGCAGCGAGGCCGGCTTGGTCGGGAAGGACGCTCTTGCGGCGCTCGGCGATATCGATGTCGGCGTTTGCACGGATGGTTTCAGATGCCTTGTCGTAAGTGGAATCTTTCGGCAGGGCATCGATTGCAATGGCGAGGGCGATCAGATAATTCGTGTCATGTTCATTGACCACCTCTCGGAATACCTGGTAAGGCAGTGATGCTGCCGTTCCGGGCATACCCTCGGCAAGTACATATCCGTCGGAGGTATCTTCAAATTCGGGATGCATGGTGGAAGAGGAGATGCCCCATCCGCCGAGAACATCGCGTTCCCAGACCTCCGCGATGATATTCCATCCGCGGTCGTTGGCTGGATCGTCGATAGCGCGGCAGTAGAGGAATTTCGGCTGCATGTTCGGTTCTTTGACGATCCATGCGTAGGCATGGTGCACGATATCGTTGGCTGCGGCAGGGCAGAAGTAGTTCTGGAAGCGATCAGAGGTCTTCTTCGTTCCGGTTTGCATGTTACCCTCCGTTCCGGCGGCGTGTTTTGTAAGATTCTACCACTTTGGCTGCGTTTCGCCTATATATCGATGACGGATACGTCACGTCATCTGCAAAAGGTATCGTGTAGAAGGGCACGGGGGCTCACCGAAGCGGCGATTCCCCGTGTTTGTGCCGTCTATCTGTCCTGTAATGGCGAATCAGGTGCGTTCTGGTCATGGTTCAGATTCCTTGCCGCATCCGTGGCCGCTGCATGGCGTTCCGTGAGTCCCCGCGGATTGTGGGTTTGCACGAGGTCGTCCTTATGCAGGCGGACATCGCATTCCTTGACATATTTGAGAAACGTCGGATGCGTGATGCCGAGCTTCGTCGCTGCGGATCTTGCCGAGATGTCTCCGTTCTTATATTCGCTGTAGAGACGGTCGAATCCCTTGGGAAGGGGTTTCAATCCCCTTCCTCGGGTATCCTGTGCATTCGTGATCTTGTTCACATGATAGGAGAATGCCTGTTGGCTCAAGCCGGCGATCTTGGCGGCCTGGGCTTGGCTTAGGTCCCAGTTCTGATATCTGCCGAAAGCCTCTCGAAACCGTAAATCATATCCGTCCAAAGGATCGCTAAGTGACTCTTTCAGCTCCGTCTCGATATCGGCGGGCATATCGATAAGCTCACCGGTCTCATCACGTGAGAGGGCGACGATATTGCCGAAAATGAGAGAGAAGGGCTTACCGTCGTTTGTTCCGACGATGAGGCTCTTTTCAGACAGGAAGCCCGAGTCATCCATGAAGGCATCGGGGTTGATGGCGCGGTTTGGCAGCAAACTGTCTGCACCGGCGGCATTCACATAGATATCCACATCGGCGAACGTGGCACCGAGTTCGTCATATTCACCTTGGACTGCCTCACGGATGTCTCGATACGGTCTGTCCCTGTCGGCGAGAAAGGTCTGAGCCTCTCCACCGACAGGGAAGATCAGGCCTATGACTTTATTAGATTCCATCGTTTCACCGCCTTGTTTCTTTAAAACGATTCATAGAGCTCTGATTAGTGACTGATTGGGTACTCGCGGTCGATTGGACGCGAATTGCCGATATCGCTACCGCTGTCGTCGTGGTTGCCCTTGCTCTGGCCGAGCACTAGCGAGCTCTCCCTGGCTTCTGTAGCGACCTCGGCGAGGGACTTCGTAGATTTCTCATGCTTGTCGCCGGCGTCTTGCTCATTCTGAAGCTGAAATCGATCCGGTTCGATGCCGTACTTAATGTGAATATACTCTTTGTAGCCGGTGGACGGGTCCGCAAAGGTCTCTTTCAGCTTGTCGATCGTCTCCTGAGGAAGGCTTGCGATTTCGCCTTCCTCGTCGACACCGAAGGCGACGAAATCACCGCAGATTAGCGAATAGAGCTTCCCCTCCTTGACCGGATGGCCGAACGTCAGCTGGTCGAGATATCCGACTTCTTCCATGTGCTTCGTGGCGTAGATGGCGCGGTTGGGCTGGCTGCCGTTGAATAGATATTCTTTATTGAACCACAGGTCAACCCCATTACCGAGAACCCTCAGTACATCAACGTTGCCGTTGACGAAGTTCTGCAGTTCGTCCAGCGAGTTATTCTTATCGATCCAAACCTCGATCGGCATCGAGCCGACGGGGATTAAAAGGCCGTGAGCTTGCATTTCATTCATACGGGGTACCTCCTTGCGTCTTGATGCTTGGTAAGATTCTACCATTCGATACCGGAAAAGGGCACCTCGGTCGGGTGCCCTGTTTTTTCTTTCAAATTCGCAAGCGCTTGCGAATTTCATCTAGTTCACGGTCACCGTTTCGTCCCAAGCCTCCTTGATTACTTTCGCATCATAGTGATACCACGGATGGCCGGTTGACTTCTTGTGGCCTTCGATATCATCGGTGATATCCGCCCCGCATGTGTCGCAGATCGCGATCCTAATCGTCTCGGCGGGATGATGGATAGTCTTCGTGGTTGTCGGCGTTGAAGTAGAAGAGGGCTGTCCGTTGCCAGACGATGGAGCGGAAGCACCACTATTCATATCGGCAGAAGAATTTTCTGCCTGATTATTCTGATTTTGACCGTTAGAAGAAGCATCCTGGTTTTGCGAAGCCCCGTCGTTTGCCGGAGTCGCTTCAACATTGTCTTCAGACTCGCTGCTCTCAGCAGTCTTATCGACATGTTTAGCTAAAAAAACGAAAGCTGACACCTTTTTCCCTTCACCTTTGACGGTGAAACTGGTGCTTTTTGCTGGTTTATCATAACCGTCCGGTGCCGACTCAACGGTCAGCAAATACTTGCCTTTCGGCAGGGTACAAATCTTGACCTCGTCGTTGACTGCAACGGAAATATCTTTGACAACAATCTTTCCGTTCTTACCCTTTTCGGAAATCGAAACGGAAGCCTTAGAATCTTCAGCAGCTCCGTCAGCTGTCACCATGACGGAGATAGCACTCTTTTCAGCGGATTTTTTCTTCTTTGCATTCTCAGTCGAGGTCTCTTTCTTCTGAGTTTGCGTTTGTTCTTTCTTTGTGTCTAAGCCGTTTCCTTTATTACTCGAAAAAACGGTAAAAGCAGTCACGCCGCCGAGGAACAGCACCAGAATGACGCCGACGACAACCACGACAGCAATGAGCTTTTTTCGCTTCTCGCCATCGTTTTGTTCTTCGATATAATCCTCATGGTCTTCATCAGGGTGAATTGTCTCAAGGTTTCCCCACCAAGACCCTTGTTGTCTTTCATCATCCATGGCACTGCACCTCCTTAATAAATGTTTTCACCTAATACTAACCACCGAGAATATCGCGGGCAATGGTTCCAGATTTAATGATAATCAGTGTCATAGCCAAAACAGCGCATAATGATCCCCACATTTCTCCCTTAATTCCCGTGATCTCTCCACCGCTGAAACCTGACAGCAACGACGGAAACGCGCTTAAAGCCAAGATGATAACTGCTCCGGAGAGACAAATTCCTAGGTAGTTCTTGCAAAAGCTAATACCATAATTCTTTGTTTCATCAAAGCCAAGCAACGCAAATGGAATAGGCGAAAAGGCTGTGAAGACGTAAAGCTGGATTGCCCTCATGTAGCACATGACAGATACAGCCCCCTTTACCACAAAACTTGCAAGCAGCATTGCGAGGGAGGTAACGAAAAGACTTCCCGCTGCTCCTGGGCTATCCCCAACTTTTTCCGAAACGGTAATAGCATCCAATGAGTCAATCTTGACTTGGCTGATACCATTAACAATATCG
>CAJJPN010000141.1:0-5293 GCA_905193635.1 Coriobacteriaceae bacterium
AGCAGCTCAAGGACGCTCAGGCCGCCTACGATGCGGCTCAGAAGAAGGCCGACGCGGCTGGCCAGTCTCAAAAGCAGGCACAGCAGCAAAAGAATCAGGCCTCGCAGGCTGTGAGCGACAACGAAATCGAGCAGAACGCAGCAGAAGTCGCCGTGCTCCAGGAGAAGATTGACGAGCTCAAAGCCGCCGTCGAAAAGACCGAGCAGCAGCAGAAGAAGCTGGGCGACCTGAACGATCAGCTCGAACAGGCCAACAAGAGTGTCGAGGATAAGACCCAGGCGCTCAAGGACGCCAAGGCAAAGCAGGATGAGGCCAAGAAGGCCCTCGATGATGCCCAGGCCAAGCTCGAGGCCATGGGTATGGACGAGTACGAGGCCGCCAAGAAGGCTGTCGAGGACGCGCAGGCAAAGCTCGATGACGCCAATAAGGCCGTTACTACTGCACAGGACAATCTGGACCAGGCCAAGGCTGCCGAGGCCAGCGCCCAGCAGGAAAAGCAGAATACCGAGGCCGCTCTGACTTCCGCCCAGGCCAAGAAGCAGGAGACTGCCGCTGCTCTCGCAGCCGCAACCACCGCGCGCGATAACGCCCAGCAGAAGTTCGACCAGGCGCAGGCCGCGCTCGATGCTGCCGTCTCGGGTACGGGTGTTGACCTGAGTGCGCTTGAGGCCGCCAAGAAAGCTGCTGCTGGTGAGCTCAAGACCGCGCAGGCGGAGCTCAATGCCGCGACGGATGCCGACGCCACCGCACAGACAAATCTGCAGGCCGCCCAGGCTGCCGTCGCTGCCGCGCAGGAGAAGGCCAACGCCGCCAACGCTGCTGTGGCATCTGCCCAGTCTGCATACGATGCGGCAAACAAGGAGTACAAGGACGCGGCCAGTAAGCGTGACGCCGCGAAGACGACATACGAGCAGGCCCAGCAGACCGAGGCCGACAAGAAGGCGGAGTACGATAAGCTTGTCGAAGTTCGCAAGCAGAAGCGCAGTGAGTGGGAGGCAGCCTGCGCTGCTTCGAACGCCGCGGAAAAGGCTTATGACGCTGCCAATGTCCAGGTTGAGGCTCTTGAGCAGCAGATTGCTGACCTCAAGTCCAACATGACCGTTGACCAGGAAGTCATCAATAAGGGCATGCTCGGCTTTATGGCCTACATCAGCAACAGCGGCGATTTCACCGCCCAGCAGAAGTCGAACGCCAAGGACGCAATGGCTACACTCACCGGTGCCGCTGACAAGGCCGAATGGTATGACCAGTACGTCGATCAGGACATGTCTCGCGACACCAATCCGCTTTCCTTGGAGCAGATGCGCAACGCCCTGACTTACCTTGATACCCAGAACAACCTCCGCAAGGCGAACGGTCAGTCGGCGCTCAGCGTCAGCCTCCGCATGACTGCGGCAGCCGCCCTTAATACATCATATTCATCGAACATCTGGGGACACTCGAACTGCTATTTCGACAACGGGGAAAATCTTGCCGGCGGAGGCGGCGCATATACCGGCGGCGAGACCGAGGATACACTCGGCTGGCCCTACACCGGCCTCTACACCCAGGAGAAGGAGGCATTCGATAAGTACGTCGCGCAGTATGGCGACGCACTTGGGAGCCATCGATATGATTCCTACTATATCTATCAGCACTACAACAGCATCTACCATGAGTGCGGGCACTATCTCAACATTATCGATGCCGGTACGAAGGCTATCGGCATCGCAACCGGTAGCGGTAAGAACACCGATTCCGAGGTAACCATCTTCGATTACAGTGCTGATGACACTCAGGCTGATTTCACTGTCTCCGAGTTCAAGAAGCTCCTCAACGACTACATCGATTCCGCTTACAACGCAGGCGGCACGCAGGAGCAGAAGGAGCAGCTGAAGCAGCTGCAGAATAAGCTGGCGGAGGCGCAGAAGAACTTCGGTACTACTAAAAAAGCTTACTTTGCAGCGGTAAATAAGCAGGATGCGGCGCATGACGCCTATACCGCGGCCGACACGAACGCGAACACCGCCAAGGGCGAGTACGAGAAGGCCAAGTCCGGCACCGCCGCCGCGAAGACGGCATACGACGCCGCCGAAGCCAAACTCAAGGGCATCGACGTCAAGACGCCTCGGGCCAAGCTCGATGCCGCCAAGAGCAAGGCCGCTACTGCCCAGGCAGCTCTCGATAAGGCAAACGCCACGCTTGCTGACAGCAAGGCGAAGGCAGCCGAGGCCACCGCTCACAAGGCGAAGGCTCGCAGCGCCCGCGATGCCGCCAAGGCAAAGTCCGATCAGGCCAATGAGGCGTATGACAACGCCACTGCTTCGGTCAAGGACCTTACCGCCAAGCGCGATGCCGCCAATACGGACCTTGCGAACAAGCAGGGCACGCTAGGCGAGGCCAAGAAGGCCGACGGTGCTGCCCAGGCTGGCGTTGACAAGGCTCAGGCCGCAGATGTGCACGCCGCGACCGCTCTTTCGGACGCCAAGCAGGCAGTTGCCGCCAAGACGCAGGCCGTGTCCGACGCACAGGCGAAGGCCAAGGCCGCCGAGGGGGAGCTGGCCCGCGCAAACAAGGCCTTCGAGCGCTTCGCCGGCGCCCAGAAGGCGGTCGACGACGCCAAGGCCGCCTATGACGCTGCCGTCGCCGGTGTCGCCGATGCCCAGAAGCAGCTCGATGCCGCCAACGAAGCCGTCGTCGATGCGAACCTCGAGATCGTCAAGGCCAAGGCCGAGCTTGCCAACGACGAGGCACTCAAGGCCGATCTTGAGGCTGTCGACCACAAGGCATCCCTTGCCGCGGGCACGACGGGCAACGAGAAACTGGTCAAGCTGAACGCTGCCTACGCTCGCTATAAGGCTGCCGTCGATGCCGCCGCTGGTCTCAAGGCTGCTCTGAGCGATGCCGATGCCAAGCTGTCCGATGCCAACGACGCCTATGCCGCCGCGCTTGCCGAGCTTGGCGATGCCAAGGATGCCCTGGCTGCCGCGCAGGCCGAGTACGACAAGTATCATCCCAAGGCTGAGCCGCAGGCCAAGCCTCAGGTTGCGCAGGCTGCTGCAAAGGCTCCTGTTGCCAAGAAGAAGGCAACGTCGGCCGCGCTCGCCCAGACCGGTGATGACTCCGCGCTTGCGGGCGAGGTCTTCGTTATCGGCGGTATTACGCTCGTGGCTGCGGGCGTGACGCTGGGCGATCGTCGTCGCAAGCAGATGTAGCGTTTCGGGCGTAGATTCTGCAAACGAACTTCGGTTCATAGCAGGAACGCTTCGATAGTTAAACCGATAAGGCCGGCGCGCTGTTAAACGCAGTGCGCCGGCCTTTCTTTGCGTTGGTATCAAAAAGCCCGGTCGATAGCCGCGAAAGCTACCGACCGGGCAAATCGTAGGCAATATGGTTGCTGTCGAGCAGCTGCTCAGCTTAGCCCAGCAGGCTTAAGCCCACGGAGACAAACGCCAGGATAACGCCGACGATGGACTCGCCGCCGAGCAGACCGCTGGCGACGACCAGGTCCTGCTCCTGGAAGGCGGCATCCTTGGAGGCCTTCTCCTCGTCCGAAAGACCGGCAGCGGCGTCGCGGCGTGCGGCCCACTTGTCGTAGGCGAGCTTGGCGCAGGAGCCCAAGAAGGCCGTGAGCGACATGTAGAACGGCAGGTACACGCCCAGGCCGATCATCATGGCCGGAATGCCGAGCCAGTACATGACGATGCCGGCGATAAAGCCGCCTGCGAACCACGGCACGCTCGGGATGCCCGAGACCATGGTGGCGACGACGCTTGCCTGCGCGGCCACAAAGCTCTTGTCGGGGCCGAAAGCATCCGGACCATAGGCGGTGACGAGCGCGACCATGACGGCAGCGGCGACCAGGGCGCCCACGATGCCGCCGATGGCCTGGCCGATCCACTGCGCACGCGGATTGGTGCCCAGCACGGCGCCGGCCTTAAAGTCGTTCATGACGTCGCCCGCAAGGCCGCATGCCACGGCCACGATGCCCGCGACGAAGAAAAGCTGCACCTGCGGCACGCTGGATACGGCCGCCACGGCCAAAAGCACGATGAGGCCGAATATCTCCATGGGGTCGATGCCCGTCTGGCCGCAGCTCTGCGCGCTCATGATGGTGGTGACAAAGGTGAACAGCGTGACGATGACGGCCGGGACGGGGCCAAGGTCGAGCGCGATGGCGACGATCACGGCGATGGCGGCAGTACCCAGGCCGATGATGCCGGCGTCGAGCTTAAGCGAGCCCGAGATGAGCGACTGCTCGTCGGTGTCGCTGGAGCTGTCGGCGGCGAGGCCGCGGGCGATGCCGGCGACCTGCGGCAGGATGTCCTTGAGGACGACGGCGACGCCAAAGCCCATCATGAGACCCATGCCGAGCGATTTGACGATGCCCTGCGCAGTCACAACGTCGAATAGACCGGCAGCGGTGCCGCCCACGATGATGCCAAAGTTACCTAGCAGCGCGCCGGCAAACCAGAAGGCAACCGGGGCGAAGCCAACCAAAAAGCCGATGGAGAGCAGCATGGGCGAGTTATAGATGGCAAAGGTCACGCCGGGGATATTGAGCGTGCACAGCATGCTGGGCACCACGCCCAGAGCGTCGCGAAGCACGCTGTAGATGCCTGCGATGGCCATGGAGCCAAAGAGCTGCTTGCCGGTCTTGCCGCCGGCCTCGGTGGCGCGCAGTGTCTGAGCTGCGGCATTGCCGGTGGGAAACTCCAGCGCGGCGTCCACGATAAAGTGGCGGTGGATGAGCGCGGTGGCCAGCAGGCCCAAGATGGTGCCGGCGAGTGCCACGATAAACATGTCGAGCCAGCTGATCTGGTCGGCATAGCCCAGCATCCAGGCGCCCGGGATGGTAAACGCCAGGCCGCCGGCGACCATGGCGCCCGCGGACATGATGGTGTGGGTGACGTTGGCCTCGTTGAGGCTGGCGTCACCCATGAGCTTCAGGAAGAACAGCGAGATGACGGCAGCGAAAATAATCGGCCAGGGGAGTGCACCCATCTTGAGGGCCGTGTAGGCCGAGCTTGCCGTGATGATCACGCAGCCAAGGACGCCGATGACGACGCCGCGCAGCGTGAGTTGCCCGCGCATCGAAGCGCGGTTCGAGGGATTGCTCATATAAAACTCCTTTGCGTATATCCGCTTCCCCCGGGAGCGCCGTTACGGATACGGCGCGGGAAGTCGGGTTACCAAGGGCCGCCGCGTGAGCTCGCAAACGACCGCGCACCAGTATAGCGGCACGGCAGTTAATTTGGGACTGGGCTTTTTTAGCTATCCCAAACGAAGCCGAAGGATGATTATTCTGGGACGG
>CAJJPN010000142.1:0-5272 GCA_905193635.1 Coriobacteriaceae bacterium
CGGCGCCCGTGACGATCCATCTCGCGTACTAGCCGCTGTGGTAGGTCTTCCGGCCCGCCGTCCTTTTATAGCGCTCGGCCCGATAAGCTCGGACGCTCCTCGTTGAGCAGCGCGTCGAGCGCCCCCTCGTCTACCGATGCGATGTTCGCAGACGCGGCCCGTGCCCCCTTTCGTCGGTGATTTGTTGTTTAGCCGCTAAAAATCAAATGACAGGGCGCGCGCCGTGTTCCGCTATGCGGTTGTCAATTTGCGAAAGTAATTTTGCGTCAACGCTGTGTTCCAAACAGTTCGATCATCGGGCTACCGTTTGGCGGAAAATAATAGGCTGATGCGCTCTTCTAAAGTGTCGGGGAGTAATATTGTTTCAGGCGTTCACTGCCTGGTGCATGACGTTAGCGTCCACTTGTTGACCATTGAATTTGGTCGACTGATTATTGGGGGTTGTCATGTCGCTAAACAATAGAGCTATACAAAATGCCGGAAGTAATAAGTTGGTTGTCGGCTCGTCCGATTGATTGCACAGATTGTCACACTGTTTTCTTTCGAATTGTTGGCTCGGCATGCTTGTGCCTTTGAGAGACGCGTTACTCATATTGTTTGTTTTGCGCTAGGAGAGATAATGGCTGATAAAGATCCCAGCACTAGAGAGTCCCGATTTTATGCTAATCATCCGGTAATTTTCGGCATCTTGTTTGCAATAATACCGTGCCTCCTGTCGGCGTATCTTGGCGATTTGCATGGTCAGTCTGCTATGGTCGGCGAGTTGTCTAAGCGCTTTGATTCCGTAGAAGAAAGCATGAGCCTTAACGAGGCTCTTGAAAGCGCGTATAGAGATTATGCTAACGCCGAGGCGGAACTCAATGCCCTCAAGGATGAGGAAGCGGGCAAGCAGGTTCTTGCTGACGCTACCGCTGCCTGGGATTCCGGTAAACTTGAGGAAGCCTTGACTTCGCTGTCAAAGGCTTCTAAGAAATCTGGAGACTGCGCTGTTGCATTTGCTGAATACTCGTCTACTTACACTGAAGAGGTCTTAGCCAAGGCTAACGAGCTGGTCTCATCTAAAAAGTATGATGATGCAAAAAGCGTTTTGAAGGCTGCTTCGAAGATTGTGAAAGATCCGGCAAGAATCAATGACCTATTGGATGAGCTCGAAGGCGTTTCTGAAGTGGCGTTGACCTCTCTTACGGTTGCTTCTTCCAGCCGTTTTGAGTTGATTGAAGGCTCTCAAAAAGACACTGCTGGCAATAGTTATTCAAGTGACGACACTTGGGTTGGTCGTCCTAATAGTGCTGATTCTCCTTCGGTTATATCATTTTATATCGGCAAGAAGTACCGTTCGTTGAATGGCAAAATTGCTGTTGAATACGTAGAGGACACGAGCATCTTGAAGGACTATGAGGCGAGACTCGAACTAAGGGGCTCTGTCGATGGGTCCGATTCAAAAGTAATTTGGCAAAAGGACCACATTACGATGAATACCGCACCTACTGACATTCCGTCGAATGAAATTGATCTATCTGATTTCGATTGGCTTGAGTTCAGGGTTTACTCCACTAAGGGATATACCGGTACTGGTATTCCGGTTTTGCTTAGTAACGTCAAGCTGATTAAAGAGTGAGTGGCCGCTTTGCTTGACTTTGTTTAACGGTGTATTTATAGGGCTGTCAATAAACGATTTCGGAGAAGATCGCGCATTATGACTGTCCTCTATACTGGCATTCAGGCGTTTTGCGCCGCTGTCACACTTTGTCTAACGATATATGTTGTTTGGCGCGACACAAGGCATATGAATACAGATGACAAGCGCTTGAAAACGGCCGAGAAGTTAGCGCAGCCATCTTCGATTGCTGCGTGGCTTGAAAGAGCGCCTACGGGCGA
Source organism: Coriobacteriaceae bacterium (assembly GCA_905193635.1). GTDB lineage: Bacteria > Actinomycetota > Coriobacteriia > Coriobacteriales > Coriobacteriaceae > Collinsella. The sequence goes on from CAJJPN010000142.1 coordinate 1,879, forward strand.
TACGTGTATCGTAATTCGCAACGACAGCGATCTTCCCGTATATGAGGTAGTTGCGACAATTGTCGTCACCTATGGAGCGGGCTGCGGCAAGGGGGAGGATTTGGAATCCTCGTACCAATACAGGAAGATACTCGACTTGATTCCTCCGGGACTTCATTCGGTATCTATTGATATGGGCGGCTTCTACGGAATGCATCGACATCCGCTGGTCGAGATTGCTTTTGTGTGTGCAAAGGGAAAATTCTGGGTCCGTCGGGGAGATGGCGCTCTTGATGAACTCGATGTTTCGCCGTTTACCCACTATGAACTTGGTCTTCCCATTGTTTTTGATTCGATTTCGCCATATTAATAGTTATTGGTGCCGTTAGTTTTTTGCAAATTGACTTAATTGTTCCGGTTGCGAATAGGCCTTCGTCCTTCCGCAGGACTGAGCAAGTTTGCAGCGTTGCGAGTTGAACCCATTGCCCTGCTTGGCGCCCATCTTCCGTAGCGCCGCGCCCATAATCTCCTGTAGGTTATCGTGACTCTCGTTCACCTTAATGGTTCTCCTATTGCCGGTGCGTTAGCTTTGCCGGCATGGTGGCGGCGGGAAAGCGCAGCGGGCATTATTCGGTGACCTAAATTGGTCAAAGCGTTTGGCTATTAGTGACTAAAATCGCCTGGCGCTAACATGCGCGTGGGCACTAGGACCGGCACGGGAGCTAGCGCCTATTTGTTGTCAGCAGTTACCATTGTTTTGCTCTGCTATATAGTCCGCGAACCATTTTCGTGCGTTATTCTTCAGGACACGGATGTTCTCCTCGTTTGCGATGTCGATCTCCTGGAGTGCCCGCTTAGCGATAGTATTCGGCTCTTCGACAGATTCGTCGATACTTGAACGGTATTTCTCGGCGACCGAGGTTATGTACCTGCTTACGAAAGTCTTTTTCTCCTTATCGTTCAGGGGCTTGAAATTCACCTTGAGATTGAATCGCGAGAGCAGTTCCGGTGGGAACTTGCCATGTACCTCGGTCCTTGGCGTGTTCGAGGTGAAAACTATGGTATAGCCATTGAGGTCGTGTTCCTCGCCTTGGGAATCTGTGAATTTGCCGTTCTCAAGCAGGTCGAGGAAGAAGCTCCATACTGCTGAATCCCCCTTTTCGAACTCGTCGATGAGGATAACGCCTGAGTTGCTTCGCTCTATCTTCATTGTGAGCTCACCTTCTTCGCTGCCCATATAGCCACGCGGGCTGCCGATGAGCGAATTGAGCGAGTCCTTGCTGCTGTAGTTGCCAAAGTTGACCTTAGGTAGTGGTTCTCCCGGGGCGAGAAGTTTACTGAGAATCCTTGCGGTCTCGGTCTTGCCCACACCGGAGGGTCCGATCAGGAATAGGGAGAGAATCGGCTGCTCGCCGATACTGTTAAACAGCCTGAATATCTCGACCTGTTTGCGGAATTCACCTTTGAATAGTTCCTGTCCGATGAGGTCGCATGCGAACTGGTCGAGCAATTCTTTTGCCTCTGAGTCGTCAAGGTCTATCAGACGCTTCGGCTTCTCTTCACAGAGCACGGCTTGGTCCTCACTATTATTCTCGATATCACAAGGCTGTACGGCGTCAAATATAGTGCGCATCTCGTAGGCGTATTTGTTTGCCGCCGTTTCGTCGGCGACAAACACAGTGCTTTTGGGCATTTGATAGAGAAGGGCTTCAAATGTTGCGACTATGCCTGCTTTGCCGCCGGAAGAATCGGGCAGGGATATAAGCGACGAGATATCGACTGCCATACTACGCTCTCCAGCTTGCTGTGCAATTTCTGCAGTGCTGGTAAGTGATAACGCTGAGGTATAGTCGTATCCTTCGTTTTTAAGCCTGTCCTTTAGACGGGCGAACTGGTCTCTCCTGTATGTAGTTAAGTTTAGCATGTCTTATTCGCTCTTTTTATTGACCGCCTGAATGATGGCGATGACATCGATATAGATAGCTTCGGTCGCCTCTTCTTCTTTGATCGAATCGCCTGCACGTACTTTGGCTGATCCGTCTATGAAGCCGTCGTTCACTGGTTCAGCTGTCTTGCCCTTTGTTTGAAAAAATTCGTACGAGCTACGAAGGTCCGCTGGACGAACTTTCCCTTTACAAATTCCGATGATGCCGACCTTGCCGATAAGGAGGTCATCGACTGAGTAACCGCTTTCAAAAAGATTCGTTCCATCGATGGGGATTTTCACGATAATGTTGCTGCTAATAACGCTATTAGCGCCCTCGATTTTCCCGATGAGTTTGAATGACGTGCCCGACTTAATGAAGGACTGGAATAGGTGTCCCACATCGAGGCCGCCGGCCTCCGGGATTGTAATCCCATCGAACGTTCCCGACATGATCGTAATGAGGGTGCGCACTTCGTCCTCGTTGAGCAGTGAGAGGCTTACATTATCGATGTAGACGAGGTCGCCCTCTTTACGCTCATTTTCGTCAAATCTAAGGCAGTATCCCTTGATTTCAGCAAGCATTCGGCTCTTGGTGTTGATGTACTCGAGCGTATCTATCAGCTTTGTTCGTTTCTCGTGTCCCAGGTTTGCGTCCACGTCCCCAGAAAACTTCGAAAAGAGCGGGACCTTTCCTTCTCCTTTTACATGGAGCTCGGCATTGCCTGAAGCGGCCTTATCTTCTTCGCTTGTGGCCTCTTTCCAAATCTTGTTGTTTAGCAGCATGCGCATCTCATAAACCTTGGAATGGTTCATGTAGTAAACCGTAAAGAGGTCTTTGATTTCGGCTTCATTTGACATGGCGTTCCAATCCATTTGATTCGTACGTCTGTTCTATCAATTATACCTAAGGGCACGGTGTCTTGAAGATGAGCGGTGACTTGAAGCTGGGAAAGACCCAGCCACCTTCGATTGCTGCATGTTCCGAAAGGGGTTAATCGGCGTGGTACGTACTGCGAACTGTACATATCAACCGATTTCATTTTGGCTGCAATTAAATAGTGAATCATGTGACATAGTTTGATGGACTTAAATTGCCTTAGCCCCTCCGTCATGCGAGTTAAATGACTACGGTGGAGTAGAATTGTTTTAATTAGTGACTTTATGGCGGTGTGATATGGATCTATCAGGAATACTCTCGCAAGCAGGTTTTGCTTTCCAGATGAAAGTGTTTCTGAAGCAGGTGACAGAGTTAAACCCTAATACAGTTGCCAGCTATGAATATCTTGATGACATCTCAGCTTCTACCAGCCTTGATGAATTAAGCGGGCGGATTGGACTTTGTGAATCTCGGCTTATTCAGGTAAAAAATACCAATGTTGCTAAACGAGATGTTGTCCAAATTTATACGAACTGGATTCTTGCCGTTAGCAAGCAGGTAGCGCGCAGAGATGTGGTGTAAGAGGCGGGGCATGCCCCGCCTCCGCCCTT
>CAJJPN010000143.1:0-5228 GCA_905193635.1 Coriobacteriaceae bacterium
GACCAGCCGTTGGGGGAGACCTTCGGGTGGGCTGCGTGCACACGGGAGCCGTCGGCAAGGGTGGCGTCCATCTCGGGAAACGAATCGTCGCAGCGGCGGTTCGCCTCCTCGGCGATACGTCCGATAAGCCGACCGACCTCATCATGCGAGACGAGGTCGATACCGGGGCAATCGACGATCTGGCCGTCCACTTCGGCGCGGGCGACCGGCGTGATAAATGTTCCATTCGGCTCGACGCCGACGGGATCGATGAAGATCTCGGCAACCTTGGGATCGTCCTGCAAGGGCTGCAGGGGACCCAGACCGATGAAATCGTCAATGGTGCTTTTGATGATGTAGCCGATCCAGTTTTCGTCGGAGATACCGAAATCGGCGCACACTTCATGGGCGACACCGTCGATCTGGGCCGGAAGCGCCTGACGGTCGATAGAGCCGCCGTCGGCCATGGTCACACCGAGCAGGTCGCGCATCTCCTGGCGGATGCGCTCCTTGATTCTGAGAACGGTTTCGTCTGCCATGGGCTACTCACCGCTCTCGGTGGTATCGGCAGAAGAGGGCAGGGTAAGGGTAAGGCCACCGGCGGTGCGGATCTTGCCTGCCTGCTCGGGCGTGACTTCGAGCGTCACGGTGCTGTATCCGTCAGAGGAGCCGCTACCGGAGCTGAAGTTTCCGTCGAGGGCGGCGATACGCACGGAGTCGGCGATGACGGTGAACCCGTCGCCGCCGAGGGAGCCGTCATTGGGCTGGATGACCTTGACCCTGTCGTTTACGCGGAGCATGCCGCCCATGCCGGACTGGGCATCGACGGAGATGGTCACGGCCTCCATGCCGTCCCCGATCGCGGCGGCAAGGGACTCAGGGTTGTCCTTGCCGGCAGTCGATGCGTTGGTGAGCTGGGAGCCCTTGGCGATGTACTGGGTTGCGACACGGCCGACGGGAGTCTTGGAGGAGTCGTCGATATCCTTCTTGGTAATCGCGCCGTCCGCCACCGTGCTGTTCGGAACGGAAACGAAGGCGAGGTCGCTTGCGGAGATCTCGTCGCCGGCGTGGATGGTCTTCGTGGCAGCGACGATTTCGGTGGTGCCGGAGAACGCTTCTGCGATTCGGTTGTTGGCGTCGATTTCCGATACGACGGCGACACCTCCCGCGAGGATGGCGATAACAGCGAGACCGGCGGTGACCTTCTGCAGGCGGGAGACCTTCACGGCAATCTTCTCCATGCCCGTGAGGCTCGGACCGTTGGGGGATGCGGCGCCACGGCGGCCGGCTGCCCTCTTTTGGGCTTTCGCTGCCTTGGCTTCTTCTTTGGCCTTCTTCTTCTCGGCCTTGCGTTCGGCACGGGACGGCTTCGATGGCTTTGCAGGCTTCTCGCGCTTCTTTTTCGGCTCCTGTTCCTCAGCAGGTTCAGGATCGGTAAAGAAGCTGGAGGATTCCATCTCGTTGACGGGAATGTACTTGTCGGTCTCCTGCGGGGGATTATACGGAAGGTGCGAGGCCTGATGGTAAGCGGTTTCCACTTCTGGCTGGAATGCGGTGGCATCCTGCGCCGGAAGCGTGGCAGTCGTATCGGGCGTCGGCTGGCGATACGGATTCACGGCAGGAGAGGGCTGGTCGTAGACCGGATGCGGCTCGGATGCCGATGCAGCCGGGACATATGCAGGCGGCTCATAGGGAGAGGGGTGCTGCGCTGTAGGTGCCTGAGGGTGCTGCGGAACCGTCTCTTGAGCCTTCTCGGCAACCGTATCGGGCGTCGGTGCGGCATATGCCGGCATAGCCGGAACCTGCGGCTGATAGCAAGGTGCGGCAGCCGCGACCGGTGCCTGCTGGGACATGCCCGGCTGGCTGGCGGCTTGAGGTGCGGGAGGCTCGGGCGGCTGAGCCTGTGCAGTCTGCGCGTCCTGCATCGCCTTGTAGGATGCGGCGTGGAGATTCGCGATCAGGGCGGCTGCATCGCCTGCCGAAAGCTCGCCTGAACGGACTTTCGCGAGGATCGCATCGGTATCGTTGGTGTCTGGCATGGTGTTCCTTTCTCGCTTTCCTGTGTAGAGATGCCGTCAGACACGCGGCATAGCAAAAGGATATCAGGCATTGGCACATGATGTCGCCTGATATCCTTTCATTTTAGCTCATTGGGAAGGCTATTTATTGTTCGTTGCCTGGTTGACGGCTGTTTTCATCTCGTCGATCACTTCTTGCGGAAGCTCTTTCGTGGATGTGTACTCCTCGTATTCGGGGGTGTCTGAACCGGCTTTGAAGGAATACTTTCCGTTACCCGAATCCGCCGGTCTCCATGCCTTTCCCGCAGTGTAGGGGACGGCATGTGCCGTGACGTGCGCCCCGATGGGGATATCGAAATCTCCGAGCGAATAGGTCGCAAAGTATCCTTTCAAGGACGATTTCGTCTGGATGCCCCAGGCCCACGCGCGTTTGCTCTGGGGGACGGCCGAGGAGGGGGCTTCATAGAACCAGACCTCGACTTCGCCGTTGAACCCGTTGGCACGCAGGGACTTGACGGCCGCGGTCGCGATTGCGAGTCCGGGGTCATCGGAGTTCTTCGCGACAAGGAGGTTCTGCGACGCCATGGTGGCGTCCCTGGCTGCGGAGCAGTCATTTGTCTGGGCGTTCTGCTGGTCGAGGGCTGCGGAGAGCTCGAATGCGAAGCCGAGTGCGATGAGGAGCACGAGCATGATGATGACGTTCAGGATGCTAATTGCGCCGGATTCGCTGCGGACGCGCGTCATCGCGACACCTCCATTTTCTCGGAAACCGGGACCTCCACTTTGATCGTTTTCGACATCTTGATACCGTCGAAGCTGCCGACCGAAATCAGGGTCGGGACTTTATAGTCGACGGTCGATTCGAGAAGCGCCGTGGTGCTTGATTTCGAGATGGTCGTGATTCCCGTGGAACCGGAATCGGTGACGGTGGCCTCATCGGACCTGTCCGAATAGGAGACCTTGGAGTTCGTCACGGTGATGTTGTTCTTGACGATACCCGGCGTGTTCGATGCGAGTTCATCCTTTACCGCCTGGTTTACGTTTCCGGATGCGATTGCGGCGGAGAAATCGGATTTCATCGCGGCCGACTCGATTGCGGCGCTCATCGCGGTGCCCTCATATGCTATCAGGCAAACTTGGATAAGGCAGAATGCGAGGACGATGAGCATGGGGAGGACGATGGCGGCCTCGAGGACTTCCGAGCCTCTTTCAGAATGGATCCTTACCACGAGGACGCACCTCCTTCCACCGTTGCATCCTTTAACTCCACGGCGTTGGATTCGATCGTCATGTCGCCTCCGAACCCTCCGGCGGCATAAATCGCATCGCCGAGAACGGTCTGTGGCTGGATGGTCACGGATACGGTCGCGGTGCATTTCCGGGTTGAGACATTCGACTCCCTGTCCGTATAGGACGATCCGTTTGAATCGGGAATCCGGTGCGTGTACGCTTCCCTCTCGGCATCCGAGACGTCTGTCTCGATCTTCATGTTTTCAGCGAAAAAAGAGGAGGCGGCATTTACGGCTGCCTCCTTAGCTGATGAGGCATCGCCGTTGGGGTTTACGGCGAGCTCTCGGGCGGCTGCATGGGCGGCGTTGTCGACAGCGGTTGTCGCCGCCGAAATCTGGCCGAATTCCATGGCAGCCATGGCAAAAATCAGGAGGAACGGGACACCGAGCGCAAATTCGATGATTGCGGCGCCCGATTCGGACTCCGGTTTCTTGAAGATGCCTTTCACGCCCTGTTCCTCCTTGATTGCAGGATTCTCGATTTTCGGAACAAATACCTTAGTAAATACCTTAGTAGTATGGTATTATGCTATTAGAGAGAAAGGAGGTTGACTACGCCGGGTTCTTGCCGGAGTTGATCTGGCCGGCAGAGTTGTTGGCGGCCTTACGGGCGGCATCGAACCACTGGGAGATGGAGTTGCCGGTCTTGTCCATCTGGACGCGCATCTGGTTGCCGAAGGCGATCAGAGCGGCGCCGATCACGACGGCGACGATGGCGACGATGACGTACTCGACGGTGTCGGCGCCGCCGGCGATCTCACCGGCATAGACGCGATTGCGAATGGAATTCATGGGAATTCTCCTTCCTTTGTGTCCATTCGGACGGTTGCAAAGACTCTATTCTCAGTTGTTCCTCGCAGATCGGCTACCCCAAACTTCTCTGCGGGGGACAGCGGGATAGACTGCTACATGATACACCCAAGGGGTACGCCGGTGCAAAGCCAGACGAGCAGGAAAGGCCCCATGGGCACGCGGCTTTTAAGGGTGATCTCTTTCGCACGGTAGCGGGGCATGTAGTTGGCGAGCATGGCGATGCACATCGCGCCCATGCCGTATACCGTGCCGTGGAACCCGCACGCCGTCGCGATCGCCGGGACGAGCCTGCGGTCGCCGGCACCGACTGCATCGGCGCCGCCGGTGATGCGGAAGAGATGGTTGGTGATGGCGAAAATCGCATAGATTCCCACACCGCACAGCAGATTGCCGATCAATCCGCTTACACCGCCGTGCCCGAACGCCGTGAGTACGGCGAGAGGGTACGTGGCGATAGACAGACCGAAGGGCAGGACGCGTGAGCGCTGGTCGCACATCGCGCCGACTGCCGTGACGAGAATCGAGGTAATCCCGCCGAGAAGAAAGAGCAGCGGGGAGTGGAGGTTGCCGGTCATCCCGACATAGCAGGTCGCGGCGGTACCGAGGCCAACGGCAAGGGAAAGCATGGCAGAGGTCATCTTGGAGACCGGTGCGACGTATCGGGCACGGTACTCCTCGACGGTCTCATAATCATCGAGATTCACGCCGTCTGGCATGCGGCTGCCCGTCTCGATAAGCGCCTCGACTTTCTCACGCATGAGTTCCTTGGTGCGGACGAGCCTCATGGCGTCGAGCCACCAGATCGCAAGGTCCCGTTCCTCGCGCTTCTCGGCGCGTTTGCTCGGCTCGCGGTCGGGATTCTCCGCCTTGAACTTCTTGTAGACCTCAAGGTTCTCATCCCACCAGGAAAGGATCGCATCGCGCTTGCGGGCGAGGATGTTCCCGCTGATGGACGGGAGGGCGAGGCTGCATACGCAGCCCGTCAAGCCGCCTGCGACGATTGCCGCGACAGGTGACTTTGTGAGCATGCCGAGTGCGATAGTAAGGGTTTCGCTCGCGGCGAGGACGGCGACAGGCGTCGCGTCATATGCCTCCCCACAAGAGGGCTTCATGGTTTCATTCATAAACA
>CAJJPN010000144.1:0-5183 GCA_905193635.1 Coriobacteriaceae bacterium
GGGCCTTGGTCGTTAGGACGGCGGAATATTAGTTATTCCACGGTCACGCTCTTGGCGAGGTTTCGAGGCTGATCGACGTCGCAGCCGCGCAGGATGGCGACCTCGCGGGCGAGCAACTGCAGCGGGACGCTCGCCGTGATGGGGCTGAACACGTCGCGGACTGCCGGCACGCGGATGATGCAGTCGGCGATCTTGTTGATCTCCTCGTCGCCCTCAGTGGCAACGACGATGACCTTGGCGCCGCGCGCCTTGCACTCCATAAGGTTCGACACGGTCTTGTCGTAGGTGGCGCTCTTGGTGGCCACGGCGATGACAGGGAAGCCCGGATCGATCAGTGCGATGGGACCGTGCTTCATCTCGCCGGCGGCGTAGGCCTCGGCGTGCAGGTAGCTGACCTCTTTGAGCTTGAGCGCGCCCTCGTAGGAAATAGCGGCACCCATGCCGCGACCCACGAACAGTGCGGACTGCGCGTCCTTGCACAGCAGGGCGGCCTCATGCACGGCCTCGGTCTGGGTATCCAAAATCCACTGGATCTGCTCGGCCGTATCGGAAAGCTCGCGGAACAGCATGCGCGCCTGCTTGGTGGTCAGGCGGTACTTGACCTGCGCTAGCAGCAGAGCCAGCAGCGTCAGGCTCACGACCTGGCCGATGAAGCTCTTGGTCGAGGCGACCGCGATCTCCTTGTTGGCCTTGGTGTAGATGACGCCGTCGCTCTCACGCGCCACGGGGCTGCCCACCACGTTGGTGATGCCGAAGACCTTGGCACCCTTGATGCGCGCGTCGCGAATGGCGGCAAGGGTATCGGCCGTCTCGCCCGACTGGGACACGGCAACGACAAGCGTCGTCGGCGTAATGATGGGGTTGCGATAACGGAACTCGCTGGCCGCCTCCACCTCGGTGGGGATGCGAGCCCAGCCCTCAATGAGATTCTTGGCAATGAGGCCAGCGTGATAGCTGGTTCCGCAAGCGATCACGTAGACGCGGTCGATGTCGTTGAGTTCCTCGAGCGAAAGGCCCAGCTCGTCGATGTCGAGCTCGCCGGCCGGCGTCATACGACCGACCAGCGTGTCGCGCACGACGCGCGGCTGCTCGTGGATTTCCTTGAGCATAAAGTCGGGATAACCGCCCTTTTCTGCCATGTCCAGGTCCCAGTCGATGTGGGTGACCTTGGGCTCGATAACGTTGCCGGCCTCGTCGGTATACTCGACGCCTGCGGGCGTGAGTTTGGCAAACTGACCGTCCTCGAGCACCACGACATCGCGGGTGGCGTCGATGAGCGCGATGACGTCGGAGGCGACATAGGCGCCGGTCTCGCCCGCGCCGACCACGATCGGGGAATCCTTGCGGGCCACGGCGATCACGCCGGGCTCGTCAGCGCACACGGCGGCCAGACCATAGGCACCGACCACGTGGGTGCAAGCCTCGCGCACGGAAGCCATCAGGTCGTGCGTCTCGGCATAGGCCTCTTCGATCAGATGCGCGAAGACCTCGGTATCGGTCTCGCTCTTAAAGTGGTGGCCGCGGCCCTCCAGTTCTTCGCGCAGCTCAGCGAAGTTCTCGATGATGCCGTTGTGGACGATGGCGATGCGACCGTCGCAGCTGGTGTGGGGATGGGCGTTGACAACGGAAGGCTTGCCATGGGTAGCCCAGCGGGTATGGCCGATGCCGCAGGTAGCGTCGCTGTCGATGCTGGAAAGCTCGCTCTCCAGGCCCGCAACCTTGCCCACGCGGCGGATGACGTCGAGGTGAGCCGCGGCGCCCTCGCCCACCTCGAGCGCGACGCCCGAGGAGTCATAACCGCGATACTCCATACGCTTGAGGCCCGTGACCAGGATGTTCTTTGCAATATCAGAGCCGGTGTAGCCGACGATTCCGCACATAGGATAAATCCCTTCGTTCGCGTGACTGCAAGACGTCCACGCACAGGGGGCGCTGAGACGTATAACGTTCGAGTATTGTACTCACGCAAGCGCAAGCTGATATACCAGAAGTGGTATCTCAACTTAGATACCACCCGATGCACACATGCCCAGCCGGTCCAAACCGCCACAATGGGGACAGGCACCTTTGTGGTGGTCGCGCTGGCAACGGCGTTTCCCCAGATAAAACCTGCCAAAATAAACCTGTCTCTTTTTGGTAGGTTTGGGATGCTACAATCTGGTTTGTACTTGAAACGCATCAAAGGGGCCGCTATGGCAAAGGTGAAAATCAGCGACGTCGCGCGCGAGGCCGGGGTTTCGCTGGGCACGGTTTCCAACGCGCTCAACCACCCCGAAAAGCTGCGCTCCGAGACCCTCAAGCTCATCAACGAGACCATCAATCGCTTGGGCTACCTGCCCAACCAAAGCGCTCGTCAGCTCGCGGGCGGCGCCACCAAGTCTTTTGGCCTGGTGCTCCCCCGTCTCGATCACGGCTTTTCGCTCCAAATCGCCAGCGGCGCCCACAACGAGGCCCGCAAGCACGGCTACGACCTGCTCATCGCCAACGCCGATAACGACGATATTCTCGAGGACCATTACCTGCGTTACTTTATGGGCACGCAGATGTCCGGCGTCATGGTTCAGCCCATGGCATCCCCCGATTGGCACCCCGCCATGGCCAAGATGCCCGTGCCGATCGTCCACCTGGATATCCACTGTTCCGAGCCCGGTTACTACGTGGCCGCCGACAACGAGGCACAGGGGCGCATTATCGCCGAGCTCGCCATCGCCCGCGGCGCACGCCATATTGTCGTTGTGGGTAGAGCAGCATTCATGCAGCTCACTCTGCGCGTCCTTGGCATCCACAAGGCACTTGCCCTGCATCCCGATATCAAAATTGAGGTCATCGACGCCGGCGAATGGAATACCGCAGCCGACGGCTACAGTATCGGTGCCCAGATTGCCGAGCGCCCTGCTGACGAGCGCCCCGATTTTGTCATCGGCCTGACCGACGTATTGGCCTCGGGCGTTATCTCGGCGCTGGTCGACAAGGGCATTTCCGTCCCCGGCCAGATTCTTGTTGCCGGCTGCGATGGCAACCCGCTTGCCTGGAGCGGATCGGTCCCCCTCACCACGGTAGCACCACCGGGCTACGAGATCGGCCGCAAGGGCGTGCAGCTGCTCATGGAACAAATCGAGGATAAACCTACCGCCAAGACCAAACGAGTCCGCATCGGCTCCGCCGCGCGTACCGTCACCACGGTCACGGCCACCGAGGACATTAACCGTCAGGAGCTCGTGCGCCCCTTCTTGCTCGAACGTATGAGCACCCAAAAGGCCGAGCAGCACCCGACGGGCCCATCCGCGGCCCCAATAACCGACATCAACCTGGGCGCCTACCTGTAACAAAAAACGCCGCAACGGGAACAGCCCCGCTGCGGCGTTTTTGCTGGCCCCACGGGCCTTCCCCATTTAGCCGGACCTGCGGCTACGGATATTTATGGAATGTAATCCATTTTTCATTAGCTTTTTTGTTAAAATAGACTCAATTCCATATTTTTAGATATTTCCTATAAGTATTGATTTTGCTCCAGTTTTTTCTCGCCAAGAAAGGGGTTTCATGAATCTGATTGATCGCAAACAGTACCTCGACTGGCTCATTTCGTGGAAAGACTCACACGTCATCAAGGTCGTTTCGGGCGTGCGAAGGTCCGGCAAATCAAAGCTATTCGAAATCTACCGTAGCTACCTGCGCGATCATGGAATCACAGGCGACCAGGTTATATCCCTCAACTTTGAAGACCTGGAGTTCGAGTCGCTTACGTCGTATAGAGCGCTCTACGACTACATTTCCGCCAGACTCGTCCCCGATAAGATGAACTACGTTTTTCTGGACGAGATACAGCACGTCGAGCATTTCGAAAAAGCCGTCGACAGTCTTTTTATCAAGGACAATGTCGACCTCCACATAACCGGTTCCAACGCTTATCTGCTCTCGAGCGAGCTGGCAACTTTGCTCTCCGGCCGCTACGTAGAGCTCAAGATGCTGCCCCTATCCTTTAAAGAGTTTTGCTCGGCAAAAACCAATGACGGAAAGGCTCCCGCGCAGTTGTTTGACGAGTACATAACCAGGGGCTCTTTTCCCTTTATCGCCGAGACGGGTATTCAGGGACCCCAGGCGCGCGATTATCTTATGAGCCTCTACGATACCATCGTCATACGCGACGTTATCGAACGCCTGAAGGTCTCGGACGTCCCGACCCTGCGCGATATCACCAAGTTCCTACTCCATAGCATTGGAAACCGGATCTCGATTAAAAAAATCTCCGACACGCTCTCGTCCAACGGCAACAAAACCGACCAGAAAACCGTAGCCAAGTACCTCAAAGGCTTAACAGACAGCCTTGTGCTGTACTTTGCTCCGCGCTATAACGTGCGCGGTCGGCAGCTTCTTTCAACAAACGGCAAATACTACGCCGTTGACCTTGGACTTAGAGGCGCTCTCGTCAAAACCCAAAGCAGCGATATCGGTCATATCCTCGAAAATGTTGTTTATCTCGAGCTCCTACGCCGTGGATACGACGTCTACGTGGGCGATATCGACGGCGGGGAAATTGATTTTGTTGCCCTAAAGTCAGACGAGACAGCCTATTTTCAGGTTTCAGCCACAACGCTCGACGAAACTACCCTCGATCGAGAGTTGGCCCCCTTTAAGAAAGTCCGAGACAACTACCCCAAGACGCTTCTTACGCTCGACACGCTGTTTGCGCTTGCGAACTACGAAGGAGTCCGCAAGCGCAACGTGATCGACTGGCTCCTGGAGTAACTTGTAACGTCATAACCCTCCGCCAGCTCCTTACCAAGGCCGCAGCCCCAGTCGCTTAAAGCACAATGCCCCTCTTATCGGCCAAAACAGCAATCTTGGCGTGATAAGAGGGGCTGACTGCGTCAGCGCCTCCACGCAGGCGCCGTTACCGTCACCGTCCTGCGGGATCGGGCGCGGGGCATGGCGACTCGCGTGCAAACGCTAGCGCACGGCCTTGACCGCGGCCGGCAGATCGAACAGCGTATCGAGAACGGCCTCGCAGCCATCCACCACGTCCTGCGGCAGCGGCACGATATCGGGAACGGCAAAGACGTGGCAGCCGGCCGTGATGCCCGAGACGCAGCCGTTGCGGGAATCCTCGACCACGGCACACTCCTCGGGCGCAAAGCCCGCGCGCTCGCAGGCGAGCAGGTAGATCTCGGGATTGGGCTTGCCGT
>CAJJPN010000145.1:0-5160 GCA_905193635.1 Coriobacteriaceae bacterium
GAGGCGTCAGACCGAGCGAGCGCCCATGCGTAACGGAGGTCAGGTCGTCGATCAGGCCCAGCACGCCGGTCGCCAGCGTGGCGAGCAGTACGAGTACGAGCTCGGTGGTGAGCTTGCCCATCAGCAGGCAGGTCAGCGAGATCGCGACGAGGATGACAACGCCACCCATGGTGGGCGTTCCCTGCTTAACCAAATGACGCTTGGGGCCGTCGGCACGAACCTGCTGGCCGATACCCTCGACCTTGAGCAGCTTGATCCACCACGGCATGAGCAGCAGCGCAATGGCTGCGGCGATGCCAAGCCCCAAAAAAGCCTGATACGTTGGATACGAGGGATTGCCGAACATGGGCTAGCACACACCTTCCACAAAGCGGTCGAGCTCAACAAAGCGGGAACCCTTGACCAGTACAACATCATGTTTTTCAAGCGCGCCGCCCATGCGGTCGAGCACCTGCTGATAATCGGAGAACACCTGGATGCGGTCCTCGTCCATGCCCATCATGCGTGCGGCATCGGCCATAAGCTGGGCCAGCTCACCACCCACGCACGCCAGCATGTCGAGCTTCTTGGCGGCGGCATAGGCGCCCACGAGCTCATGCATGCGAGGAGCCTCATCGCCCATCTCGCCCATCTCGCCCAGGATCGCCATGCGAGACCCCGTGCACGAAAGCGAGCACAGCAGATCGAGGCCGGCTGCCATCGATTCGGCGCTGGCGTTATAGGAATCGTCGATGATGCGTGCACCGCTCTTGGCGCGCTTGATCTCCTGGCGGTGCCCGGTGATCGTAAGACCCCTAAAGGCAGCATCGATCTGCTCGGGCGTCACGCCCAGGCGATAGGCAACCGCGGCGGCCTTAACGGCATTAGGAACGGACTGCACGCCGGGGATGGCAAGCATGGTATCGATTGTCTCGCCCTGACCAAAATCGAGCGTAAAGACCGGACGGCCCTCGTCATCAACGCGAACGTCGCGGGCGCGGACCTCATCATCGTCAGAGACACCGGCCAGCATCACGTCGATACCAGCAGGCCGGGCGAACGTATCGCGAATGAACGGCGTAAAATCGTCCTCGCCGCCCAAAACCAGCAGCGGCAAATAGTCGCCGGCGGCGCACATGCCCTGGACAATCTCGGCCTTAGCGCGGGCGATGTTCTCGCGGCTGCCCAAAATGCCGATATGAGAGGTGCCGATCTTGCTCACGATGGCAAGGTTGGGATTGGCGGACTGGGACAGGCGCTCGATCTCGTGGAAATGGTTCATGCCCATCTCGAGCACCAGGACCTCGGTATCGGCCGGAGCGGAAAGCACCGTGAGCGGCATGCCGATCAGGTTATTGAAATTGCCCTTGGTGGCCCAGACACGATAGCGCTTGGCGAGCACAGCGGCGAGCACGTCCTTGGTCGTCGTCTTGCCGATGGAACCGGTAATGCCAACGACCAGGCAGCCAAGCTCCAGGCGATACGCATGCGCCAAACGCAGCAGAAACTCCTCGGGATCATCGGTCAGCAAGATGGCACAGCCCTTGTCCTGCGCCAGCGAGACCAGCTCGGCCTCGGGCTCACGCGTCATCACGACGGCGCCGGCACCCGACTGGACGGCACGGGAAGCAAAATCATTGCCGTCGACGTTTTCACCGGGAAAGGCGACGAAAATCGTCCCTTCCTCGACCTGGCGCGAGTCGATAACGCACCCGCGGCATACCCGATCGGCTTCTCCCGTCACGGTTCGGGCCCCTGTTGCGGCCGCGAGGTTGTTGACGGCGATCTCTATCATTGCAGCTCCCCTGTAAACCTAATAATGCTATCGGCGTATTGTATCCCAGCGCCGCGTATGCGTGGTGCAGGGCATGTGAACACCCCTCATATGGGACAACAAACCACGCCCCAAAGATTGTAACCCCCTACTTCGTGTGCGGGATACCCAGCACGTCGAGCGCGTTGGCCATAATGAACTGGAACGGAACCGCAGCGGCATCTGAGCCGCTCGGCGTTCCGTCGAGCGTGATATAGCACAGCACCTTGGGCGATTGTGCCGGTGCAAAGCCCATAAAGGACGACATGTAGTTCTCCTTGAGGTAGCCGCCGTTCTCGTCGGCACGTTCGGCCGTACCGGTCTTACCCGCCACGTCATAGCCGTCAACCGCGCCGCCAACGCCCGTTCCCTCCGACACGACCGTCTGCATGCACGATGTCACCTGGGATGCGGCATCCTCCGAAATCGCGCGCTCGCCTTCGCCCCAGTCCTTCTCGTCACCTTTGCTGGACTTATAGAAGTGCGGGGTCATCATCACGCCGCCGTTGGCGATGCCGCCCACGGCACGTGCGATCTCAATCGGCGAGACAGACAGCGCCTGTCCAAAGCTCATCGAGCCCAGCGTGGCGCCGTCATACTGGTCACGCTCCTTGACGATGCCCAGGCTCTCGCCCGGAAAATCGACACCAGAGCTGTGACCGATGCCCCACTTGTCCACATAGGCGGCAAAGTCGTCGGCACCGATCTTGCGCCCCACCAGGACAAAGCCTACGTTGGACGAACGGCGCATCATCTCGCGCACATCCATGGTCATGGCATAGTCGCGCTTGTCGGCATCGGTGACGGTATCGTCGCCCACCTTGATGCTCGCCGGCACCTCAAACGACGTACTCGACCGCACGACACCCAAGTCGAAGCCGGCGCCCGCCACGAGCGTCTTAAAGACCGAGCCGGGCTCGTAGGCGTCGGTGACCAGGCGCAGGTTCATATCCTCGGTCTTGGCGTTTTCCAGATCGGTCTGGTCGTAAGTCGGGTACGAGCAAGCTGCCAAGATCTCGCCTGTCGTAGGATCGGTGACCAGCGCCGAGCCGTTCTTGGCCTTTGTCTTCTCGACAGCCTCTGCCAGCGCATCCTCGGCCGCACGCTGGATATTGACGTCGAGCGTCGTCACGAGATCAACGCCGTCGACCGCAGCCACCTTTTTATAGGCACCGCCCGCGATATAGCTGCCGTCCCTCGCGCGCTCGCGTACGAGAGAACCGTTCGTGCCGGTCAGAAGCTTGTTGTATTGCTTTTCGAGACCCGTCAAGCCGTCGTTGTCTACATTCACTACACCCAGCACCTGCGATGCCAGATTGCCGTATGGATATACGCGCTTCATGGCCTGCTCAAAAAGCACGCCGGGCAGGTTCTTCTTCTCCAGCGCCGCAGCGTCGTCTTCGTCCACCTGGCGCTTGATATACACCCAGGTTCCATCAGACTCAACGAGCTTGCGGCAGGTCTTTTTATCGATTCCAGTTGCCTTGACCAGCGCCGACACCGTCTTGTCGACATCCTCGACAAGCTGAGGGTTCACAGCGATGTTGCGACATTCGACCGACGACGCCAGCACGTTACCGTTGCGGTCGTAGATGGTGCCACGTTTGGCATAGAGGGTCTGCGCAAGCAGGCGGCGCGCATCGGCACGCCCGCGCAGTTTATCGGCTTCGACAATTTGATAGTCGGCAAGGCGAAAGACGCCCAAGCCCAAGCCAAGCCCAATGAAGCCCATGACGGCTTTGCGGCGAGGCAGAGGCGTGCCTGTGAGCCATTCGGTCGACGAACTCTTGCGCGACCTGGCGTTATGCACTTGAGGGCCGCCCGAGCCGCGAAGCCGGGTCGTTGCCACGGGACTGCCCGGCGTTGTAAGATTGCCGACCCGTTCCTTGATAACCAGAACGTCCCCGCGACGAGGGACGTCCAGAACCGCGGCCCCCATCGGAACCGCGGCGATAGTCATTTGTCATACTCAGCTACCGTCTTGCTACTGAGCGGTCGCGGTCGCGTTGGCGCCCGCGGCTGCATCCTGCGAAAAGTCAAGTGTAACGCTCTCGCTGGGCTCCACCATGCCATAAGCGCCCGCAAGGTCGCGAATGCGCGTGTCGGCGCCATAGACAGAATGCATGACCTCCAGGTCGGAGCTCTCATCGGTCGCCTTCTCGAGCGTGTTGGTAAGCGCGGCGTTGCTGTTGAGCATCTGGGCCGTAACGCCGGCGAGCGCCACACGGGCGACACCGATCGTCATGAAGATGGCCGCAATGATGCAAAACGTTTTAAGAACGCTCATGAAAACCGGGCTTACCGCCTGGTTTGCCTGACGGCCCGCGCCCGTGTAGACATCAAAGCGCGGCGTGCGCTGCTCGCGGGGAGCAACGGGAGCCTGCGGTGTCTCACGATAGGCGGGCATGGCGTTCATATCATAGGCGAGTGCTGCGTTTGAGGTGTTGTAGCCCATGATATGCCGCCTCCCATCCCGAGTACGTTGGTAGTGTGTTTAAGCTTCGTTTGTGGTACGAGCGGGAGGTCCAATATCGCGCGGTCGCGTCTACAGACGCTGCGCCACGCGGATCTTGGCTGATCTCGCCCGAGGGTTGCGCGCAACCTCATCGGGTTGGGCAACCAGGGGTTTGCGGGTGATGACCTTGAGTATCGGCACGTTGCCGCACACGCACACCGGAATCTCCGGCGGACACGTGCACCCCTGGCTCATCTCCTTAAAGTGGTTCTTTACGATACGGTCCTCGAGCGAGTGATACGAGATGACGCAGATGCGTCCGCCCGGGTTGAGCCACCTTGTGGCGGCGTCAAGCCCTCGCTCGAGCACATCGAGTTCGTGATTGACCTCGATGCGAATGGCCTGGAAACTTTTCTTGGCTGGGTGTCCGCCATGCCGACGGGCGGCAGCGGGGATACCAGCCTTGATGATCTCGACAAACTGACCGGTGGTTTCGATCGGTTCATGCTCGCGGCGGCGCACGATCTCACGCGCGATCTGCGAGGCGAACTTCTCTTCACCGTAGACGCGTAGAATCCGGGCGAGGTCGTGTTCGTTATAGGTGTTGATGACCTCAGCTGCGTTTAAGGTGTTGTTACCCGGATCCATCCGCATGTCCAATGGGGCGTCCTCGTTGTACGAAAAGCCCCTGCCAGGGATATCGAGTTGCGGCGACGAAACGCCCAAGTCGAACAGGAAGCCATCGACCCCGGGCACCTCGGCCGAGCAAAGCAGCTCGTCCAAGTCGCCGAAGTTGCCCTTCAGCAGCTGGTGCGGTACGCCGGGAACCTCGCGGTCCAGACGGACGCCAGCGGCCTCGAGGGCCATGTCGTCCTGATCGACGCCGAGCAAAAGGCCGGTCTCCCCCACCTGC
>CAJJPN010000146.1:0-5106 GCA_905193635.1 Coriobacteriaceae bacterium
GCCAGCACACTCGGTCATGTTGACCGCGCAGACGGGGCAGGATGTATTGACCGCACCGGCCACGCATTTGGTGGTGCAGGAGCAAGTGGCGGGCGTTTCTTCCTCGCCGGTCAGCGCCATCAGGGCGGCCTCATCCACCTGATTCAAGAAGTGGACGGTTTCTTCGCCCTCATCGTCACGGTCAATAATCATGTAAAACACATTGCCGTTCTTGCTTTCCAGCGTAATGAACTGTTTTCCTGCCTTGGTGCTGGAGCCAATATCGTCGATCAGCGTCAGATTGCCGTCCGGTGTCAGCGCATCGCTGCCGCCCGTCATGCTGCCGATGCTCGCGGTACTGTCAGCGGCGTCGGTGACGGTCAGATAGCTGCCGTACACATAGCCCGCGCGGGCGGGCAGCAGGATTTTTACCCAATCGCCGTCCCTGCCAATCACATCGACCACCGTGCCGTTGGGGAGCTGCGTAAACGCGGTGTTGTCCAGTCCTGCGCCGGTGCGGACATTCAAGTTGCCGCCGTTGGTCGTGACCGTGCCGATCTGTTTTGTTTCCTGCGTGTCTGCGGCGCTGCTTTCGGCAGCAGGCAGCGTGTCATCGGGATAGTCGCCGCTGCTGGCAAAAGCGGAAACGGGGAGAATCCCGATACACAGGAGTATCAGCAGCAGGCTGATAAAAATGCGCGGTGCTTTCTTAGTCATGGTTCAACGCCTCCTTTTCCGAAGTGGCCGGTGCAGGCGCGGCCTGCATACGGCGGAACAGCTCGGCAAACTGCTCCATCGTCATGCCGTTCTCACGCACCATGCCGATGATGTCGGTGTCCTCCAGCTCACGAATCTGCTTTTCCAGCTCGCGGTTGCGGCCTTGCAGATCGGAGATTTTGCCTTTGTTCTTCTCCAGCTCCCCACGGAGCTTCATGATTTTCGGGTTCATATCGTTCACTCTCCTTTACGGCAAGCGCCCATAGCGGTAGAAATGGGACTGCCAATAGTTTGAATTTAAGTTTGCATAAGAGATCGGATCTCCGCAGTGGATCATCATATTGTTGCCAACGTAGATACCCACATGACCGTAGATAAGGCCCGGAGCACCCGTGCCGCTGTGCGAGGAATCGGCCACGATCATGCCCACCTGCAGCGCCGAGCGGTCGGAGCTATAGCACCAGGCGTTGAACATGTCACACGCGTTGCCGCCAAAATAGCCCACGCCGGCATTGCGGAAGACATTGGTAACCCACGCCGCGCACCAGTTCTGACCCGGCGAAGGCGTGGAGTAGCACGCGTTGACGACGGCCTGCTGCTTGCCCGAGCCGGCATTCTGCTGCGGAGTTCCGGGCGCATACGATCCACCGCCCGAGCTCGAACCACCCGAGTAGGAATTGTTCTTGTTCGCGGCGGCCGCGGCAGCGGCGGCCTTCCTAGCGGCCTCCTCGGCCTGGGCGGCAGCGAGAATCTCGGAATCGCGCTGAGCCATGAGCTCCTTGACGTCGTCGGAAAGACCGTTCAGCACGGTCTGGACTTCTTGCTGCTTGGCCTGCATATCCTGCATCTGAGCCGTCTGCTGGTCCTTGAGTTTCTCCAGGTTGGCCTTTTGTGCTTCGAGCTCGGTCTTCTGCGCGTCGAGCTCAGCCTGAATCGTCTGGATATCCTCGATGGCATCGCGGTCGCTCTTGTTGATCTTCTCAACGTAATGCGCGTTGGCGACGAGTTCCTCAAACGAGCCAGAGGCCAGCAGCAGCGACAGGATGTTCGTACCGCCGGACTTGTAGCTGGCGGCCACGCGATCGGAAAGGTCGTTGCGCTTCTTCTTGAGCTCGGCCTTCTTTTCATCGATCTGGGCCTGCGTGTCGTCAATCTTGCCCTGGACATTCTCGATGTCGTTGAGGGTCTGGGCATTCTTGTTGGCCAGCGCCGCATACTCATTTGCGATGCTGTCGAGCTGGGCCTGAACCTCGTCGAGTTGGGCCTGGGCGGCATTCAATTTATCGGTGGTTTCTTTGGAAGCCTCCGCCGCATGGGCGCGAGTGGGCAGGCCAAAAAGAACTGCCGCAGAAGCGGCGCCGAACAGGGCCTTAAGGGCAGTGCGGCGCGAGAGCTCCTGGGAAAGGATGGAATCGCTGTTTGGTGACATATGTACTCCGTTACATGCTTATTTATATGTCGCTCAACTCATACATATTAGCGTACATATGGCGCGTCCCAACGATTTCCACGAACGGCAGGAAACTACAAGGTCGGCGGCTCGTAAGCAATTGTCAAATTTGAGGTAACAATTGAGCAAGCTCTTATATGAGTACGTTAACATAATCCTCTGCTTTTCCTACAGTGCACCATTTGGGCGTCCCCGCCTGCGCTATACTCCCCTCTAGAAGTGTTCCTGATTCGATAGGAGACTACATGCCCAAAGCACTCGACCCCAAAGACACCTGCGTCCTCGTTACCGGTGGCGCCGGCTTTATCGGCTCGCACACCGTCGTTCAGCTGCTCGAGGGTGGCTACCAGGTCGTCATCGTCGATGATCTCTCCAACTCCAGCGCCGTCGCCGTCGACCGCGTCAAGACCATCGTGGGCGACGAAGCCGCCAAGAACCTCACCTTCTACAAGGCCAACGTGCTCGACCGCGATGCGATGAACAAGATCTTCGATACCCATCAGATCGACCGTGTCATCCACTTTGCCGGCTTTAAGGCCGTCGGCGAGTCGGTGAGCAAGCCCGTCGAGTACTACCACAACAACATCGAGAACACCCTGGTGCTCATCGACGTCATGCGCAACCATGGCTGCAAGTCCATCATCTTCTCGAGCTCCTCGACCGTCTACGGCGACCCGGACAACCCGCCCGTCACCGAGGAAGACCCCAAGAAGCCCGCAACCAACCCCTATGGCTGGACCAAGTGGATGATCGAGCAGATCCTTATGGACGTCCACACCGCCGACCCCGAGTGGGACGTCGTGCTGCTCCGTTACTTCAACCCCATCGGCGCTCATCCGTCGGGCCTGATCGGCGAGGACCCCAAGGGCATCCCCAACAACCTGGTGCCCTATGTCGCCCAGGTCGCCGTGGGCAAGCTCGAGGCCGTTCAGGTCTATGGCAACGACTACCCCACCCCCGACGGCACCGGCGTGCGCGACTACATCCACGTGTGCGATCTGGCCTCTGGTCACGTTGCCGCCCTTAACTGGATGAACGGCAAAACCGGCGTCGAGATCTTTAACCTGGGCACCGGCACCGGCACCTCGGTACTCGAGGTCGTCGCCGCCTTCTCCAAGGCTTGTGGCAAGGAGCTGCCCTACGTGATCCGCGAGCGCCGCGCCGGCGACATCGCTGCCAACTGGTGCGATGCCTCCAAGGCCGAGCGCATGATGGGCTGGAAGGCCCAGTACGACATCGCGGACATGTGCCGCGATAGCTGGAACTGGCAGAGCCACAACCCCAACGGCTTCGCCGACGCCGAGTAGCAAAAACCTACATACCGCTCTTGCCCCGATCTCACGTTGTGAGGTCGGGGCTTTTTCATGGCATGTAACCATTCGCCGAAAATCGACCAACTTTTTTATCTTGCCTGTACATGTTTAAACAACATGTTTTACAATAGGCGTATCGAATCAGAACATCGGAGGCGGACTGCACACCCATCGGCAGGCCGACCCCACAACAAGAAGGTTGGTGAGCGCATTCATGGAGCGTGCAAGCGGCGTCCTCATGCCCGTCTCATCTCTGCCCGGACCATACGGAATCGGCGGCTTTGGCTGGAATGCCTACGACTTCGTCGATTTTCTCGCCTCGTGCAAACAACATTACTGGCAGATTCTGCCCCTTACGACGACCAGCTATGGCGATTCGCCCTATCAGTCGTTCTCGGCCCGCGCAGGCAACCCCAACTTTATCGACTTTGCCGAGCTTATCGAGGCAGGGTATCTGGAGCAGCGCGATATCGATGGCGTGTATCTGGGATCCGACCCCAGCAATGTCGACTACGGTGCCATCTTTGGTGGCCGCCGTCAGATTCTCGACCGCGCCGCCGAGCGCTTTGCTGCCGACAAGCCGGCCGATTTCGATGACTTTATCCAGGCCAACGAGGACTGGCTCATCCCCTACTGTGAGTTCATGACCGTCAAAGAGGAGTGCGGTCTCAAGGCGTTTTGGGAGTGGCCCGCGGAGCTCCGCACCCGCGGCGAGGCTTCCGCCAAGGTCTGCGCCGACCATCCGGCGCGTATGCTCTACCACCAGATGACGCAGTACTTCTTCGATCGCCAGTGGAGCCGCCTCAAGGCCTATGCCAACGAGCGCGACATTCTCATCATCGGCGACCTGCCCATCTATGTCTCGCGTGACTCCGTCGAGATGTGGGCGACGCCTGAGCTCTTTAAGATCGACACCGCCGGCAATCCCGTGAGCGTCGCCGGCACGCCGCCCGACCAGTTCTCGGCCACCGGCCAGTACTGGGGCAACCCCATCTACGACTGGGACGCCATGGAGTCCGACGGCTTCTCCTGGTGGGAGGGCCGCATTCGCGCCGCCCTCGACATGTACGACGTCATCCGCCTGGATCACTTCCGCGGCTTCGAGGCCTATTGGGAGGTGCCGTTCTCCTCGCCCGATTCGTCCTACGGTTCGTGGACGCAGGGTCCCGGCCTCAAGTTCTTCAAGACGCTCGAGGAAAAGCTCGGCACGCTGCCCATCATCGCCGAGGACCTGGGCTTCCTCACCCCCGGCGTCATCGACATGCGCGACAACTCGGGCTTCCCCGGCATGAAGATCCTGCAGTTTGCCTTTGAGGGCACCAACTCGTACTACCTGCCGCATAACTACATCGCCAACACCGTCGCCTATGTGGGCACCCACGATAACGAGACGGCGCGCGGTTGGTTTGAGGGAACGGCCACCCCGCGTCAGCGCGAGCAGGCAGCCCTGTACACCCATCAGCAGGCCGGCGAACCCATGGCAGATGCACTCAATCGCACCATCGCCGCCAGCGTGAGCGACACGTGCATCTACACCATGCAGGACCTGCTCAACTTGGGCAACGAGGCGCGCATCAACACCCCTGCCACGTTGGGCGGCAACTGGACCTGGCGCGCCGCGGAGGGCTTCGACGCAGAGCCTCTGGC
>CAJJPN010000147.1:0-5086 GCA_905193635.1 Coriobacteriaceae bacterium
TTACATTTAGCTACCTAACTGATATTTAGACATGGAAAAGGCTCCCGTCCAAAGGACAAGAGCCTTTTCCATAGGAGTAAAGATGCCTAGAGATATTTTAGCACAAACCGAACTTCTCCCATTCCTCCCCCCAGTCCAGCGCACCGTAAAGATCATTCCAAGCGAAGAGATTCACGTTCAGACGCTCTTTGTTGAAGAGTGGGCCGCACGCACGATCAACCAGACCCTTTTCACCCCAAAAGGCAATCGCGTCCTCGACATCCGACTCGTCCAACCCGAGCAGCTTAGCGATGTCGTGCTGACAATACGGGCAAAAATCTGCCTCGAAGCTCCACGCAGAAATGAATCCGAGGACAAGTCGGGCAATCAGGGATGAATCCGGATATACCTCACCAGCCCGCATGGCAGCCAAGGGAATCGGCGGGCAAGAAGCCTCATCGATATCAAATGCCACCTTAGCTTTTCTACCGGCAATGTTAGCTTCATAAATTCGATCGCACATCTCCAAATCAGGAATAAGATATGAACCCCTCCTGTAAACGAGTCTGCGATCAAGAAGCTCTTTAACCGAAGATTCCACTACAGCCCCGTCCATATGCAAGTACTCTGAAATGAACGTGGCATCATCTGGAATCGGCCCCTTGTCACTGGCAATCAACGACATGACATCGCGCATCTCATAAGTAGGGAGGCCTAGCGTTAGCGTCCATGTCGGAAATGAATATCCATCGCTGTTAAGGAGCTCTTCCATAACCTCTTCGTCAGTCATTTTTTTTCCTTCAATTCAGTCAATTAGGCTTCTAACATCTGCGCGGCAGGCTCATTGAACTCTGCTATGCACTTGCAGATGCCGCTCGCACTGTACAGTTTCCCGAGGGCCTTATCGTAGCCATAGTCCTCTTTCAAACCCTCGAAGATCTTCCCGGCCTCCATTCTCGCATGGGCGGCATCGGTGGCCGCCACCGCCGTCACGTAATTCTTGTTTCCCATTTTCCCGGGAACGGTGTAACCGACCTCGAATCGATACAGCATCATTCTTATTCCCTTCTCTCGTGGTGCCGTAATATCAATATACCACAGTAGCATACTAAGTGATCGCTCAATCGAAAACACATTGTCATACAAGGGGAAAAATTACTAAAATTTTCGATGATACTAAAGTTGAATCGTGCTATAGTCTTATTGTCGCTTAACGAGGAGGCACCACCTGATTCCTTTCCAGGTGGTGCCTCCGCCTTTTTATAGCCAGATAATCAAATATGTCTTCCGAAGGCTTTGCGCTTTACATAGAGCGTTCGTCATCGTTGTAGGCGGAAAACATCATGTCCTTTTCCGCCATCCAGCCGATGCGGACTGCACCTCTCTTGCCGTCTCGACAGATCGAAAGGAGGTGAAACCTATGGGTAACAGCGACAAGGACTTCGAGAAGTCAAACCAATGCGCGTTTGACGCCTACTGCAAAGTAATCCTCAGAAATGAGGCGAGGGACGCATACGACCAGCGTAAACGCAAACTGAAACGCGAACAGCTCTTCGGAGAGATGTCGCCTGAAGAGCTGAACAAGCTCATCACGACAGACCGGTATTTCCAATTCGAACGGGATATCGTGGAAGACGGTTTGCATTTCATTGTGTGCGACCAGGGCGTATACGATGCGCTCATGACCCTTCCCGGGACAAAAAGAAAGATCATCCTTCTATCCTACTTCGGAGAGATGAACGACCGCGAAATCGGCGACGCGCTCGGCACCGGACGCGCCAATGTCCAATACCATCGCTCACGTGCGCTCGCAATGATGCGAAAGACGCTCGAACAGGAAAGTGAGGAATACTGATGAGCAAGCGAAAAAACAAACTCGTTCCATTCGAAACCATCGTCCTCGCAACGCAGGGCGACCCACAGGCATTAGAACAGGTTATACGACATTACAGACCGTACATACTTTCACTCTGCCGCCGGGAATACATTGCGGAAAACGGCAACGTCTCCATCGTATGCGACAACGAACTGAAACTGCGACTGGAAGCGAAGCTGATGGCAAAAATCCTGCTGTTCGATATCAGAGAGAGGACATACAAAACGTAACACGTAAACCAAAATCGAAACACGACTCTTAAAACCTAAAGATAGCAGGGGAGACCGCGAACCGGTCTCCCCTTGGTTACGTTGTACAACCTGATCCCGCTGTGGTATAATACTACCATACAATAATACAGTCACGGAGGCAATCCAATGGAGAACAATACCAAAACGCTCGCTTTGGAAGACGATCCTAAAATTCCTGAAATGCCGAAAAGCGAGGATGAGCAACGTAGGCAAAATGAAGACTATGCCAGAAATCTCGGACTTGATGTGATCGACCCGATAGGGGACTGAATCGCGGAACAGCCGACTGGACATGGTAAGGGCTGATAGTGGATAACCGCTATCAGCCCTTTCGTCTACCTATCTTGCCTGAAGGCGGGCAATCAACGCCTCCTGCAGGACTTTGGAAAAATTGATTCCGCGTTCCTCACATGATGCATTCAGCCACCCAGGAATCGTCAATGTCTTCTTTACCGACTTCTCCCCATATTTCCGCTCGAATGCCTTGAGATCGATGTCGACCATATTGACGATCGCCCCCTCTTCCTCCGCAATGACATCCTCAATGGAGGAAGCCACCGGAAGAACATTGCCTTCCTTCAATTCATTGAAGAGATACTGTCCACATGCCTCCTGGGCCATTGTAAACGCATCTGCAAAATCATTTCCGTAAGTCGCCAAATCATTCAGATCTGGAAAAATAACCGAATAGCGACCGTCCGCTTCTTTATAGAACACCGCCGGATAGATATAGCACATACCGTTTCCTCCTTAATCAAAAACTACTTCAGCCCCGCCTGCCTCAGCACGGAAATCGCGACCCTCAACGGAATGTCGCCGCCATGCCTCGGTATCGTGACCTTCCCTTTCTTCAACGGATGCCGGTACTGGTAGTGCGATCCTTTCACATCACACCGAATCCAGCCATCCGCGACAATCAGCCTTTCAAGCTCCCGAAACCTCATCTTCCGTTTACCCTTTCTCTAATTATAGCACGTGTAATACGTGGTGTAAATACCATACTACTACGGTACGAAACTACTACCGATAACACCGATCTTTTGCAAGGCTGGACGCTTTTTGCGCGTCCTGCCTGCTGGTTTGTGATATATCATTTTCTGTGCATTCCGACTACGGGTTACTGGTATCTCGGTAGCATAGTACCGTAATGCTATTCAGATTTAAGAGTCTTCACGAACTTCGCCACAATACTCTGGCTGGATTCCGCCATGTCATCGAGGAGTTTTGACGCCTCCACCTTGTCGAGCCTGCCGACCTCGATCACCGTGTCGGCCGCCCTAGAATATGCGTCGAGCGCGGATTCGATTGCGAACTTGGCTCTCGCAATAGCTCCGGTCAGCTCCCTGTTCTCGATCGCCTCAGTCACTTGGCGTTTGGCGGCATCGATCTGTTTCCGTGCGACGTCTGCAACGGCTTTCGCCGCCCTCTCCTTTTCCTCAAGTTCGGCACGTTCCTTTGCAAACTTGGCGTTCATCTCCTCTTCGGCTTTTCGTCGGGCCTCGGCAACCTGTCGATCTCTCTGTCCATTCAGTTCGTCGATCTGTTTAAGCAGTTCCGACTGCTTTTCGGCGGCGGCATCGAGTTTCTTCCGCTCCTCTTCAAGGGCAATACCGATTGCCTCTTTCTGCCGCTTCTGGTTGGATTTCTCGGCCTCTGCCGCCCGTTTCTCCAATACCTCGATCTGAGCAGCAACCTTGGCTTTCTCGGCAGTCAATTTCGCCATTTGAGTATCCTTTTGTTTCAGCTCGTCAGCGAACTTGGCTTCCGCCTCGGCTGCGTTCCTGTTTGCAAGCTCTTTAACGGCTGTGACCTTTTCCTTCTCCTGTCTCACCTCCTCCTGGAGCTTACGAAGCGCCATCTCTCCAGCTTTACGTTCCTCTGCAAATCTCGCACGCTCGTCTTCCGGAAGGTCAATCAAAGCCAAAGCCTGCGTGTAGCTCAAATTCGCAAGCGCTTGCGATTTCTCTGCCAACCCGTTCCGACCGTACTCCTGATAGATCTTCATGAAGTTGTTCGCCGTCCTCTGGCTGTAATCGACCCTTTCCTTAAGCCACGTTCCCCACGTGCCGCGCTTCACCATAGCTTTCGCCTCGGTCAGGCGCCGGCCGATCTCGATTGAGTTGAACAGGACGACCTGTTTCGTCTGTTCCGTAATCATCCGGATCTCTGAAACCAGCCTATCCTCCCTCGCAGCATCCTCGTCGGAGACATACTGGACTGTCTCCGCACTCTCCGCTTCAGTCATCATCGGAACGACATTTCCCCTTGCGATCACCTGAGCCTCGACCTCTACGTTTTTCTTCGCTCTTCCCATCTTGTTTTCCTCCTATTTTTAAATGATTTAGGCTGAACAGCTTGTCTGTTCTGCTGTGCCTATACCGGGCATGAATGCAACGTAGTGGAGCGAGGGCGCGAATCAAGGGCGAAGTCTTTCTGCCAGTTTTTACGGAGCATGCGGAGGAAAAAGTTGCAGAAAGATGCGCAGGCACCCTTGATGGCCAAGCGCAGGAGCGGCATAGAATGCCAATGCCTCGGATAGGCCCAGTTCCCGATCCCAGAGGGAACTTTCCTTTTTTCCAAAAAGGCCGGCGCCGATTGAGCCCGACATAATTCAGGCGATACTAGCGTACTGTGGTATCAAGATGAGGACTTGCATTTTCTTTAAGCGACACGTAAATGTCTGCGAAAAGAAAAATAAAAAAGGAGGAGATGTATAGAATGAACAACATTGAAAGATATGATGATACTATTAAATATGCTATTATGAATATAGTAGATGCGGTAAATAAAATCGAATCAATGAAAACAAATGAATATTTAGCGATGCATCCATATGCCATCACCCATAGCCAGGATGGATATTACCGTACATATCTTCCAGGGGAAAAAGGAAAAAGAAGACAAATTAAAAAGAAAGCGAGGGATGATCTTGAAAAGACAGTAATAGATTATTGGATGAAACATTCAAAACTATCTTTCA
>CAJJPN010000148.1:0-5028 GCA_905193635.1 Coriobacteriaceae bacterium
AACACTCGCCTGGCAAGACCCTCGAGTGGCACAAGAGCTTCCCGAGAGCGAGCGAGACCTCTCCCCCTATCCCAATGAAGCGGTCTCGCAAGCCATCCGTGATTTTGTCGCCAAGGGCAATATGGCGTTTATCTGCACAGGGCGCACGCTGAGCTGCATCCATCCAAAGCTGCTCGAGCTGCCCTGGACCGGCATCGTCTGCCTCGCGGGTGGCTATGTCGAACTTGAGGGACACGTGATTCGCGATTTGGCGATGACGCCCGGCATGCTGCAGCGCCTTGCTCCCATTCTTGAGCAATCGGACGAAGTGATTCGTTTTGAGGGACTCAATGGCGTCGTTCGCATGAGTGCCGATGCGCCCGACGCCCCCGGATACGCCCGCACCGTGGGCGATGCAATTACGCAGCTGCAACATTACAGCGCCTACAAGATCTTAATGTCCACGTCGCTTGCCAACCGCATCGCTCAGGATCAAGCGTTTGAGCCGCTGCTCTGCTTTAACGAGCTCGAGCTCGAAGTGACCGAGATTTCGCCTCGCGAATGCACCAAGCGCGAGGGTATCCAGTCCGTACTCGACGCCCTCGATCCCCACCACGGAACCGTATACGGCATCGGCGACGCCAGCAATGACGTCTCGCTGATGAACGCCGTCGACGTTGGCAT
Source organism: Coriobacteriaceae bacterium (assembly GCA_905193635.1). GTDB lineage: Bacteria > Actinomycetota > Coriobacteriia > Coriobacteriales > Coriobacteriaceae > Collinsella. Next base: position 664 of record CAJJPN010000148.1, read on the forward strand.
CGCCATGGGCAACGCACCGGACTTCCTCAAGGAAAAGGCCGACTATGTCACCGACAGCATCGACCACGACGGCGTCGTCACCGCGCTCGAACACTTTGGGCTTATCTAGCCAAGCCCCTACCGCACTTGCGGCCGCATGGACCAATCGTCTTCAACCGCCGCGCTCGACGCCCTAATGTGGCAATATGTTGTCTGCATAATGCAACGATGCAACCTATCAAAGAATGCGAGAACCCGTGTCCAGTCCGTTTACCAGCTTTTTAGCCCAGCACTTTGACCAGATTAACGACTATCTGGCCACGTTCTTTGACGGACAGGCGACTTCCGCCGATATCGAGCGCTACCTGTATACCCCGCTCTCGGCATTTACGGCAAACGCTGGCAAGCGCCACCGCCCGCTCATCTGCATGCTCGCCGCCACTGCGGTAGGCGGCAGCTTTGAGAGCGCCCGCAGCGCAGCGGCGGCCATCGAGCACTTTCAGTCGGGCGCACTCATCCACGACGACATCGCCGACAACGGGCAGATTCGTCGCGGCAAGCCCTGCATGCACCTTACCGAGGGCACCGGTCTTGCCATCAACTGCGGTGACCTGGCGCTCACCATGGTCACCAAGACGGTTCTCGACGACCCCACACTCAACGCAGACGTGAAGCTTCGCGTGCTCCACGAGCTTACCGAAATGATCGTCCGTACCATCGAGGGCCAGGCGCTCGACCTGGGCTGGGTCCGCGACGGGCGCTTTGACATTTCGGTCGACGATTATCTGGACATGGCGACGCACAAGACCGCGTACTACAGCGGAGCGACGCCGCTTGCCGCCGGAGCCATTATCGGCGGCGGCAGCGAAGAGCAGATTGAGGCACTGCGCGCCTTTGGGCTGCACACGGGCCTTGCCTTCCAGATTCAAGACGACCTGCTCAACTTGATCGGCACCAAGGAGGCCGCCAACAAGGACTTCCGCACCGATATCACCGAGGGCAAGCGCACCCTCGTTGCCGTGCATGCCCTGTCAGACGAGCGCTATCACGACGAGATCGAGGCAATCCTTTCCTCGGGCACCGAGGACCCTGCGCAGCTCGCACGCGCCGTGGAGATCTTCCAGGAGACCGGCTCCATCGATTACGCCCACACCTATGCGCTCGACCTGACCGCTAAGGCCAAGGCCGCTATCGAAGGCGTCGAGCTCGACCCGCATGCGCGCGAGCTCTTCCTCTCAATGGCAGATTTCTTTGTGGAGCGTCTTAACTAGCGGGGGTCATAAAACCTGTGGGCAGCGAGTTTGGGTACAAGTTGCTACACTGTTGAGTGCATGTTTATGCATTGTCTCGCGTTGTCTATCCGACACGCGCTCAAAATAGTACGAATCGTACGCCGAAAGGGGTTCGTTCATGGAACCTATTACCACGGGCATGCAGGGAGCAGCCGTCGAGGATGTTCAGTCCCGCCTTCTGCAGCTCGGTTACACCATCGATGCCGACGAGGTCGCCGACAAGCGCTTTGGCACCACCACCGAGCAGGCCGTCAGCACCTTCAGGCTCGACAGTGGCCTTGCTGCCGGTCATGCCGTCGATATCCCCTGTTGGAGCGCCCTGGTCGACGCCTCGTATAAGCTGGGCGACCGCACCCTGTATCTGCGCATGCCCAATTTCCATGGCGCCGATGTGCAGGCCCTGCAGCGCGCTCTCAACGTTTTGGGCTTTGCCTGTGGCGAAGACGACGGCTACTTTGGTCCGCATACCGAGGCCGCCCTGCAGCAGTTCCAGGAAAATGTCGGCCTGTTTGCCGACGGCATGGCCTTCCAGGACACCTACGCCTACATCAACCGCCTGCATCATGTGTGGGAGGGCAAGCCCTCGGTCACCGAAGCCGAGTCCCGCATCGGTTTTGCTCGCGCCGCCAACGTGCTCGAGCGCTTCCAGATCGCCGTTATCGGTGAGGACCCCATCGCACGCAGCGTTGCTTCGCGCATGTGGAACATCGCCACGGCAACGACCGACAACAGCGGCATGATGCTCTGCGACTCCGAGGTCCCAACCGACGTTGACCTGGTGCTCGAGATCGCAAGCGACGAGCTGCCCGCCGACGCCGCGCCACGCGCCACGATTGCCCTCGCCGAGTGCCACAACCTGGCCCAGCGCATCCGCACCGCCAATGTCGCCGCGCAGCAGAAGCCGGCTCGCATTCGCATTGAGCTCACGGGCATGACGCGCTACAACGGCACCTTCACGGCCAGCGACGCGCAGACGCTCGCCGTACGCCTACTCGACGGCGTTTGCGATGCCCTCGCAGATTAGGTAAACTAGACGAGTTGCTTTTGGGCAACACCACACATTGGGACGTAGTTCAACGGTAGAACTCCGGTTTTTGGTGCCGGCTGTTGGGGGTTCGAATCCCTCCGTCCCAGCCATTAAAACTGAGCGCCCTAAGCCCATAACGGCCCAGGGTGCTTTCTTGTGGGCAAGCGGAGGAATTCGAACCCGCAAGGGTGCGGAGCTGAGGAAACGCGAAGCGTTTTCCAGCGCAGCACGCAAGGAGCGAAGCGACGCAGCGGGGCGCGGATGCCGCAGGCAGACGCGGAATCCCTCCGTCCCACACCAGCCAAGAGCCCCTCACGTCAAGCAAATCGAGCCAACGCCGCCAAGCGGAGGAATCCGAACCCGCAAGGATGCGGAGCGACGCAGCGGGGCGCGGCCGCCGCAGGCAGACGCGGTGTCGGCACTTGGGGACGCTCCTAAGTGCCGGCATTATAGGAACGTCCCCAAGTGCCGGCTCGGGACTATTTTCGAGGACCCTCCGAAGGACTGTGGCCAAAAAACGGCAAATATGAGTACTGTTACTTTTTTAGTAACAGCCAAAACAGCACCAAATGCTGCTCACACGGCTTGCACGCGCTCCTAAATTGATCAAATAGCTCTATAGCGGACTTATATGTGTTAGGTTAATGAACATATTTTCTGTTATGTCTATTATCTTTTGCCGGCAATATGGCACTACAATAGCAACAGTACTCATATTTGCCATTTTTTGCCCACGGGGTATGCCGCAGAAGATCCAACTTGCTCCAGCGTGCCGTACGCCGGCCTTCCCCTTCCGGTGAGTGCCGACATTTCCCCAGATAAAACCGAACAAAATAAACCTGTCCCTTTTCGGCAGGTTTCGCTTGCACTTTAGCGTGCGACAGCGGATAATGCCGAGCATTCGAGAATTCGCCAATTGTTGCTGTTAATTGATAAAGGAGGCCCCGCATGGCCATGGAATTCAAACGCAGGTTGCCGATCCCCATGGAGATCCGCGAGGAAATGCCGCTTTCCGCAGAGCTTACCGCCAAGAAGCAGGCATTCGATGCCGAAGTCGCCAAGGTCTTTACCGGCGAGGACGCACGTAAGGTGCTCATCATCGGCCCGTGCTCTGCCGACCGCGAGGACTCGGTACTTGAGTACATGAACCGCCTGGCCAAAACCGCCGAGGAGGTCAAGGACAAGCTCATCATCATCCCGCGTGTTTACACCAACAAGCCGCGCACCAAGGGCACCGGCTACAAGGGCCTGCTGCACAACCCCGACCCCGAGGCGCCCGATGACCTGCTCGAAGGCGTTAAGGCCATCCGCCACATGCACCTGCGTGTCATCGAGGAGACCGGCTTCTTTACCGCCGATGAGATGCTCTACCCGTCGAACTACCAGTACCTCGTCGACCTGCTGAGCTACGTTGCCGTGGGCGCACGCTCGGTCGAAAACCAGGAGCATCGCCTGGTGTCGAGCGGCATTTCGGTACCCGTCGGCATGAAGAATCCCACTGCCGGCTCTACCACCGTTATGCTCAACTCCATTTACGCCGCCCAGGCGCACCAGAGCTTTATCTTCCGCAACTGGGAGGTCGAGTGCGATGGCAACCCGCTCGCGCACGCCGTTATGCGTGGCTACATCGGCCTCGATGGGCGCACCTACCCCAACTACCACTACGAGCACCTCGAGCGCCTGGCCGAGCGCTACACCGAGCACGCCGGCTACGCCAACCCAGCGGCGGTCATCGACTGCAACCACGACAACTCGGGCAAGCGACCGCTTGAGCAGTATCGTATTTGCAAGGAGGTGCTCGACAGCTGCCGCCGCAACGAGTCCATCTCCAAGCTGGTCAAGGGCTTTATGATCGAGTCCTACCTGGAGGATGGCAACCAGCCGGTCGACGGCGGCGTCTTTGGTAAGTCGATCACCGACCCGTGCCTAGGCTGGGAAAAGACCGACTACCTCATCCACGAGATCGCAGAGCGGGTTTAGTTACGCGGGTTTACCAACCCGCGTAACGGCTCGACGCTGCAAACCCGCCAGAGCGGCAATCTGCCTTTCAACTGCGGCGGCATGACC
>CAJJPN010000149.1:0-4949 GCA_905193635.1 Coriobacteriaceae bacterium
CTGCGGTCATTTGGGTTGCGGAGAGCGTGCCGTCGGCTGCCGTTGCGGCAGCGGCGTCGGGCCAGACCCAGTCGGTAAAGGCCGGGTGATCGAAGCCCTCGTTGCACGCGAACTCAAAGGCCTCGGTGCGGAATGCCTCCCACTCGTCAATCTGCTCTGCAAACTTGTCGGCGTCGACCATGCGCAGCACGTCGGCGGCCAGGGCCCAGCGGTCCATGTTGTTCAGACGCAGCATGTCGAACGGCGTGGTCGTGGAGCCCTTCTCCTCGTAACCGTGGACGCGGAAGGCGTCGTGGCCGGGACGGTTCCAAATCAGACGGCGGATCGTGCCGGCATAGGCGTGGAATGCGAAGAGCACGGGCTTCTCGCCGCAGCCGAACAGCTCAGCCCAGCGTTCATCGCTGATGGCCTGGTCGTTCTCGCAGACGTTCTGGATCTTGAGCAGATCAACCACGTTGACGAACCACACCTTAATGCCTAGCTCGCGCAGCATATCGGTTGCGGCCAGAGCCTCGAGCGTCGGCACGTCACCGCAGGTCGCAACCACGACGTCGGCCTCGGCGAGTGAGCCAGCGGTCGATGCCCACTTCCAGGTCGCGACGCCCTCGGCGAGCTCGGCCTTTGCCTCGTCGACCGTCTGGAAGGTCGGGGCGGGCTGCTTGCCGCAGAAGATGGCGTTGACGCAGTCGGTGGACTGGTAGACGCGCTCGGCCACGGCAAGGGCCATGTTAGCGTCGGCCGGATAGTAGGCATTCACGATGTGCGTGTCGTTGGCCTTGTTGAGCAGCAGGTCGATAAAGCCGGGGTCCTGGTGCGAGAATCCGTTGTGGTCCTGGCGCCAGACATGGCTCGACAGCAAAATGTTAAGGCCGCTAATGGGAGCACGCCACGGAATCTCGCGCTTGGTAGCCTCGAGCCACTTGCAGTGCTGGTTGACCATGGAGTCGACCACATGGACAAAGCTCTCGTAGGAGCTCCACACGCCGGAGCGGCCGGTGAGCACGTAGGCCTCGAGGAAGCCCTCGCACTGGTGCTCGGAAAGCTGCTCGACAACCTTACCGGAGCCTGCCAGCAGCTCGTCGTTGGCCTCGTCCTCGTAGAAGCCGGCATCCCACTGCTTCTTGGTCACCTTGTAGGCAGCCTGCAGGCGGTTAGACGCGGTCTCGTCGGGACCGAAGATGCGGAAGTCGTCCATGTTCTTGGCCAGGACGTCGGCAGTGTACTCGCCAAAGACGCGGGCGGCCTCGGTGGAGCCCCAGCCGTGACCCTTCTCGGCGACGGGGATCTCGTGGGCGTGGATATCGGGCAGTTCGAGCTCGCGGCGCACCTTGCCGCCGTTTGCATTGGGGTTGGCGCCGATGCGCAGCTCGCCGGTCGGCATAAAGGCCGTCACCTCGGGGCGCACCTGGCCCTCGGGCGTAAAGAGTTCCTCGGGCCTGTAGGAGCGCAGCCACTCGCGTAGCACGCGGAAGTGCTCGTGGGTGTCCTTGGCGCTCGCCAGCGGCACCTGATGCGCGCGCCAGGAGTCCTCGGTCTTCTTGCCGTCGATGTGCTTGGGGCAAGTCCAGCCCTTGGGCGTACGGAACACGATCATGGGATAGGCCGGGCGGACCACGGTCTCGCCCGCGGCTGCCTGGGCCTGAGCGGTGGCCTTGATGTCGCAAATCTCGTCAAAGACCTGCTCAAACAGGGCGGCGAAACGCTCATGGATGCTCGCGTGACTCTCGTCGTCAAAGCCAGCGACAAAGAAGTGCGGCTTGTAGCCCATACCCTCAAAGAACTTGGTGAGCTCCTCGTCGGACACGCGGGCGAGGATGGTGGGGTTGGCGATCTTGTAGCCGTTGAGGTGCAGGATCGGCAGGACGATACCGTCGGTTGCCGGGTTCACGAGCTTGTTGGACTGCCAAGAGGTCGCAAGCGGACCGGTCTCGGACTCGCCGTCGCCCACCACGGCCACGGCCAGCAGGCTCGGGTTGTCCATGACGGCGCCGTAGGCGTGGCTGAGCGTGTAGCCGAGCTCGCCGCCCTCGTGGATGGAGCCGGGCGTCTCGGGCGCAAAGTGGCTCGGGATGCCGCCGGGATAGGAGAACTGGCGGAAGAACTTCTGCAGGCCGGCCTCATCATTGGTGATGTCGGGGCGGATCTCACGGTAGGTGCCATCGAGCAGCGACTGGGCGGTGCCGGCGGGACCACCGTGGCCCGGGCCCATCAGGAAGATGGCGTTCTGGTTGTGGTCGGCAATAAGGCGGTTGACGTGGCCGAACAGGAAGTTGATGCCGGGCGTGGTGCCCCAGTGACCGACCAGGCGATGCTTGACGTCCGGACGACCAAAATCGCGCGTCTCGCCGGTCTTCTCGTCGACAAAGTCGGCGCGCATCAGCGGGTTGGAGCGAAGGTAAATCTGGCCGACGGACAGGTAGTTCGAAGCGCGCCAGTACAGGTCGACACCCTCGAGCTCGGAAGCGGGAACCTCATGTCCCAGTTTTTGCCACGGCGTTCCCAGTGTTTTAGCCATTGTTTATGTCCCTTCGCTGCGCGGTCGCCTTCCGATACGGCAACCTTTCGTTGGGACTAGTATATTTGCTAAAACGTTTTATCATGGTGAAAAAACGTTTTATCATCTTTATCGATCCCATCGATTGGCAAAACGCGACATTCACCTGCGGCATTATCTGTCACAGGTACTCCACATTCAATCTGCATGAATTGGTAAACGTGTTTAGTTGTGTTTAGTAAGCTCGAGCACACTGTCCTTAACGATAAGCGCCGGCTCCAGAACGACCTCTTCGGCACGCCTACCGCCCCTACCGGCAAGACGCTTGGACATGCAGCCAAAAGCATGCTCGGCAAGGACACCAGGATCCTGCTCAATCGCGGTCAGCGCCGGCTCAAAGAGAACGTCGGCCGCCGAGTTATCATAGCTCACCACCGAGATATCGCCCGGGATGCTCTTACCCATCTCATGCAGGCGCTTGAGCAGACCCAGCGCAATGTTGTCCGAGCTTGCGAACACAGCAGTGGCATCGGTTGCGAGCACCGCCTCCGAGGCCTCGTAGGCACTCGGAATGTAGTACTCGCTCTCAAACTCCAAACGTGCGTCGATCGGCAGGCCAACCTCGCGCAGCGCGCGCTCATAGCCGGCAAGACGCTTACGACCCGTATTGGAACGGCGCGCATTAACCAAGCAGGCAATACGACGGTGGCCCTGCTCGATTAGATAGCGGGTAGCCATGTAGCCGCCCATTTCGTGGTCGAACATCACCTTGTCGCATTCGAGTCCCTCAATGGCACGGTCAACCATTACAGCCGGGATGGGCAGATGGCTGACTTCTTCGCGCAGGGCGCGGTCGTCGGAAAACTCGTCACCCACCACCAAAAAGACGCCATCGACGCCGCGCGTCACCAGCTGGCGCAGGAGCTCCAGATCGTCCTCGGCACTTCCACCCGAGCTGGTAATAAAGAGCGCGTAGCCGTCCTCGCGGCAGCGCTTTTCCAGGCTGCCAGCGAGCGAGGCAAAAAAGCGGCTCTCGATGTTGGGAACGATAAGGCCCAGCGTGCGTGACTCGCGCATGACCAGGCTGCGCGCGATCTGGTTGGGAACATAATGGTTGCGCGCCGCGACCTCTTTGATGCGCTTGCGGTTTTCTTCCGAGATACGACAAGGCCGATTGTTGAGAACAAGCGAGACCGACGAGGGGGAAAGCCCCACCTCCTGGGCAATCTGCTTGAGAGTAACTTTGTTGCCCATCTCGCTCCTTCCGGGTTTACGCGCAATCTCTTGAAAGTATAGCGACTACCCCTCTACCTCGGTGATAAACACTTTACCAATCCGGTGGACGGCTGTTTTATCGCCGCCAGCGCACCAAATCCGTCCGGGTGGGGTATATTGCAATCGATTGATGACAACGACCACCAAAAGGCGGATATTCGTATGCACGAGAACGATTTTTTTAACGAGGACCTGCTGTGCGCGCTCGCTGGCGTTGCCGGCGAGGACAACGTGCTGATGAGCGAGCCCATGCGCGAGCACACCACGTTTAAGATCGGCGGTCCGGCCGACGTCTTTGTCACGCCCGATACTGAGCAGGGCCTCGTCGCCACGCTCGATACCTGCTATCGCTGCAATCTACCACTCACCATCGTGGGCAACGGCTCCGACTTGCTCGTCGGCGACAAGGGCATCCGCGGCGTCGTCGTAGCGCTGGGCGAGGGCCTCTCCGACATTACGGTCGACGGCACGCACGTCACGGCGGCAGCCGGCGCCTTGCTTTCCGATGTCGCAGCCGCGGCAGCCGAGGCCGGCCTTACCGGCATGGAGCCCATCTCGGGCATTCCCGGATCGGTCGGCGGTGCCTGCTACATGAACGCCGGAGCATACGGCGCTTGCATGGCCGATGTGCTGGAGTCCGTGCGCGTCTACAAGCCCGCCCGCATGCTCGACGACGGCACCCGCGGTAGCGGCAGCATTATTGAGTTCGATGTCGATGAGCTCAACCTGGGCTATCGCAAGAGCCGCATTGCCGACGACGGTTTCGTCGTGCTTTCGGCCACTTTCAATCTCGCCCCGGGCAACGCCGCGATGATCAAGGCCGACATGGACGACTACCGCCAGCGCCGCGAGGACAAGCAGCCGCTCGACATGCCGAGTGCCGGCTCCACCTTCAAGCGCCCCGAGGGCTACTTTGCCGGCAAGCTCATCATGGACGCCGGCCTGCGAGGACACGCCATCGGCGGCGCGCAGGTGAGCGAAAAGCACTGCGGCTTCATCGTCAACGCCGACCACGCCACCGCCGCCGATGTCGACGAACTCATCCGCCACATCCAAACAACCGTCAAAGACCAATTCGACGTAGACCTCGAACCCGAAGTCCACCGAGTCGGCGAATTCCTCTAAAAAAGAAGGCCCCGAAAGGGGCCTTCACTTTCTTTTATTCAGACAACCAATCCGG
>CAJJPN010000150.1:0-4938 GCA_905193635.1 Coriobacteriaceae bacterium
ATGCCGACCTCTGCGACGGCATGCTCGACGTCTGCTACGCCTGCGGCCCCGTCCCTCGCGCGGTAGCCCTGCCTATGTTCCTTTCGGCCAAGGACGGCCACCATACCAAGTTGCCACCGGTTCGCATGCGCCGCTGCCGCCATGCCGAGCTAACTTTTGAGGAGCCCGACTACCCCATCCAGGCCGACGGCGAGCCCGTTGACGCCTCGCGCATCGAGGTCGACGTCCTCGGCAGCGCCCTCCAAGTTTGGCACCCTACCCGCTAGCAAGGCCAGCGGGGCAATCGACTACTCGTCACTGCTCGGCTTGCGGCGGTTGGCCTTTTTGATGGCGTTGAAGTGCTTGTCGTTGAGTCTACGCTGGCGGGAGCGCTGGGGCACCTTGGTCTTTACGCGTCGGCGCGGTGGACGCCCGCGACGCTCGAGCTCGGCGCGTAGTTTGCGCAGGCAGCTCGCGCGATTCTGGAACTGGCTGCGGCTCTCGCGCGCCGTCACGGTAATCCCCGAAGGGATATGCTTCATGCGCACCGCCGAGTCCGTCGTGTTCACGCCCTGGCCGCCCGGACCCGTCGCGCGAAACACCTGGACCTCGCAATCACGCGCCAGCTCCTCGGCCGACATCTCGGCATAGCGCGTATACTCGCGCCATCCCATCTTGTTCTCGTCCATATCAACACCTCCCCTCATACAAAAAATGTGACAAAGGGACAGTCCCTTTGTCACATCGCATACCAATCGCTTGTGTCGCGCGCTTAGGCGAAGGTGATCTCGCCGTTATCGCAGTCCATATCGGCGATACGGGCCAGGCTCTCAACGCGGAAGCCGCGCTCGCGGAGCTTATCGCCACCGCCCTGGAAGCCCTTCTCCACCGCAATGCCAATGCCGGACACCTCGGCACCCGCAGCCTCGCAGATCTTGATAAGACCCTCGAGCGCACAGCCGTTGGCCAGGAAGTCGTCGATAATCAGGACCTTATCGCCCTCGGAAAGGAAGCGCTTGCCCACGATGACGGGGTACTCCTTCTGCTTGGTAAAGGAGTAGATGGTCGTAGCGTACTGCTCGCCGTCGAGGTTGATGGACTGTGCCTTCTTGGCAAAGACCACCGGCACGCCGCCAAAGTGCTGAGCGGCAATGCAAGCCATGCCAATGCCCGAGGCCTCGATCGTCAGGATCTTGTTGATCTCGACATCCTTGAACTGACGGGCCCACTCGGCGCCCATATGGTCGAACAGCTCAACGTCGCACTGGTGGTTGAGGAAGGCATCAACCTTAAGGACGTTACCGGCCTTTACGATGCCGTCATGGCGAATACGATCCTCAAGCTCCTGCATGGCGCAACCCCTTCTCGCGGCAACGATACCGCGCGATTAATAAACGTTGTTCGATAGTCTACCACGGACCGACCCCCGCCCGTCCCACAAGCCACATCGCACCACAAACCAGTCTTTTTGGGACGGCGCGAATACGTGGCAGGCAGCCTCCCAACACGCTAATGGCGGGCGCGCATCTTCACCAAACGCACCATGGCGAGCGCAAAGCCCACAGCGGCCACAGCCATGAGCACGTAGAACACCGAGCGAAAGCCAAATAAGAACACATCCGAACGGCCTGCAACGAAACTGGTCACGGCCTCGCCCATCGCCACGCTCATCTGCCCATACAGGATATGCGACGCCGCCGTAATGCCCACTGCCATGCCGGCATAGCGCGCCAAACTGCCCAAGCTGCCCGCAAAACCGAGTGCCTCGCGCGGAGCCGAGCCCATATACAGCGAGTTGTTGGGACTCTGGAAAATCGACGTGCCGCACGACATAAACGCGACACAGCACACGATCACAGGGATGGAGGAGTGCTCGTCGAGCGTGCTTACCGCAAAGAGACCGCATACGTACACACCCAGGCCGACCGCCGTGGGGCCCTCGCAACCAATACGATCGGATATCGTGCCCGAAAGCGGGCCGATAAAAGCATTCACCATCGGAAGCGCCAAAAAGAGCAGTCCGGAAATGTCGGAACCAAAGCCATGGGCGTCCTGAAAATAGAACGGCAGGATAAACTCGGATGCGCCAATGCCAACGAATACGATGAGCATGCAGGCAAGGTTGACGGTGAAGGCCGAATTTGCAAAGCAGCGACGAGCGGCCTCGATCAGGGACATGGGGCGCTCGCCGGCCTCCGGCTTAACATGCGGCAACGTGTAGAGCCCCACGATAAACGAGATAACGCCAATGGGCAGGTTGATGAGGAAGATGCTCTCCCAGGGAAAGCTCGCCACCAGCATGCCGCCAAGCACAGGACCACACATCATGCCGAGGGCCACGAAGGTCGCAAGGATGCCCATGGCACGGCCGCGCTCGCGCGCTGGAAACGACTCGGTGATGATGCCCATGTTGTTTGCCATGGCCGCTGCGCAACCGACGCCCTGAACGATGCGCGCCAGAATAAGAACCTCGAGCGAGGCCGAAAGGCCACACAGCAGCGAGCCGAGCGTAAAAACGATGACACCCAGCTGGAACACGCCCACTTTGCCGCGCACGTCGCCCAAACGACCAAACGGCAACATGGCCACGCACGTCGCAAGCAGATACACCGAGCTCACCAGCTGAATGCGATCGAGGCCCACGCCCAGCTCCTTTTGCATCACGGGCAGCGCCACGGTCACGACGGTCGAATCCAGACACGCCATAAACGTCATGATGAGCACGGTAAACAGAATCGCCCATTTGTTCTTGCCATGGGTGTCGCCCTCTAGGGCGATGTGCTCGCGGCGCAGCTGCTCTGCGGTTTTCTCCATATCCATCCTTTCGAGTGGCCCAACGCAAAAAAACGGGGCCCCAATCGCCTGTAAACAGCCGCGATTGGGGTCCCGCCTACGGAATCGGAACGTAAAGGTCACCGAAGCCCCCTGTCGGCATCGGCGACTTATGCGAACGCTAGCCTAGCACTGCTCGAGCGCCTGCTCAAGGTCGGCAATCAGATCGGCCGTGTCCTCGAGGCCGCACGACAGGCGCACCATGTCGGCGGAGATGCCACAGGCGATGAGCTCCTCATCGTTCATCTGACGATGCGTGGCGTTAGCAGGATGCAGGCAGCAAGTGCGGGCGTCGGCCACATGCGTGGCGATCTGGGCGAGCTTGAGGCTCTTCATAAAGGTCTCGGCCGCCGCGCGACCACCGTTAAAGCCAAAGCTCACGACGCCACAAGTACCGTTGGGCATGTACTTCTGAGCCAGGTCATAGTACTTATCGCCCTCCAGGCCCGGATAGCTCACAAAGCGTACCTTGGGATGGCTCTGCAGGAACTTGGCAACGGCCAGGCCGTTCTCACAATGACGCGGCATGCGCACATGCAGGCTCTCGAGCGAGCTGTTCAGGAAGAAGGCCGCCTGCGGGTTCTGCATGGGGCCAAGGTCACGCATGAGCTGCGCGGTAGCCTTGGTGATGAAGGCACCCTCGCGACCGAACTTCTCGGCATAGGTCACGCCATGGTAGCTCTCATCGGGCGTGGTGAGACCCGGAAACTTGTCAGCATGGGCCATCCAGTCAAACTGACCGTGATCGACAATCACACCGCCCAGGTAGGCCGCGTGACCGTCCATGTACTTGGTGGTGGAGTGCGTAACGATGTCGGCGTCCCACTCAAAGGGACGGCACATCACGGGCGTCGGGAAGGTGTTGTCGACCATCAGCGGCACGCCGTGGTCATGCGCGGCCTTGGCAAAGCGCTCAATATCGAGCACGGCGAGGGCGGGATTAGCGATCGTCTCGCCAAAGACGAGCTTGGTGTTGGGCCGGAAGGCTGCCTCGAGCTCCTCGTCGGTGCAGTCGGGGGCAACAAAGGTGCAGGTGACACCCATACGACCCATGGTGTGGGCGAGCAGGTTGTAGGTACCGCCGTAGATGGCAGAGCTTGCGACCACGTGATCGCCGGCACCGGCCACGTTAAAGATCGCGAGGAAGTTCGCAGCCATGCCCGAGCTCGTGAGCATCGCGGCAGTGCCGCCCTCCATCTCGCAGATCTTGGCAGCGACCAGATCGCACGTGGGGTTCTGCAGGCGGCTGTAGAAGTAGCCCGACTCCTCCAGGTCAAACAGCTTGCCCATGTGCTCGGACGTGTCGTACTTCCACGTGGTGGACTGGTAGATGGGCACCTGGCGCGGCTCCGCATCGCCCGGGCGATAGCCGCCCTGAACACACGTGGTACCGATGGTCTGCTCGCTCATATTTAGCTCCCTTGCCTGGGTTACATTTCATTCGGTTCACGATACCGCTACCCCGCACCCCTCTCAACCCATCCGCAAGGTAGGTTATTGGACAGAAGCATCGGGCTCATTCGCCCCACATCTTTAGTATTTGTCCGACAGAAAAACGGTGAGGTATGCATAAAGCTCTCGATGAACGAATGCGTCGGCAAGGGTACCATAGGCGGGTACACCACAAACAAGGAGACAACGATGAAGCACATCGATACGACCCAGCTCGACACCACCGCCTGCCAGGCTCAGGCTGCCGAATACCACACCCGTGGCTTTAACTGTGCCCAGGCCGTCGCCTGTACGCTCGCACCAGCCGTCGGCCTCGATCCCCAGATTGCCTTTACCCTCACCGAGGGCTTTGGCGCCGGCATGGGCGGCATGACCGAAACCTGCGGCGCCATCTCGGGCGCCGTGGCCATCATGGGCTTCGTGATGAGCGACTGCATGGAAAACCCCAAGACCAAGGGCCAGACCTACAAACTGTCGCGCGAGATCGCCAAACGTTTTGGCGAGAAGAACACGACGACCGTCTGCGGCACGCTCAAGGGCGTCGGATCGGATAAGGGTCCGCTCCGCAGCTGCCCCGGCTGCATCGACGATGCCGTCGAGATCGCCTGTGATGTGCTAAAGCAGCTCGCCGAGTAAACTGCGGCAACAGAAAACGACGGCCGGCGCGCTTGGGAT
>CAJJPN010000151.1:0-4870 GCA_905193635.1 Coriobacteriaceae bacterium
CCGATGACCTTGTCGAGCTCGTTGCCGACGACCTGGGTCGTCAGATCAAGATCATTACCCCCGAGGAGGAGAATACCTTCTCGTTCTACGACGATCCCGCCGACCTTAAGCCGCGCGCCCCGGTCGTCACCGTCATGGGCCACGTCGACCACGGCAAGACGAGCCTCCTCGACGCTATCCGTCACACCGGCGTTGCTGCCGGCGAGGCGGGCGGCATTACGCAGGCCATCGGCGCTTCGCAGGTCATGATCAACGACCGCAAGATCACCTTCATCGATACCCCGGGCCATGCCACCTTTACGGCCATGCGTGCCCGCGGCGCCAAGGTGACCGACATCGTCATTCTGATCGTGGCTGCCGACGACGGCGTCATGCCCCAGACCATCGAGTCGATCAACCACGCCAAGGCCGCCGGTGTTCCCATTGTCGTCGCCGTCAACAAGATCGATAAGCCGGGTGCCAACCCCGACCGCGTGCGCCAGGAGCTCACCGAGTACGGCATCATCCCCGAGGAGTGGGGCGGACAGAACATGTTCGTCAATATCTCGGCCAAGCAGAAGATCGGTATCGACGACCTGCTCGAGACCGTCCTACTCCAGGCCGACGTGCTCGAGCTCAAGGCCAACCCCGATACGTTCGCTTCGGGCAACGTCCTCGAGGCTAAGCTCGACAAGGGCCGCGGCTCGGTTGCCACGGTGCTCGTGACCCGCGGTACTCTGCACGTGGGCGATACGCTGGTCGCCGGCCTTACCTACGGCCGCGTCCGCGCCATGCTCGACCCCAAGGGCAACGCCGTCACCGAGGCCGGTCCCTCCGACGCCGTCGAGATCCTGGGCCTGCAGTCCGTCCCCAACGCCGGCGATGAGTTCCGCGTGTTCGAGGACGAGCGCGAGGCTCGCGCCCTGGCCGACGAGCGTTCGCTCAAGGCCCGCATCGAGGAGCAGAGCCGCGTGAAGCATGTGACGCTCGAGAACCTCTTTGAGACCATCGCCGACGCCGAGGTCAAGGAACTCAACCTGATCATCAAGGCCGACGTCCAGGGTTCTATCGAGGCCCTTCAGGACTCCCTCGACAAGATGGACCAGTCCGAGGTGCGCATCAACACGATCCACTCCGCCGTTGGCGCCATCAACGAGACCGACGTCGTTCTGGCCGACGCCTCCAACGCCATCATCATCGGCTTTGGCGTCCGTCCCGACGGCAAGGCCCGCTCCGCCGCCGAGCGCGAGGGCGTCGAGATCCGTTGCTACGACGTCATCTACAAGTGCCTCGAGGACCTCGACGCAGCCCGTATCGGCATGCTCAAGCCCACCGAGGTCGAGGTTTCCACGGGCACCGCGACCGTTCTGGACATCTTCAAGGTGCCCAAGGTCGGTATCGCCGCCGGTGTCCGCGTCGAAGAGGGCGAGATCGCCGCGACCGATTCCGTGCGCCTGGTGCGCGACGGTATCGTGGTCTTCAACGGTAAAATCGCCTCGATGCGCCACTACAAGGACGAGGCCAAGAGCCTTAAGAGCGGCTCCGAGGGCGGTATTGGCCTGGAGAACTTCCAGGACATCAAGCCTGGCGACACCATTGAGGGCTACCGCATCGATCAGGTTGCCCGTACCGAGTAGGGGGTAGCGCTATGAAGCAAACGCAGGCAACCCGCCGTTTGGGCGAGCAGCTTCGCGAGAAGCTCGGTTATATCCTGCTCTTTGAGGTTTCCGATCCGCGTCTCGACCTGGTTACTTTGACCGCGGTCGAGGTCGCGGTGGACCGTTCGTTCGCGCGCGTGTACGTGTCGTGCGACGCGAGCCGCTACGACGAGGTCATGGAGGCGCTCGCCAGCGCCAAGGGCCGCATCCGTAGCCTGTTGGCCCGCTCGCTCGATTGGCGCGTCACGCCCGAGCTCGATTTTCGCATCGATCGCTCGACCGATGAGGCCGAGCGCATCACGCGTGCGCTGGAAAACGTTCCCGCCACGCTTGCGATCGAAAAGGACGAGGACGGCTATCCGATAGCGGATGCCGCCCAGGAGGCAGCTTTAGATGACTAATTCCGCCGACCTCGCCTCGTGCGAGTCTGCAGATATTCAGCGACACATCCTCGAGCTCATCGAGGGTGCGTCCTCCATTGCGATTTCGGGACACACTTCTCCCGATGGCGACGCCCTGGGCTCCGTGTTGGGTCTGGGCCTCTCGCTTATGAAGTTTTTCCCTAACAAGGACATTGCCCTGCTGCTGGCAGACGATGATCCGGTTCCGCGCATCTACCGCTTTATGGAAGGCTCCGATCGCCTGGTACCGGCATCTGCGTATACCGGCAATCCGGACCTGTTCATCTCGGTGGACGTGCCGGTCGTCGAGCGTCTCAATAATTCCGCCGAGGTGCTTCGTCGCTCCAAGCATGTGGTGTGCTTCGATCACCATCCGGCGCGCGAGGAGTTTGCCGAGCTCAGCCTGAGGCGCGTCGAAGCTGCAGCCTGCGCCATGATCATCGACCGCTTCTTGGACAATTGCGGCATTGTCGCACGTGATGGCGTTGCGACCTGCCTGCTGTGTGGTTTGGTTACCGATACCGGCCGTTTTCAGTACCAAAACGCCGATGCAGCCGCGTTCCATGCAGCCTCGCGTCTGGTTGCCCACGGTGCCGATCCGGCGCGTGTGGCACTCGAGGTCTACCAGAGCATGCGCGTTGAGTTTTTGCACCTCAAGTCCATCGTTATGGGCCGCATTAAGACGGTGGCCCACGGGCGCGTCGCGTATAGCTACGCGTACCAGAGTGACCTTGAGGCGTGCGGTGTCACCTCGGATGAGTGCGACGGTCTGGTTGACGTGGTGCGCTCGGTGATGGGCGTCGAGGTCTGCCTGTTCCTGAAGGGCATTGAGGGCGATACCAAGGTGCGCGGCAACCTGCGCTCCAAGGGTGACCTCAACGTGTCCGAGATCGCTGCTGCCTTTGGCGGAGGCGGACATCCTGCTGCCGCCGGTTTCTCCAACAACGGAACGATTCTCGAGACGCTCACCGTGGCACTTCCCATGCTGGCCGAACTGGTAGGGGAGGATCCCGCTTCGGTGACCGTCGAGCTTTAACTTTTTGGATGGTACATGGCTCGTCGTACGCCTTCTCAACTGAATATGCTGCTCGCCGTCGATAAGCCGGTGGGCTGCACGTCCCACGATGTGGTTTCGCAATGCCGGCGCGCCCTCCATGAGCGACGCGTCGGCCATGCCGGCACGCTCGACCCCATGGCATCGGGTGTCATGGTGGTGGGTGTGGGCCAGGCCACCCGTCTGCTGGGCATGCTCACGCTCGATACCAAAAGCTATGTCGCCGACATCTCGTTTGGCGCCGAGACCAATACCGATGATGCGGAGGGCGAGGCGGTCCGCACGGTGGCTGTTGCCAACGAGCTCCGCGATCCTGCCTATGCCCGTGAGCGCTTGGCCGCTATGCTGGGTCCGCAGATGCAGGTGCCGCCGGCGTTTTCGGCTATCTCGGTCAATGGCGTTCGCGCCTACAAGTCTGCTCGCGAGGGCAATGCGGTGGACCTACCTCCGCGCCCCGTCGAGGTCTATGCCGCCGACCTGATCGCCGTGGGAGGCGAAGGTGATACGTGTGTGTGGACCGTGGCGTTCTCAGTGAGCAAGGGTACCTATATCCGTGCGCTCGCTCGCGATTTGGGCCGCGCCTGCGAGAGCGCCGCGCACATTTCCGCGCTGCGCCGCACGGCCTCCGGTGTTGTTTCCATTGGCGCTTGTCATGCGGTCGAGGAGCTTTCTCCCGAGTCCGCGGCTGGCTTTGCCCTGGATCCCATTGCGGCCTTGGGCGCCACGCGTGTTGACTTGCCGGGCAATCTTGCCGACGACCTGCTCTACGGCCGACGCATTCCCGTTGAGCGTGCGCTTGCCGATTTCGATTCCGCGAAGGCGCCTTTTGCGTTGGTGCTCGATGGGGGACTCAAGGCGCTTGCCCGCATTGAGAGTGGCCGCTTTGTCATGGAGCACGTGTTTCCGCAGGCAATCGGCGGTGTTCGATGATGTTGTCCGCTCACGAGCTCGCGCGTATTTTTTTCGCGGGCGAGTCGGACGAGGCTCGCATCGTCACTGCCGATGCGTTTGATAAGTGTGAGCACCTGGGTGCTGCATCGATTGCCATCGGCGTGTTCGATGGCGTGCACCGTGGACACCAGGAGCTCATTGCGGCGCTTGTCCGTGACGCCCGTGCCCATGGCTGTAAGGCGGTCGTGGTTACCTTCGATCCCGACCCTGACGTCGTGGTGAGCCCTTCGCCCGCTCAAAAATTGATGACGACGGCCGACCGTCTGCATGCCCTGGCTCAAACCGGGGTCGATGCGGTGGTGGCCGTTCCCTTTACGCCTGAGGTTGCGGCGCTTGACCATGTTGATTTTCTCTCGCTGGTGTCGCGTCTGGTCGACATTCGATCGATTCGCGTTGGCAGCGACTTTAGGCTGGGTCGTGGCGGTGCTTCTGGTGTTGCCGAGATGCGCGCCTGGGGTGCCGAGCGCGGCGTTGACGTATACGGGCACGACTTGCTTTGCGAGGGCGGTGAGGCCATTTGCGCCACCCGCATTCGTCATGAGCTGGGACAGGGCCATGTGGAGCTTGCTGCTGAGTTACTCGGCCGCCCGTATATGGTGCGCGGCGGTGTTATTCGCGGCCGTCACGAGGGTTCTGGCATGGGCTTTCCCACGGCAAACCTACATGTTCCCGACGGCATTCAGGTGCCTGCCGATGGCGTGTATGAGGGCCTGGTGCTGGTCAACGACATCGTGTGGCCCGCTGCCGTTAACGTCGGACTGCCGCCGACGTATGCTGACGATGCGGCATCTGCGCATCTCGAGGCCAATTTAATTGGTTATACGGGC
>CAJJPN010000152.1:0-4810 GCA_905193635.1 Coriobacteriaceae bacterium
GAGGGCGGCATTGACCTTCTGGTCATGCCGCCCTCTTTGAATGACAAGTTGTCGCTCTGGTGCCCGCGCAGCGTCGAGCAGTTACGCGGTTTGGAAAACCGCGTAACGATCTAGTCGCGCGTCAGCTTGCGGTGAATACGATGCGGCTGGGCTGCGTCCTCACCCAGGCGCTCGATACGGTTGGCCTGATAGGCCTCAAAGTTGCCCTCGAACCAATACCAGTTGCCCGGATTCTCGTCGGTGCCCTCCCACGCCAGAATGTGCGTGGCGACGCGGTCCAGGAACATACGATCGTGGCTAATGACCACCGAGCAGCCCGGGAACTCGAGCAGCGCCGCCTCGAGCGAGGACAGTGTCTCGACGTCGAGGTCGTTCGTGGGCTCGTCGAGGAGCAGCAGGTTGCCGCCCTGCTTGAGCGTGAGCGCCAGGTTCAGACGGTTGCGCTCGCCACCGGAGAGTACGCCAGCGCGCTTCTGCTGGTCCTGGCCCTTAAAGCCAAAGCTCGCCACGTACGCGCGGCTGGGGACCTCGGTCTCGCCGACCATCATGTGGTCCAGGCCATCCGAGACGACCTCCCACAGGTTCTTGTCGGGGTCGATGCCAGAACGGTTCTGATCGACATAGGAGATCTTGACGGTCTCGCCCACCTCGAGCTCGCCCGAAGTCAGCGGCTCCAGGCCCACAATCGTCTTGAACAGCGTGGTCTTACCGACACCGTTGGGGCCGATAACGCCCACAATGCCGTTGCGCGGCAGGGTGAACGAAAGGTCATCGATGAGCACGCGGCCATCGAATTCCTTGTGCAGGTGATGGGCCTCGAGCACCTTGTTGCCCAGACGCGGGCCCACGGGGATGCGGATGTCGGTCCAGTCGAGCTTCTGGCTTGCGCGGGCCTCGGCCTCCATCTCCTCGTAGCGAGCCAGACGGGCCTTGTTCTTTGCCTGGCGAGCCTTGGGCGAGCTGCGTACCCACTCGATCTCGGCCTCCATGCGCTTGGCGAGCTTGGCGTCGCGGTTGCCCTGCGCCTCGATACGGGCGGCCTTGGTCTCCAGATACGTGGAGTAGTTGCCCTTGTAGGGATAAAGGTGACCGCGGTCGACCTCGCAGATCCACTCGGCAACGTTATCCAGGAAGTAGCGATCGTGCGTGACGGCAAGCACCGCGCCCTGGTAGTTGTGCAGGAAGTGCTCGAGCCACAGGATCGACTCGGCGTCCAGGTGGTTCGTGGGCTCGTCGAGCAGCAGCAGGTCGGGAGCTTCGAGCAGCAGCTTGCACAGGGCCACGCGACGGCGCTCGCCGCCGGAAAGTACGTTGACCGGCATGTCGGAATCGGGCAGCTGCAGGGCGTCCATGGCCTGGCCGAGCTTGGAATCGATATCCCAGCCGTCGGCGGCGTCGATCTCGTCCTGGAGCTTTCCCATCTCGGCCATGAGGGCGTCCATGTCGCAATCCGGGTCGCACATCTCCTCGCCGATCTTGTTGAAGCGATCGACCTTGGCGATCATGTCGCCAAATGCCATGCGCACGTTCTCGATGACGGTCTTGTCGTCGTCGAGCGGCGGCTCCTGCTGCAGGATGCCCACGGTGTAGCCGGGGGTGAGCCTGGCATCGCCGTTGGAGACCTCCTCGATACCGGCCATGATCTTGAGCAGGGTCGACTTACCCATGCCGTTAGGACCCACGACGCCGATCTTGGCACCGGGGTAGAAGCTCAGGGTCACGTCGTCAAGGATCACCTTGTCGCCATGGGCCTTGCGAGCCTGATACATCTGGTAGATAAACTCCGCCATTTGCCTGTTTTGTCCTTTCTACCTGCTGTTTCCCTATTCTTGATTCGCCTTAGTGGAAACGAAATGAGGAAACCGGCTCTGAAACGTAACGAAAAAGGGGCATGGTTGCCCACACCCCCTAATACTACCTGGGAAAAGTCCCCCGGAACATACTATGAACTGCGTACGCTAGTTTTCCGCAACCTTAGCGAACGGCTCGCTGCGATTTGCGCCACAGCAGATACGAATAGACGTAGGCAGCTCCGGCTGATCCAAGCGCCAGAACAGCAATCACCGCGGCGACAACTTCGCTCGACAGCAAGCTGCCCGCCACGCCCATCACAATCAGGCCAACACCCAGCACCATAAAGCAGGCACCACCAAAGCGCTGCGTGCGCCGCCAGTTCTCGGGATCGGCAAGCGCCCAGGGCGTCTTGATACCGAGCGTATAGTTCTGCTTCACACGCGGCAAGTAGTTGCCCATACCAATAAAGAGCAAGCCGATAGCGCCTGATACCAGCAAATTGACCGTTCCTACCACCGGCACGATGCCCCACACCGTAAGCTCACCCAACCAGCTTATGGCACACATGAATACCGTGAAAGCAATTACGAAGCCCTGATAGAACTTGCCCGAGGTTCGATATGCCTCACCTTTGGGATCGATGCGCGGCACCACGTAAAACATTGCGAGAAGCGCCAGAGGCAGCACGCCGAGCGCGGAGGCCATCCAGCTAGGACCCCAACCGTCGACGGCGCCGTTCGCGCCCCAGTGCGTGGGAATCTGTGCAGGCAAGCTCGGCATCACCATGAGGTGCGCTACGACATTGGCGACGCACAGAACGACCAGCGCAATCCACACGCACGACGATACCCCCGTGGGGTGAATGCCCTTGTTTTCGTTATTCATCCTTATCACCTTCCGTGTTTGTAAAGCCCATAAACCAGCCAATCAAGTCCTGCATGACGGTGGTGTTTAAGCTGTAAACGATGTTTTGGCCATGGCGCTCGTCGGTCACCAACCCGGCGTTTTTGAGCGTCGCCAAGTGATGGCTCAATGACGGCTTGCTGATGTCAAAATGCTCGGCAAGCTCTCCAGCCGTACAATTGCCCTCGCGCAGTAGTTCCAAAATGCGCCGTCGCGTAGGATCGGCCAGCGCCTTAAAACCCTCTCCCGGCATAGGACCTCCTCTCAGTATTTCGTTCGACGCGCACACTATACTCGATATTTAGATGTTTGTCTAATTATCTAAAACAGTAACATCTATAGAACATTCGTTCGTATTTAGCTACAATGGAAGTTGAAGCAGATGGGCCAGCTCCCTCTACCCAAGAAGGAGATGGACTATGAGTATTGACGATGTCCTGACGTTGTTATTGCTTGTAATCGCGGCCGTGGAGCTCGGCATCCACATTGGAGGTCGAATGAAATAGCCGCCCCCGCGTAATGCGAAGACGGCCACTTCTCACGCTACAAACGTGTTTGGGAGTTGGCCAACCCGCTGCAACGGGTGCCATCTGCTTCAATCTTATGCGAATCCCGATCCCATTTCAACAAGCCCAAGGGCTCAAATGGAATCGCGATAACACCTATAATGACAATAGCTAAAACACGATTCGCTTCCCCATCGGAGGATGTCTATGACCGAAACCGCTGCCGCTCTCGTCGAGACACGCGACACCAAGCTCGAGATCATCATGGGCCGCGAGGCACTCGATAAGCTCGCCGATGCTACGGTGCTGGTGCTCGGCTGCGGAGGCGTGGGCTCCAACTGCTGCGAGGCACTCGCCCGCGGCGGCATCGGTCATTTCGTCATTCTGGACAAGGACATCATCGCGCCCAGCAATATCAATCGCCAGGCCATCGCCTTTCACAGCACCGTCGGCAAGCGCAAGGTGGACGTGATGGAAGCCATGATTCGCGATATCAATCCCGCGGCCACCGTTATCAAACGCACCGAATACCTGCTGAGCGACAGCATCGACGAGTTCTTCGCGAGCGTTTTGGAGCAGACGGACGGCAAGCTCGACTACGTCGTCGACGCCATCGACACCATCTCGGCCAAGCTCACCATTGCCAAATATGCTCAGGACCACGACATTCGTTTGGTTAGCTCCATGGGCGGGGCCAACAAGCTCCATCCCGAGTGCCTCCTCTTTGCCGACATCTTCGATACGGTACGTGACCCCATGAGCCGCATTATGCGCAAAGAATGTAAGAAGCGCGGAATCAAGAGCCTACATGTACTGTTTAGCTGCGAGGAATCGATTAAGACACAGCCCCGCGATCCTTCCAACATCCACGAGCGTACCGAGCTCGGAACCGCCAGCTTTATGCCGCCTATCATGGGTCAGATGATTGCCGGCGAGGTCATTCGCCAGATCAGTGGGCGCGGCACCGAGCGCGTGCGCGCCGATGGTCAGCGCCTGGACTAACGGAGCGCGCCGAGATGGAGCCCCAGTTAATTGATGCACACTGCCATCTTGATTTAATGGCTCACCCGGACGCCGTTGCCGATGAGGCGACGGCACTGGGCTTGGGCCTATTTGATTGCGGCGTCGATCCACGTGACTTTTCGGCCGCAAACGAGCGCGCCCATCGCCAACCAGGCATCATCGCCGGCATTGGGCTTCATCCTTGGTGGCTGGCTGACGGCCGATGCGGTACCGCCGAAATCGATCTGCTTTGCAAAATTGCCCCACAGGAGCGCTATATCGGCGAAGTTGGGCTCGACTTCTCGCCGCGCTTCGCGGACACCGAGGGAATCCAAACTCAGGCATTTGATCGGCTTTGCCAGACGCTGTCGCAGTACCCGCTTCCTGGGCGCGTCCTGTCCATTCACGCCATTCGCGCGGCAGGAGCGATCTTGAACATTTTGGAGTCGCACAGCCTTCTTGAGGACACCCCCAGCTCCCCCGTTATCATCTTCCACTGGTTTAGCGGCACCTCGGACGAGCTTGTCCGCGCACGCAATGCAGGCTGCTATTTTTCCGTCAACGAACGGATGCTCACGACCAAATGCGGCCACGAGTATGCTCGT
>CAJJPN010000153.1:0-4802 GCA_905193635.1 Coriobacteriaceae bacterium
GCGCCCCATGGCGACGACGGGATGGGGAAGCCAGCGCGGGTCGCCGAAGGCAAGGTCGGCCGCGAACCCGGCGGCGACGGCAAGAATCGTCATCACCGGGCATCGCCCCCCGAAGCGGGGCGAACGTCGCGAAGGCAGCGCCCATCCCAAGTGGCGGCCCATGCGCCGCCCGGCTCGGTATGCACGTCGAAGTATCCCATTTTCGGGACAGCTAGCTCGGAGAGCAGCGCTTTCACGGTACCCGCGTGAACGACGAAGACGGCGCGCCCACTCCCCTGGGCGCGCTCCGATTCGCACGCCTCCCGAAACGCCGCGATGACGCGGCGGGTGAAATCGCTCTTGCCCTCGCCATGCGGGCAGCGCGTCTCGCACCAGGAGTCTACCCAGGCGCGATAGCGCGCATCCTCTTTAAGCTCGGCGGCGCTTCGCCCCTCGAAGTCGCCGAAATCCATCTCGCGCAGACCGGGGCACGCCATAAGCTCCGCGTTCGGGAAGAGGATGCGCGCCGTCTGGTCGGTGCGGGCCATGCCGCTCGTGATAACACGGAACACGTCACGATCGCACGCGAGGTCGCGCAAGGCGCGCTCGCCCGCACTCGACAGGGGCTCGTCGGTGCCCGCCCCGCTGTAGCGATGGTCTTCCGTGCCCGCCGTGGCACCATGGCGCACGAAGACGACTTCCAAAAGCGCACCCGCGCCCTGCGTCCCTCGAGGTGCATCGGCAAGGTTTCCTTTGATGACCTGGGGAATCCCGCACGTCATGCGCACGACGACGTCGGCGCGCGCAGCGAGCGCGCATCCCAGGCGCCCCGCGCGCTCGCGCCATTGGGCGTCTTCCGCACTCATGGGGACGACCCCCGAGCCGACCAAGGGCAGAATCACTGCGTCGAAGCCGATCAGCCGCTCGAGCGCCCGGTCAGCGTCGAGCGCGCGTACGAGTTCCTCAGCACGGTATGCGACGCGGCCGGCAAAAGCCGCGGGCACGCCGCCCTCCGCAAGCTGCGCCGTATCGACGAAATCGTCCGCCGCGAACCCGAGTTTTTCGCGCACGAAGGTCCTCTTCCCCGAATGCGCGCCACCTACCACGAGCATCATAGGAGCATGCCCCCCACCACCAGCATGGCAAGCATCGCGAGCTCGGCCCATTGCAGAAACCATCCGGCCAAATCCCCCGTCACCCCGCCGAAGCGGGACAGGGCAACATGGCGGTACCACGCGAGCACCAAAAGCCCCGCCACCGCCATAAAGGCGCCGACGGCCTGAGCGCACGCGACCATCCCTGCAGCCGAAGCCGCAGCGAAAGCGCAAAGCGGCACGACGATCGCCGCGCGCTTCTTCGCAGGCGAGAGCCCCGCGGCCATGCCGTCCGCCCGCGCGGCAGGCCAGCATTCAACGGCGAGTCCCGAAAGCGCGCGGGAGAACACGAGCGAGCACAGAAGCGCGAGGAACGCCCCCGCCGTAAGCGGCAGCGCGGTGAACAGGGAAAACTGCAGAATAAGGTACACAACAACACCGATGACCCCGAAGGCGCCCGCCCGCGGATCGTGCATGATCTCGAGCTTTCGCTCGCGCGTGGCCCAACTTGCAAGCGCATCGGAGGTGTCGCAGAGCCCGTCTAGGTGGATGCCTCCCGTCACCGCCACAGGCAGCGCCGCGAGCACGGCCGCGACGATGGTCGCGGGCACGCCGAGCAGGTTCGCCACGTGCCCCCACGCCGTCATGAGGAAGCCTTCCGCAAGGCCCACCAGGGGAAACGCGGCAAGTGCATGGGTTGACCCGAAATCGGTCCAGGCCGATTTCGGGACGGGGATGCGCGAGAACGTTCCGAACGCCGCGCCGATTGCCTCTGCTATCTTCACCTTGTAGGTCCTTCGCCTTTCATCCACACGGGAATCCCGCATACCACTTCGACTGCATGGTCGGCCAGCGCCGCCACGCCCGCGTTCACGCGCGCGAGCGCGCGCCTCCATGCCTCGGTCCCTTCATCGTAGCGCATCCCATCGGCGAACACGTCGACGGTGACCACCACCGTATACGCAGCGGCCTGAGCGAGCCGTTCGATGCCTCCGAGTACCTCGCGCGCCGCAGCGTCGGGGTCACGCGGGGACAAGCCGCCTTCCGCGAAGAGCTCGTTCGCAACCAGGTTGCCCACGTCCTCCAAAAGAAGTGTGCAGCCGCGCGGAAGCCCGGGCGCTGCGGCGCCCACGTCACGCGAGCACTCGAGGGTGGAAAACCCTTTGCCTTCGCGCAGCGCCCGATGGCGCGCGATGCGGCGGGCGCCATCTTCCCCGAAGGGCTCCATCGTTGCCAGGTACACGCGAGGGCCGTCGTGCCCGAGGCACAGGGACTCGGCGTAGGCGCTCTTGCCGCTCGCGGCGGCGCCGATGACGAGCGTCACCGTCATTTCCCGGCCTCGAAATGCTCGTAAGCAGCCATGCCAGTCGCCGTGAACGTCTTCCCATCCCGGTACACGCGCAGCGCCGAATCCAGAAGGGGGAGATACGCCATGGCGCCCGCGCCCTCGCCCAAGTGCATGCCTGCGTCGAGGGGCGCCTTTATGCCGAGCTCGCGAAGGAGCTCCCGGCTTGCGGGTTCGCTTGATGCGTGGGTGCCCACGAGGTAGCCCAAGGCGTTGGGGCACAGGCGCGCCGCGCACAGGGCCGCCGTGCAGGATATGACCCCGTCGAGGAGCGCCGGCGCCTTCGAGACCGCGGCCCCCAGGTAGAAGCCGCACAACGCAGCGATGTCGAAGCCGCCCACCTTCGAGAGCACGTCGATCGGGTCGGCGGGATCGGGCGAGTTCGCGTCGATAGCGCGCTCGACCACGTCGCGCTTGCGCGCGAGCGAGGCGTCCGAGAGCCCCGCGCCGCGCCCGACAAGGCTCCGCGCGTCCGCCCGGATGAGCACTGCGGCCACCGCCGCCGAGGTGGTCGTGTTGCCGATGCCCATCTCGCCCGCGGCGAGAAGGCGCACGCCGGCGCGGGCAAGCCCGCACGCGACGGCGATTCCGACCTCGATCGCGCGCACGGCCCCATCGCGAGACATAGCGGAGCCGAGAGCGATGTTGCCGCTCCCCCGCCGCACGTTCGCGCGCACCATGCGCGCGTCTTCTATGCCCCGGGCCATACCCACGTCGACGGGCACGACCTCGGCACCCGCGAACGCCGCCATGCGGCAGGCGCTCGCGGCCCCCTCGCACATGTTGCGCGCGACGGCTCGCGTCACATCTTGCCCGCTTTGCGACACGCCTTCGGCAACGACCCCGTTGTCGGAGAAGAATACCGCGAGCGCACGGGGAAACTCGGCCACCTCGGCGCTCCCCTGAGCTGCGGCGATACACGCGACGGCGTCTTCAAAGTCGCCCAATCCCCCCAAGGGGTGCGCGATGGAGTCCCACGCGGCGTACGCGGCGGCACGGGCGCACTCGTCTGCGGGCTCGATCCGGGAGAGCGCGGCTTCGAGCACGGCGCCCGGCGCCGACGAGAACGCGCGCTCGACTTCCTCGCGGATGCAGGCAAGCGCGGTTTCGGTTGCTTCAGCCATGCCGCCTCCTCTCTGCGAACGACGCTGCGGCAGACGCGAACGCGCGCGCAACGTCGGGGTTCGCAGGATAGTACACATGCGGGAAGCCCGCCACCAGGGACGGGGTGGTCGTCATGCACGGCCAGCCCTTGTCGCGCCGGGGCTTCTGCGCCCAAAAGTCGCCGCCCGGGCAGGTGGACTGCCAGTAGTGGAACTCGTGCGCGCGGATGCGTGTGCCGCGCGGCCCGTAGAGCCCGTCGCGTTGGGAAGTAAGCTCCACGTACCCGAAATGGGACAGCCTTCCCCCGTTCTCGCTTGCGCCCTCAAGGGCGCCCGCAACAGGCCAGCGCCGCCCCTCGCTATCGGCGATTTCGCGCTGCAGGTAAAGAAACCCACCGCATTCGGCGACCGTCGGCATGCCGGATTCCACCGCGCGCCGCACCGCCTCGCGCATCGGCGCGTTCTCGGAGAGCTGCCGCGCATGGAGCTCCGGGTAGCCGCCCCCCAGATAGAGGGCGCTTGTCCCCCGGGGCAACTCGCTATCACACAGGGGGCTGAAAAAGGCCAGCTCGCAACCCAGATCCTCGAGCGCGCGCAGGTTCTCCTCGTAGTAGAACGAGAACGCCTCGTCACGCGCGACGGCGACGATGGGCCGCGCTCCCGCGATCGGCTCCAACCGGTAAGGTTCCTCGCGGATATCGGGTGCCGTCGCCGCTATTTCGAGCAAGCGGTCGACGTCGACGCTCTTTTCCACCAGCTCGGCCATCTTGTCGATGCGCGCGGAGAGCTGCTCGACCTCATCGGCGGTCACAAGCCCCAGATGCCGGCTTTCGAGCGAGAACGCCTCGTCGGCGGGGATATTCCCCAAAACCGCGACGCCCGTGTGCTTCTCGATCGCAGGCGCCGCGTAGGCGCAGGCAGCGGCGCTCGTCTTGTTCAGCACGACGCCGCGCACGTTCGCACAAGGCAGGAACTCGGCGATGCCGCGGATTACGGCGGCGAGCGATAAAGACGCCCCGCGCCCGTTCACCACTAAAACGACCGGCGTTTCCGTGTCGCGCGCAACCTGATAGCTGCTCGCGTCGGCCACGCCGGGCGCCATGCCGTCATAGAAGCCCATGACCCCCTCGAGCACCGCGACATCCGCGCCCGCGGCGCCGCATGCGAGCAGTGCGCGCAGCGTCGGGGCGTCGGTGAAGAAGCCGTCTAAATTGCCCGAGCGCGCACCCACGACGCGGCGATGAAAGAGCGGGTCAATGTAGTCGGGGCCGCATTTGAAGG
>CAJJPN010000154.1:0-4789 GCA_905193635.1 Coriobacteriaceae bacterium
CTTGCGAGCCTCAGCTTTACGGAGGATGGAGATTCCTGGATGCCATTCGATGCTGGAATGCGGAAGGCTATCTATGATGCTGCTTCGGATGGAAAGACGATGACGGTGAAACGCATCGAGTCCGTGCTGCAGCGAGACTTCTTTATCGCACATCCTCATGTTCGTGGTACGTCGAATCCGAAAGGCATGTCTTCCAAGCGGTCCAATTATGCATATTTCTGCAGGCTCTTCGACGTGAAAGCGCTCAGTGCTTCCGACATGAGCATGGCGGAGGACCTGGTTCTGTGGAATACAGTGTTTGAGGATCGCGATATCCTGCGCCGAAAGATCCTGAAAACCTATGGTGACCTGCTCACGGAAAAGGCGGTTGACGATTTCTGCCATAAGCGTCTTTCCGGTTGGGGAAAGCTGTCTGAGAGGCTGCTGACCGGCATCTGGGCAGATACGGCTTCTGGCGATCTGTGCGTCATGGATGTCCTTGAGCAGGGCAGGCCTTATGGTCGCTATCGTGGTTCATCTATGAACCTGATGCAGATTCTGAATGACGATGCTCTTGGTTTCAAAATGGAAATCAAGAAGATTAACGAGTCGCATATGCAGATGGCAGAAGGTTTTGATCTGAACGCCCTTCCCGGCTCGCCGGCACTTCGTCGCGGCGTGAGTCAGGCGATGAAGGTGTTGGATGACATCGTTTCTGTTGCCGGTAAGGCTCCGGATCGCATTTATCTGAAGGTGACGCGAACCGCCTCGAATAGCCGAAAGGGTAAGCGAACCGCCAAGCGCTCCGATAAGATCAAGCTGGCACTCAAGGCATTGGATGCGGATGCAGCGGCGGACCTTGGTGCGGCAAAGCTGCTTCGTGAGCTTGGCATGTTCGACGAGAAGGAGATTAACGAGCGCATCTACCTGTATTTCCATCAGGCAGGAAAATGCCTTTATACGGGAAAGCCGATCGACATCACTCGGATTGCATCGAATGATTACTATGTCGACCATGTTGTACCGCTTGCTTACCGTAAAGACGAGTCACTGGATAACAAGGTGATTGTTTATGCAGAGGCGAGTCGTTATAAGAGTGAAACGCTGCTCGTGTCTCCAGCGGTGCAGCGGAAGATGCTGCCATTTTGGAGGATGCTTCGTAACGCCGGGCTTATGTCCGAGCGAAAGCTCAACGCGCTGATCCGTACTGAGATTTCCGAAGGCATGCTGAAATCGATCATCGGAAGGCAATTCACGGAAAACAGCTGGGAGGCAAAACTGTTTACGGCTGCGATTGCGGCAAAGTATCCGGGAACGGTTGTCATTCCCGTTAAGGCTGGGGTTATCGGTGCCGTGCGCAGCCGGATCGGAATTCCGAAAAGCCTTAAAGCGAACCAGTTCTATCACGCACACGACGCTCTGCTTGCAGCCGAGGTCGGGCGCTATATGGAACTTGCGAAGCCGGCGTTCGTCCATAATCGCGTTAAGTATGAGCAGTACATGCGCAAGATCAAGCTGGTTGATGAGGAGAACAAGAAGGCTCCGAAGTCACAACTTGATTTCTTTGCCGGCGGTTTCTTCTTTGACCGTGTCGACAAGGACACAGGTGAGGTTTACTGGGACAAGGATGAAGAGGTGGAGCGCATCTATCGGGCATGTGGATGGAAGAACCTTCGTGTCACATATGCCGCATTCGAAGACGGCGGTGCCTTTTGGAAACAGACGATTTACTCTCCAAGGGAGAAGTCGAAACTGATTGCCACGAAGTCAGACCGTCCGGCAGAAATTTATGGTGGGTACAGCTCTCAGACGTTTGCCAATTTCTTTGTCTATGAAGTGATGAAGAAAAAGGTGAAACAGCTTCGTTTCGGTGCGGTACCGGCTGCGATCGCATCGAAATCTGATCCGGATACTTACAACGCTATGCTTGAGATGTATGCTCGCGGTTTGGCGAAAACGGCAAAAGAGAAATTCGTTCGCATCGTTCGTGCCCGTGTTCTTAAGAACACGATGATCGAGCTTTATGGCGAGCGCTTCCGGATCGCCGGTGAGAAGCAGGTGTATCCGGTGCGCCAGATGCCATTGGCGATTGATGAGATGTACCTGCTGAAGGGAGTTGAGACGATTGTAGCGGCAGGAAATGCCGGAGCATCCGCAAGGATTGATTTTGAGAAGGCCGCAGAGTCTTTGGTTGGATTCTGGGATCTGCTCCTCGAGAAACTTCCAGTCAATTACCCGAAACTGACGGTTCAGTTGAAGCTTGGTTCGTTGAAGCATCCGAAGGACATCCTTGCAGCAACGAGTGAATCCGAATTCCCAGCTATCGTGTACAAGATTGCAGAGGCTGAAATTCAGGTGATGGAACAGGCAAGCGGACTTCGGAATATGTCGGACACCAAGATTCTCGGCGGCAACACGTTTGGCGGAAGCCTGGTGTTCACCTTTAACAAGGTGCTGAACGATCCGAAGTCAAAGGCTTGTTTTATTGATACTACGCCGGCCGGTCTTCATGAGGTGAAAACGAAGGTTTGGTAAAACGGCGTATATCGAGCATGCGCGGAAGATGAGATACGAGGCGGGGTACATGGTTGTGCGGAATCAGACAACTGAACAACCGGCAAAACTCCGCCTCGATGGATACGGCACGATCCTTCTTGATGCTCACGGTGTTTTCCTGACTGATTATCAAAACCTTCGTAAAGCCCCTGGTTTCAACTACGGGGAGTGTCAGCTGTTGGACAAAGTTGAAATACTGTTCAAATTGGTGTCTTGAAGTACTTTGATACTCTGATACTATGTACATGCTCTTTGAAAAGATAAAATTGATTGGCTTCATGCGCATTAAAAGCATGGAGAAATGTGCACAGCGCATCAGGAGATATTTAAAAATATCCCAGAAAGTAGGCTCAAAACGGTGATCTTTGCAGAGTTTTTTGAAAATCTCGGCTGGTATTTGAGAGATTTTATTCAGCTTGATTTGCATAGCGATATTCACCATTTTTCCTGTTGAGAACAGGGTTTTCTTTTATCTGTAATTAGTTAAGACCTAATTTAATGGGCACAAAACTACTGCTCGGTTTCGGAGGTACGGTAATCCAGGTAGTAGTTCACCTTTGGATCCTGCAGTTCAAGTACGCGATTCGTTTCGCGATTATGGCCGAGTTTCGGACGTACCGTAATCCAAGCAGTAGTTCACCCTCCAGGCTATTGGCGGATGCAACATGTTGTTTCGGAAATACCGTAATTCAAGTAGTAGTTCACCGATAAGATTTCTCGCGAGATTGGCATCAGGTTTCGGAAGCACCGCAAACCAAGCAATAGCTCACCGATGACGTCCTCACCCTTGATGCGGGAGTAGTTTCGGAGGTACGGTAATCCAAGTAGTAGTTCACCTCACGGCACGCTGACCACGCAGCGAGCTCTGGTTTCGGAGATACCGTAATCCAGGTAGTAGTTCACCATGCGGCGATGGGCAACACGCTGACGCTCAGTTTCGGAGGTACCATAAACTAAGTAGTAGTTCACCCGAGCGCCAAGGAGCGGTAGCGACGCGGAGGTTTCGGAGGTACCGTAAATCAAGCAATAGTTCACCCGAAGAAATGTCAGTCTTTCTAACCTCTGTGTTTTGGAAGTACCGTAATCCAAGCAGTAGTTCACCAACGACGCCAGCCGTTCCTCAAAAGGAAAGGTTTCAGAGATACCATAAACTAAGTAGTAGTTCACCGACGTCGCCGAGGTTGATCACGGAGTCGCGTTTCGGAAATACCGTAGACTAAGTAGTAGTTCACCTATTGTCACGGAGCGCACTCAGGAAAGCGTGTTTCGGAAGCACCGTAAACCAAGTCGTAATGCAGAAAGAACAACGAAAAGGTCAACGTTCCGCTTGCTTTTGAAAGTCCCGGAAGTTTTTGAGTCCGCATGCTACTATATATGGGTATGTAAAATAACTGGTTTTAGCTAATTGCCTGCTGTTTCGCCTCAAAGGTTCGCTTGGCCTCTTCAATGCGTCGATTGCATACGTCGATGTAATCGACGGGCCGCTTCTTAAACAAAGCAACATCTTCGTTTTTCTCAATGCCGATGAAAGAACGCCCTTCCAGCACGGCTGCAACACAGAACGATCCGCTCCCGCAAGCGTTGTCGAGAACGATGTCTCCAGGATTTGTGTATGTCCTGATCAGATAACGACCAAGCTCAACCGGCTTTTGAGTAGGGTGGTATACGGCACCCTCGGATTCGGCCGTCTTGAAATAGACGATGTCAGTTGGATAACGGCTACCGTCGCTCTTTACGTGCTTCGGGGAAAAAGCACCATAGCTTCCAGTGAGCTGATCTTTGCGAACTCCCTTGTCGTAGGCTTCACCTTCGCTCATCTGCGGATTGTAAGTAGGCTGTGCCTTATAGAAAACGCATATGTCTTCGTATTTGCGAAGCGGTTGCTTTTTCGCGTTCAAGAAGTTGGTTGCTTTTGATTTAACCCAAACAAGCTTGTATTTATATATCTCGGGGGCGTGAAGCATCAGCTTCGCGGTAAAAAGCCCGCTGCTTGTCAAAACGATAGCGCCATGCGGCTTGATGATGCGCATGTACTGGGCAAAGAGCAGGTCGAGATCGATAATCGAATCCCATTTATTCTGGGTGGTTCCGTAAGGAAGATCGCAAAGAATCATATCTATTGATTCGCCGGGAATGCCCTTCATCACCTCAAGACAATCGCCCTCAATAATCCGGTCGCGGAAAGGCTCTAACGACCTCGTGTCCTCTGCTTTAATTACTTTCATCCGCGCTCCTTAAGTTTAGTCTTTCATTA
>CAJJPN010000155.1:0-4707 GCA_905193635.1 Coriobacteriaceae bacterium
CCCCCATCAGGCTGGCGGGAATACGCGTCAGGTTCTCCTCGTCGCCCAGAATGTGGTCGATGTTGGAGCGGATGGGCAGTCGATAGTCAAAGACCAGCTCGGAGGGGTCCTCGGCAAAGCGCACGCGACACGGAAGGTACTCAAACGAGACCAGCATGGGGTCGCTTTCCTTAAAGAAGCCCTTTAAAAACCAGCGCTGGCGCGCGTCGGGCTTGGTGTTGGGCTCAAACAGGCCGTAGATGGTCTCGTAGCGGCGCGTGTACAAGCCGGTATTGAATAGGCAGCGGTTGTCGTCGAACACCAGCGGCAGGTTGGACGGCGCGGTCTGGTCCACGTCGCGCTCGGTCAGGAACACCGCGCGGCTAAACGAAAACGACAAGTAGTTTCTGAGGATGCGGTTCCCGGGACCCCAGTCCTCGGGATCGGCGAGGTCGACAAGGCGGTCGTAGCAGGGCTCGGGGCAAAACGCGAAGTCGTACACATTACTGCACAGGGTGCTGGGGATCTCCATGTGGTGTCCATTCCATTTCATAGTTAGAGTTTGGATGCTTAGATTTTATACGTGCGACGCACCGTCGAGACACACAACGCAATTGCGGCGCAGCTCGTCGGCGAGTTCTGCTCGCGTGCGGTTTCCGGAAACAAGGTCCTGGATCCAGGCGTAGCCATGGCCTCGAGTAACCTAGCGTCATCGAGCACCAGCGGCGTAACGGGAAGGACCCGCCCGTCAACATCGGCAATCATGAGTTCTCCAAAAGCCTGAGCGCGTTGGGCATGGACGCTATGGTTGTCTCAATTGCATGGTCGATTGACATAATGTCGTCAAGCGAAATATGCGAAGTGGAATCTGTCTCGTACGCAAGCGAAGGATCTTCCTGGCCAGCACAATCAGCACCGTCATCAACTTGAACATAGTTCCAAGGCATGTCCGCTTCCTTTAAATAGATAGGGATGGAAAAGCCTGTGAATCGTACTCTAATACGACGGGTTGCCAGACGATGTCTTCGATGCTGCAGTGTAAGGTTTTTGCGAGCGCCAATGCCGAGGATACCGAGGCACGGCGCAGGTCCAGTTGGTTTTGCTCATAGAGCTGTATGGCACGGAGTTTGACTCCCGATTGGGCGGCCAGCTGCTTTTGGGTCAGGCCGGACGCCTTTCGTGCTGCCTTGAGGCCCTTTTTGCCTGCCTGGGCTTTGTTCCATTTATCAATGACTATCTGGGCGAATTTATCTTCGGAGGCCTCATGAAGCGGATGGTACGAGCCGATAATCCAATCGAGTGGTGCCACATCAAAAAGTTCGCTAAAGCCTAGGCTGCACGTCCACTGCGTGTATGCTAAAACCCAACCTGCCCAGTATTGCGGGGAACGGTCGAACGGATAGGCCTCCCTGAATTCGACGGGCTCCAGACCCGCGTGAACAATGATCTCGCGCGCGAGCTCGTCGCCCGCCATGCCGCAGACGACGCGAGGCATACCGCGCTCAAACTGTTTCATCTCAAGAGCGTTCGACATGATCGCCGTCAACTCGGCTGGAGTTAGCCCTTGGTCACAGAGAGCAAAATCGACCGCCTCGCCCAGCGTTCTCATTGCATCCTCGAGATACATCTCACTGTAGGCGTGGGTCATCGCCCGTCATCCCCTCTCGAATGATATCGACGATACGTATTCCCTCAAACGGGTTTTCGGCAAGGAGCTCCCGATACTGCGCCCTTGCCGCTTCATCTCGTTCCTTGGCCAATGGACCATACAGAGCTTGCTGCGCACGTTCAAATCCAGCAAAACGAATGCTCTTAAACGCACGCTCGCTTTTGAGCACAATCTGCTCCCCCAGGTTACCGAGCCTCATAGATCGTCCAAGCTGATCGACGGTGATCGTATTGTTTACAAAAGCTCTGGCATAGCTAAAGTACGAGTCGTCCGCACGCCACCCCCTTATTACGTCGCAAGTGCTCGTCTGAGGTAGAAAGTGATCATGGAGATATTCGCACGCCCCCGCGGCAATGGCGGTATCTTTGCGAAAAGAACGATGCTCAACGAGCAACGCTATCCAATGCAGGACGCAATATTGCGGCGATAGCAAGTCGAGAACTTTGAGATCGGCTATATCGAGTTCATAGCGATTCGCAAAGCCATCGGCATCGCGCGAGCATGCCCATTCCCTTGCAAGGTCGAGGCTCTCTGTGCAATAGAATCCCTGTCCATAGTCGTTATGGATTTTCCCCAGGCCAAGCTGGGGAGTCTCAATGATTTTCTGAGAACCATGCCACAGTTCCACGCGAGTCTCCTAACAGGTATCGCTCTAGCGAGAGTATAACATACTATCGCTAGAGCGATACCTGTATTCAAATAGCAAGAGGGTGTCTGGAACCGAGTTTGAGTTTAATACTGGCTTCTAAGGCTCGCCGTGTCCGGAAGTATGCGACAAAATTCAGACTTGCTGATCACGCCGGAGCACACTAACGCCTCGTCCTGCTTACAGAGCTTCATAGACACGCACCTCATCTTGCTCGATGCTTTTGCGGAATGCCGGGCGCATGTACTCTGGTGGGTTGGTGACGATATCAACCTTTCGCCTAAGTTCCCTCTCGAGCTCATGGGAGAGTTCGTAAAGCGTGCCGAACGTCATGGTGTTGCCGCAGACTAGGCGCAAGTCAATATCGCTATCGGGCGTTTGCTCGCCTCGGGCAAACGAGCCAAATAAATAGGCTTCGCTGACGTCGTATTGAGCCAGCACGCGGGAGGCGACGGTGGATATGTCGGAAGGCGAAATTATGGGTTATTTGCCGTTCAGCAGTAGAACGTCAGGGGCCAGTGCCGATACCGCGGGTCCGGCTTTTTGCCGTTCTGCAAGCTCGAAGATAAACGAAGCGTTTGATCTAACGAACTCGGTCAAAAAATCTAGATCGTCAGTAGAAAAACCTTCGACATTGAACCAATTAACCGCAGGCAAGAAGCATTCCGCATGGTCAAAGCCAGGGCCAACCGGACGCTCGACGGCTACGCGAACGGTCCCGTCATCCCTAGCATAAGCAGAGTTCATTACTCCGCCCTGCTGTCCTAGATAAACTCTCCCGTCTCTAGGTCAACGAAGTCCGCGAGCTTTATCTTTCCGGAGAAGCCTCTCCCCTTGTACTTTCCTGCGTAGGTCTCAGTGTCGAACTTGAACGAAATGTTATACAGCTTTCCAGTCTTTGTCTTCCTGATTAGCCCGTTTTCCAGCATGTAGCTCAGTACCCTCTTATGGCTTTCTCTATCGTTACCGTTTAGGTAAAAGCAGCAGACACCTTGTTTCGAGCCCGCCGCGATGAGCGTTTCGGGGTTCGAGTATTTGGCCTCTACGACGACGCCATCTAGAACTGCCGTTCCGACAATGTCGTCCATGAGGGCGGTTTTGAATGGAGAGAAGAAGAACATCCATTTGCCGCATTGAACGGGATCTATGTCGTGGATTCGCTCCTTATTGATAAACCAAATCCATGAGAACGATTTGACCCTGGCAATCGAGCCGGATTCGTTAAGAAGCGTTTCTTCGACGGACGGCGTTAATTCTTCGTTGTTGCCTGTGTTATTTGAGCTTGCCATTTCATTTATCCTAACAGTCGCCCTTAATAAAGCTCCTCGCCAGCAGCCTCGAGCGCTTGTATCGCTGTGCGTTTTAGCTCATTGAGACTTTCGTAGCCGCTTCCCGACAGCGGGATTATTCGCACGTTGAATGAGTCACCGTACTTGTAGTCGGCATACACATCGCAATTGCCCCTACCGAGAAACTGTATGGCCGCCCGATCAATTGCCTTTGCGCTTTGGCCTACGTAATATAGATTCTTGGTTGCATTGTGGACAATGAAGATGCCAGTAATTTCGCCTTGCTGTGTCAGGGCCTTTTGCTGAGCCATAAACTCTTCGGCGCTTGCGACGATTTGCGGATCATTTTCTAGGAGCGATTGGCGTATCCCCAGCAGTTTCTCTTGCTGCTTTGATGCTGTAATAACAAGAAGGAGTCCGTCCAAAAAAAGAACAAGCCAAAGAGCAAGAAAGGAAAAGAAAGCGAACCAAATATGTTGGCACTCGATGACAGAGCGGAAAAGAGACCGACAATTGCCAATTACAAGACCAGTAGCGCTGAAGACTTTTCCAATCGGGATGAGCCTTCTTGGAGGGGCCGATGCGACGGTTTTGATTTGATAGTAGTTCCTCATGGTATGACTCCAGTGATATAGGCAATTGGGTTCAAATGGAGCTTTATAAACGGCAGCATTTGGATTGCAATTATCTTATCGCTCTGGCGGATGGGGTGTAAGGCTCAACATCGGTAATAGATCGAGAGGCAGTCGAGCTGAACAAAATAGTGCCGTCGCAGCGATAGCTGATACGGCACCAATCTCTAATAAATTGATTTAGTAGAAAGCTAAAGACTTCTGCAATGGCTGCATTCACTTCTCCCCTGGTCTCACTTAAACGAGGCCTTAGCAGCGATATGCGGCAGCCAAGAGCGCTGTTCCGAGAATGAAAAGCGTTGAGGAAGCGGCGATCCAGTTGTTGTCGGCAGTCTTGGGGAGTGTCGCTGCAGTCGCAGCGGCGGTTTTTGGCTCGGAGGACGCGGTCACCGTCGTCTTGGTCGTTGTGTTTGTCTTGGGCGACGTAGCCGCAGGCTTCACCGGGGGATCCGTCGTTGGCACCGCACCGGGTTGCCCCACAGCAGGATCTTC
>CAJJPN010000156.1:0-4673 GCA_905193635.1 Coriobacteriaceae bacterium
ACAACGCCCATGGTCACACCCAGGCCGGTGAAACCGCCAAATGCGGACATGGGGCCAGGGGTGAAGATGTGGGTAGCGACACCACCGGCCTGAACCGCAGCGATGTTCTCAGCCAGGAACTGCGTGGAAATCGGCTGAACAATCGGCGACAGAACGGAGGGGTGAATGCCGAAGAAGAAGATGAAGCAGCGCAGGATGTGGTAGAAGGTAACCGCGAGCGGGCTGTCCATCGAACCGACGAGCGGGGCCAGGATGATCGAGAAGATCTCGTTGGGCATGATGCCGAAAACGCCCTGACACAGAACACGGATACCCAAGAACAGGCCGATGACGATAGCGGTGACCGGGATGATCTCGAAGGAGCTCGAGATGAAGTCGGGCACGGTATCAGGCATCTTGATGGTGAAGTGACGCTTCTTGCACCAACGGTACACCTCGACCGCGAGTAGCGAAGCGACCATGGCAACAAACAGACCCTTGGAACCCATGCCACGCAGCGCGATGCCGCCGGCCTCGTCCATTTCCATGCCGAGCAACAGGAAGGCAACGAGGGCCATGGACATGGAGCCGGGAGCGTCCAGCTCATAGGACTTGGCCAGGTGGTAGGCGGTAACGACGGAAACGAAGACCGACATCAGGCCCATGGAAACGTTATAGGCCAAATCGAAGTACTGGGTGTTGTTCAGAATCCAAACGGAGATGGGGTTGGTCTCGCCAATCATGTTGGGAATGGCGGCCGGGATCAGGCAGAACGAACCAATCAGTAGCAGCGGGGTCATGGCGATCATGGCCTTCTTAACTGCGGACAGGTGACGTTGCTTGTCCATCTTCTCGGCAACAGGGCCAAGATAGGTGTTCAGCAGGTTTTCGAATTTATCAAAGGCACTCTGCTTTTTCTCTACAGCTTCCGACATACGTCGCATCCTCCACTTCAGGATATATCAAACAGGGGCTTACTGGTTTGCCTCGGCGGCCTCGCGGGCCATGTCAGCCTTCTTCTTGGCGATGAGCAGCTGCTTAAACACGGTAGCACCGTCCATCTTGCCGTAGGTCTCCTGATCGACGATCACGTATGGGATGTGACGAGGCTCAATCAGGGGCTTGATGGACTCGAGCTTATGGGCGATCTGAGGACCCATAATCAACGCGTCCATGTGGTCGACCTCCTGGTCCAGCAGGTCGGCAGCGATGGCCTTGAGCTCAAAGTCATCGTCGTTGAGCTTCTGGCTGTTGTGGATCGTCTGCTTGATGCGATCCATCAGCATGGTGGTGGAGAAACCACCGGCACAGCACAAAACGATGTTCATCTTTGCCATTGTTTATCCCTTTCTAACGGCAATTGAATACTGTTGGAGAAGGAACGGACCGCAGCGCTCGTAGCGCGCATCGCTCCTTCGCAGACGTGTTTCTTACGCCTGCTTGGCCTCGGCGTCGCGCTCCTCGAAGATCTTGACGATCTCCTCGATGAGGTCACGGGCGAGCTGAGAGGTCATGTAGTGATCCTGGGCATGGACCATAAGCAGGCTCGCAGCGGCGGCGTTCTCCGCGCCGGACAGGGCCTGGGTAATCACCTCGGTCTGGGCGGCATGGGCGGCCAGATCGGCCTCCTTGGCTTCGGCAAGCAGCGCACGGGCGCCCTCGTAGTCGCGCTCACGCACGCAAGCGAGCGCGGCGAACGCCTTGCCCTTGCTGGCGCCGGCAGAGCCGATGATGGTCATGATTTGCTGTTCGTTGTTTTCCACCGGGATAATCCCTTTCTGCTCGGCGGGCACGTCACCGCTTTGACGGCGCGCCCGATTGAAACCGTTGACTGCCGAAGCGCTACTCGAAGCTCTTAAGCTCCTCATAGGTGACGCGATCGATCGAGGTTGCCAGCGCGCATACCAGATCGACTGCCGCGTCCAAATCGGCACCACGCATGACAGACCACGAACCGTGGCAGTAGCGCAACGGCACGCCGATCACCGTTGCCAGCTTGCCGTCTCCCACTAGATGAGCGGTGCCGGCATCGGTGCCGCCGCCCTTGAACAGGTCACGCTGGAAGGGGATGTTGTTCTTCTCGGCGGTGTCCACGATGAAGTGCAGCAGCTTCTCGTTGGGGACATGCATGCGGTCGTAGTGCACGATCATGGGACCGTGGCCGTTCTTGCGGCTGTTATTCCAACCGCGATCGAACTCGGGCGGATTAGCGATGTCCACTGGGATGACGATATCGGCATCCAGGTGCGCCGCAGCCGTCTGAGCACCACGGCAGCCAACCTCCTCGGAAGAGGAACCGGCGAACCACAGCTCGGCTGCGTGCGGGGTGTTGGCCAGGCGCTTCATGGCCTCGGTCACCACATACACACCGGCGCGGTCGTCGAACGCCTTGCCCAGCAGAATGTCACTCACGGGCTTGAGCTCGCACTCGGCCGCAAAGGTTCCCCAGTCGCCAATCTCAATGCCCAGCTCACGGACTTCTTCAGCCGTCTCGCAGCCAAAGTCGATGTACATATCGGTCGGAGTGCCGTCGGCATCGCGCTTGGCAAACAACACGCCGCGAACTTTCTCGCCGCTACGCGTCTTGATGCGCACAATCTGGCTCTCGACGCTGTTCTTACGCGGGCCGCCCACGCCGATCACATGAACCATGCCGATATCGGAAATATAGCGAACCATAAAGCCGGCCTCGTCCATGTGGCCGGTGAACAGAATGCGGACCGGATTCTCCTCGGTACCCGCGCTCTTAAACATGATCGAACCGAGTTTGTCGTACTCGACGGCGTCGGCGATATCGTCAAGCTCGGCATGCATGATGGAGCGGACCTCGCCCTCGCGGCAAGCGACAGCGTCGGCGTTGCTCAAGGCGAACATAAGCTCCTTGTTCATAGGTAACCCCCCTTGTGGTCGTATGGCGGCGCCCGTAGTGGCGGCGTCTGTATGCGAGTGTATCGACAGCGCGCCGCAAATGATGTATCCGGGCTTTCACCGTAGCGGTGAAACGGTGAAAGCCCCTCCCCTTTCACCACGGCCGTGCAATTACTGGGGATGGGGCTCCAAATGCATCTTTGTCATACTTATCTGCAACATACGCCGCTGATGCGAACCACGCCGGCGGTGTGCGACCCACATCCGCGGGTCGCGCCTATATCGCCGAGGAGGATACCTTATGCCGGTTTACGACTTCGATTCCATGGCTGACCGCTCGCTCGATCACGCTCGCAAGTGGGACCCCGCCATCATCAAGCAGAAATTCCCTAAGGCTGGGGATGACTACATTCCCATGTGGATCGCCGACATGGACTTTGCCGCCGCCCCCGCAATCTGCACGCGTCTGGCCGAGGTAGCCCAAAACGGAGCATACGGCTATGGCTATGCGCACGACGGCTTTTACAACGCCGTCATCAACTGGCAGCGCCGCCGCCATAACAACGAGGTCAAGCGCGAGTGGATCACACTCGCCTATGGAACCGTCCCGACCATCCACTACCTGTATCAGGCATTCTGCCAGCCCAACGACCGCGTCATCCTCAACACGCCGGTCTACGACCCCTTTGGCTACGCGGCGCACAACAACGGGTTCCGCGTAATCGAAAACCCGCTCATCTATCGCGATCGCACCTATCGCATCGACTTCGACCTGCTCGAGGAACAGATGGATCGTTTCCGTCCACGCGTGCACCTGTTCTGCTCGCCGCACAACCCCGGTGGTCGCATCTGGACGCTCGATGAAATCACCCGCGTCGCCGAGATCTGCCACAAGTACAACTGCTTACTGGTGGTCGATGAGGTTCACTGCGAGCACATCATGGCCGGCTCGTTCATCTCGGCCCTGCAGCTGCCCGAGCGTTATCTGGACAACCTTATCGTACTCACCTCGCCCAACAAGGGCTTTAATCTGGGCGGCCTCAAGACTTCCTACTCTATGATCCCCAGCGAGCGCATCCGCACTATCTTCCGCCATCGCCTGGAGATGAACTCTATTACCTCTCCCAACACGTTTGGCTGCGCCGCCATCATCGCCGCTTACGATGAGTCCGAGGAGTGGCTGGACCAGATCACCGACTATCTGCGCGAGTCTTATGCACAGACCGCCGCCTTCATCGAGGAGAAGATGAAGGGTTGGGAGCTCATGCGTATGGATGCATCCTACCTACCGTGGGTGAACATCGCTGGCACGGGCGCCACGGCAACCGAAATCTGCAACCACATGGCAGCGAAGGCGGGCGTCATCGTGGGCGATGGCACCTTCTATGTCGCGAACGGCGCCGACTTCGTGCGCTTGAACCTGGGCATGCCTCGCAAGCTGGTCATCGAGGCCATGGATCGCATGGCTACCCACCAGCTCATCAAGTAGACCTCGCCCGCGTATCAAAGGCTCTCCTTTCATGCAACGCCCGCCCGAGTATGTGCTCGAGCGGGCGTTGTTATTT
Source organism: Coriobacteriaceae bacterium (assembly GCA_905193635.1). Classification (GTDB taxonomy): domain Bacteria; phylum Actinomycetota; class Coriobacteriia; order Coriobacteriales; family Coriobacteriaceae; genus Collinsella. The sequence continues at coordinate 4,413 of CAJJPN010000156.1, forward strand.
ATGAGTTGAAATGTCGCGAAGCGACAAGCGAGAAGGCGACCACCCGACGGAGGGCCTTTTTGACGTAGCCACCCCCGCTTGTACGCAAACCCTACGCACAACGCAACAGGGCGTCCAAGAACTCCTGGTAGCTTTTTGCATGGGAGATGGCGCGCACAGCACCGGGCTTGAGTAGCACGCCCGAGATGTAATTGAACAGCTCGCCAAAAAACGCCCGGTCATCACGGGTAATCGACAGCATGATCACCGCATGCACCGTCG
>CAJJPN010000157.1:0-4660 GCA_905193635.1 Coriobacteriaceae bacterium
AAACGGCTGGTCCGGGGAGCATGGATGAACACAACCGCTTTGGCTTTTCGCAGGATGAGATCGTTTCCTTTGGTATCCTCCCGCAACAAGCGTTCGAATACAGGGATATACCGGAAAGCATCGGGCATAAGCCATTTTACCAAAGGAGTCAATAAAGGATTCTGCATCTTTTTGAGTGCATTTTTGAATACTCCTAAAGTAAATCCGGTGATTTCCCGTAACCGGACCGGATCGGTAACTACTGTAAAACCGATCTGCTGGGCATTGCTTGCGGTAGGAGCACGGTGAGCAGCCTCCAGGATCTGTTGTAACAACTCTTCGGGGACAGACTGAGCGGTGAAGGCCCGGTTGGAGCGCCTGGCTTTACACAACAGCATCATCTGAGCAGGTACCGGGTAATCGGAGTAATCGAATTCGTGTACCTTCCCGGCAGGAAATCCGGAATGTTCTACTGCACCGGTAGGGCAAACGGCCACACAGTGTCCGCATACGATACAATTTTGCCATTCTTTCACTTCCACTTCCCCGGCAGCCTTTGCTTGCTGCAGAATCATCGAAGGACAAACCCTGACGCATTTGCCACAACGGATACATTTTTCCTGATCGATTTTTAATGTCAATTCCATCACGTGTTATTTATAAAGTTTAGCCCCCTGCCGAACTATCACAGTTTTTGACATACGGGACAATAGTATACCGTACCGCCGAGATATGTTTCGCGGATAATCTCATGTAGCCTGCCGGCCGATAATGGTAGATTCGGGTATTTCTATCATGGAGTTCGGATTAGGATAATGAAACCGATCCCCGGTTTACTCCGGACGATTGCCGGAAGCATATTCTCCGGGGCAGATATCCATCACTTCCCGTTCGGGTTGCAGCAAAGCCTTCTCATAGCGACAAGGCCAGTGTACTTCGGCACTCAATTGCCCGTCTTTGAGTCCACCGATGGTCTCCCCCGGTTTTACGGGAGCATCGTGCCCGAAGAGATAGCCGACGGCACGATAAGCATGATCTACCACATCGTTGGGATCGAGGCCGTGGAAATGATATTGTACATCGGGTAAACCGACAGCATATAGCCCTAAGGAATCTACCATCATATCCTCCGTACCCTGGATATTGAAAAAACGGATATTCACTCCAAAATACAGAAAACGGTCATCTCCCCGGTACGGATTATTCAGCAACTGTTGCCGGGTAAGCAGTTTACCGCTAGCCGGGATCCATACTCCCACACAATCATCGAATAGCTCCAAAGCAATTTCCAGCCAGCGGGCGAGCATACGGCAACGAAGCTTGTATTCCAATCCGGCAGCCAGGAAATCGGAAAGCATCAGTTTATACTTACAACTGTCCAGCAATTTTTCTCCATCCGGACAATCCCACAACTGGGAACGTTGCATCCGGTCGACAGAAGCCGGATCGAAAGGAGTAAAATCGGCCATCAATACCTGAGCCGGAATAACCTTTTTATCTTTTTTGTATTCTACCGGAAAATCAGCGATGGCAAAAGTGGCCAACGAATGATCGACATCCGCTACCAGATCGACCTGCTGCGAATACTTCGCCACCTTGCGAAATCGCGGAATGTGGCTGTCATCATGTCCATCCACGAACTCGAGCTCGCGCAGAAAAGCGCCGACAAGGTGATTTGCGTGAAGGACGGCCGGGTCTTCCGCGCCGGCGCACCCGAGGACATATTCACGCGCGAGACGATTGGCGAGCTCTACGGCCTTCAACATGGCACCTTCAACGAGCGCTTCGGCAGCGTGGAAATTGAACGCCCGCACGGCGATGCGCACACGTTCGTCATCGCCGGCGCAGGTACGGGGTCGGCTGTGTTTCGCCAGCTCATCCGGCAGGGCAAGGCGTTCTACACGGGCGTTCTGCACGAAGGGGACATCGACTGCGAGCTCGCGCGCGACCTGGCGGCGGAATGCGTGGCCGAGCGCGCCTTCGAGCCGATCGGGGATAGAACCATAGCCCGCGCCAAAGAGCTCCTCGTCCACTGCGCGCGCCTTATCGTGTGTCCCGCCGCCTTCGGCACCATAAACGCCCGCAACGCAGAGCTCGTCGAGTTCGCACGCTCGCACGGTATCGAGGTCATGCGAGCGTGCGAAGGCGCATCGGAGGATTCCCAATTGGGGTGGAAAGGATAAACTGGACTTTCTTTTAAGGATCCTCAGGCTACAGCTCCTACGCCGGCGAGGTCTACAAGGCGCCGGAGAACCTCGTGAACAGGAATTTCCACGCCGACGAGCCCAACCGGCTGTGGCTCACCGACATCACCGAGTTCAGGCTCCCGGGCGGCGAGAAGGTCTACCTGAACCCGGTCATCGACTGCTTCGGCGGGATGCTCGTCGCCTGATCGATCGGGCTGCACCCCGACAAGCGCCTCACGACCTCGAGCCTGCGCCTAATCCAAGCGAGATTCCAGACTCGACAGGCCATTGAGAGTCAGGTCGTTGGCGACCTCCGAGACGCGCTCGATAGGAACCGAGCCGTCAGACAGCGCCCATGTGCGATAGATTCCGATAATACCCGACAGCAAAAACGCCAGATAGTAGTCGAACATCTCGTCCTTGAGACCTTGGGGCAGCAGATCGCGCTCGGCAATCTCATGCTCGAGCGGCACGCGCAAACGCGTCATAAAATCGTCGAGCGGGATGTTTTCAATCAGCTGGCGATTGAGCACGAGGTTATTGCAAAGTGCCTCGTTGATGGTCTTAAAGAAGGTCGCCGCCGCGCCCAGGGCGCGTTCGTTGGTGTCGCCGTCCATGGAGGCAAGCGTTTTCTCGACCGAGTCGACAATCATCTCCACCACATCGACGGCAATGGCATCGAGCAAGCCATCAACCGTACCAAAGTGCACGTAGAAGGTTTTACGGTCGACATTGGCCTCGCGCGCGATGGCACTCACCGTAATGTCTGCCAGCGGCTTTTCCATGAGCAAGCGCTCGAAAGCGGAAAGGATGGCATTGCGGCTGCGAACGATACGGCGATCAATACGCGGTTTACTGGTGGCCATGGGTGTGTCCCTTCGATATGCGAGCATTCATCAACAGATGAGAGATAATCTACGTAAGAGGATTATCCCCCATACAGCTCAAATATGCCCCGCATCATGAAGAACGCACGACTGCCCTACCGCGACTTAGGGTGCTTCTTCTTATTGAGCGCCGACGGAGATACGCGGATACCGTCGCCCGTCTGGCGCACATAGGCTTTATGAGCCGGCTTAGCGGTCCCAGAAGCCTTCTGAGCGTGCTTCCTGGGATCAACGGTAACAGCATTCGTGGGGTGCGGCTTAGTGGGCGCAGAGGGCGTCTGAGGCTCGCGGCCGAGCTTGCGCATCACGCGATCCCAGCGCGCATGGATGCTCTCGTTGTGGGCGCTCTTAAGGCCCAGCAGGGGCGCAGCCAAAATGGTCGGCGCGATAAACGTAATGAGACGCCACAGCAGATAGCCGGCGGTCGAAGCCGACCCAAAGAAATGACCCAAGAACAAAGCAAAGCCGCCCTCAGCGCCACCAGTTCCACCGGGCAAGGGAACCGCAGAGCTCAGCAGCTGGACAAAGGCGCTCGCGGCCATGACCGAGAAAAAGTCGACCTCGTGGTGGCCAAAGGCGAGCATCAGAAAATACGGCACCAGATAGAAAAACGCGAGCTGCAGCATGGTGATAAACACGGTGAGCAGCATGGAAGAAAAATGTCCGGCCGAAAGCTTGAACTTCTCGGAGAAGGAGTAGATCTCGCCATCGACAAACGAGCGCCATCCATCGATCTTAGTGGCCGAGACACCTATGCGCTCGAGCCAATTGATGATGCAATGGGCGACGCGCGTGACGGTCTTAGGCATGAGCGCGACGGCGAAGATGCCGAGCAGGATGCAGCAGTGACCGCCAAAACTAAAGACGCACAGCAGCGTCATGTCGCCATAGCGCTCGGCAAAAAACGGCATGCGAGCAAGCAATAGGATAGCGCCCCAGGCAACGAGGCCAAACTGATACACAATAAATCGGGTGAACTGCGTGGCACCCGCTTCGCCCACGTTTTGGCCCGCTTTGGTCAGGCGGTAGATCTGGGCAGGCGTAGAGCCCATCATCATGGGCGTCAGGTTGCCAAAGAAGATGCCACTCGCCTCGACCGAGATCAGGTCGCGAATGCCGACGGGTGAATTGGGGTCGAGCCAGACGGCGATCGCATAGGCCACAATGCCAAAGAACAGATACATGAACATGCAGAGACACGCGACAACGAGCCAGGGCGCCTGGACGCTCGACATTGCAGCCCAGAACTGCCCCATCTGCCCGGTTACCACCAGATAGACGATATAACCCACCAGCACAACGCCGATAAAGATTGCGCCGCGGCGTGCGCTCTTATTGTCATCGCCGCCCGAGGCCTCAACCTCGACCTGGGGCTTGGACGTATGCTGAGAGGACTCCGTCATGAGACTCCTTCTAACAGTCAAAATATCTTGGTTATTGTACCCGTAAGGGCCATAAGCAGAACGCAAAGCTCTTGTTCAAACGGGAATGACAGACAGTTGTTTGATAATAAAAAACCCGGCCTTCCGTGGAAAGACCGGGTATCAGATGCGTGGTAGCCCGTACCAGATTCGAACTGGTGATCTCCGCCTTGAGAGGGCGGCGTCC
>CAJJPN010000158.1:0-4647 GCA_905193635.1 Coriobacteriaceae bacterium
GAATGTTTTCAAAACCAAGCCCGGCCCCGGCCTGCGGTGACGTTGCTGATGGTTCTTGGGCATCGCTTGCTGGCGGGGTTCCTTGTCTGAGTTGGACATTGCCGAGAGAACCTTTTGTCCCAATCGCTGTCCCGCGCCTTTAGCGCGGGAGACGCGCCGCTGTGGGAGTGCTAGTCGGTCATTGTTGGCGCCGAAGCACCATCCCGCCTCAGCATCGCCCTCAGCTTCTCGAAGCTCTCCTCACTCAGGCAGTGCTCCATGTGGCAGCCCTCTTGCGACGCGACCTCAGCCGAAACACCCGCATCCTCCAGCAGCCCCACGAAAAAGCAGTGACGCTCCCACATTTGGCGAGCGACCTCCAGGCCACGCTCCGTCAGATGAACGTCGCGTTTACCCATTTCGACATAGCCGTTGTTCTCCAGCGTCGCCATGGCTTTAGAGACGCTCGCCTTGGTCACACCCAGGTATTCAGAGACGTCGATTGAGCGCACCGTGCCTTGGCGCTGCGACAGAACGTAGATCGATTCGAGATAGTCTTCTCCAGATTCACGTAGGGCCATGGGCCGCCTTTCGCGATGGCTTCTAGTTAGCCTTTGGATACTTTTGCCTGATTTACTTTACCGCAAAAGTTGCCCATGTCTTACTACATTGTTTGAAAAGTTAACCGTGTTTCACAAAATGTGCAGCACAGGGGCGGAGCGATGACACACTCGCAAGGAGTGTCCCCAACTGCCGGCAGAAAAGGAACGTCCCCGAGTGCCGAATCCGCAGCTAAACAAGCCCAAAGTGCTTGGCGGCGTTGTAAATGCCGTCGTCGTCTACGGCGGTCGTAACGTAGGTCGCCGCGGCCTTCACGGTATCCTGCGCGTTGCCCATGGCCACACTTGTGCCCACGGCCGAGAACATCGACAGGTCGTTCTCGCCATCGCCAAAGGCGATCGCCTCGCTCGCGTCGATGCCCAAGCGCTCCAGCGTCGCCGCCACGCCCAGGTCCTTGCCGCCGTTAGCGGGAATAATATCGCAGAACAGATCGCACCAGCGCGTGGTGAGCGAATGCGACACGGCATCAGTCACGATATGCTCGTCGGCCGGGTCCACAAAGGCGCAGAACTGGTAGACCGGTGCGTCAAAGGCGCGCTCAAACGGCTCCTCGTGGTAGACGATTCCCGCGTTGCTACCGGCCGTCACCACGCGCTCGGACAGGCGGTTCACAAACGAATTCTCGCCCTGCATGCACAGCGAGTCGTAACGCCCCTGAGCCACCTGGTCCACGATCACCGCAACATCGTCCGGATCGATCGGGCAGCTGCGGTAAACACCACTGGCATCAAAGCAATGCTGACCCGAAAGCGTAATGTACGCATCCCAGCCAAGGTCGAACAGCCAGTCCGGCATCTGGTAGGTCGGACGGCCCGTAGCGATCACGCACGCAATCCCCTGCTCGTGAAAGCTGTCGAGCACCTGCTGCGCCGACGCCGGAATCCGGTGGGTCTTAAAGCTCAGCAGCGTGCCGTCGATATCGAAAAACGCGGCCCCGATCATCCTCGTCTACTCCTCGCCCTCGAGCTTTTCGCTCGCCTCGAGCCACGCCATCTCCAGCTCGTCCATGGCGGCGTGGGCCTCGTCGATCTTTGCCTGCTGCTCGCCCAGCGCCGTGTAGTTGGTGGGATCGACCTGGGCCATCGCGGCCTCGGCCTCCTCCACGCGAGCGCGCTGCGTCTCCATCTTGCGCTCGAGCGAGCTCACCTCGCGGCGGAGCTTCTGGCGCTCGGCGTTGGAAAGGCCATTGGGCTGGCCACTCGACTTAGGCTTTTCGGCCGCAGCCGCCGCGGCACCGGTGTCAAACGTGCCGGTCTTGGCGCTCGGCGCACCCACGGGCTCGCCCTCGGCGGTGGCGTTGCACAGGCGCAGGTACTGGTCGACGCCGCCGGGCATATGCGTCAGGTGACCGTCGAGCAGCGCCCACTGCTGGTCGGTCACGCGCTCCATCAAGAAGCGGTCGTGCGTCACCAGGATCAGCGTGCCGGGCCAGCCGTCGAGCAGGTCCTCGACAATCGCCAGCATGTCGGTATCCAGGTCGTTACCGGGCTCGTCCAGGATGAGCACATTGGGCTCGTCCAGGATCGTCAGCAGCAGCGACAGGCGACGGCGCTGGCCGCCCGAAAGATCGCCGATGCGACTCCAGAGCTGCTGCGTCGTAAAGCCCAGACGCTCGCAGAGCTTCTCGGGCGAAGTCTCCTTGCCGTCGATGACGTAGTACTTCTTATAGTGGCTGAGCACCTCGCGAATCGTGTCGCCCATGTAGGGCTCGAGCTCCTCGAGCTGCTGCGACAGCACGCCAAAGCGCACCGTCTGGCCAATCTTCACGCGACCGCGCAGGGGCGCGATCTTGCCCTGAATCACGTCGAGCAACGTGGACTTGCCGGCGCCGTTCTCGCCCAAAAGACCATAGCGGTCGCCCGCACCAATGAGCCAGGTCACATCGGTGAGCACCTGTTTGGACGTGCCATCGGCATCCGCATAGCCGGCGTCCACGTCGACCACATCGATAACCTGCTTGCCCAGGCGGCTCACGGCCAGGCGCTTGAGTTCCAGCTCGTCACGCACGGGCGGCACGTCGGCGATAAGCTCGCGAGCGGCATCAACACGAAACTTGGGCTTGGTGGAACGAGCCTGGGCGCCGCGGCTCAGCCACGCGAGCTCCTTGCGTGCCATGTTGCGACGGCGCTCCTCGGTGACGGCGGCCATGCGGTCGCGCTCTACGCGCTGAAGGATATATGCGGAGTAGCCGCCCTCGAAGGGATCGACCTGGCCGTCGTGAACCTCCCACATGCTGGTGCAGACCTCGTCCAAAAACCAGCGGTCGTGCGTGACCACGAGCATGGCGCCCTGGCCGCGCTGCCAGCGGGCCTTTAAGTGGCGCGCGAGCCAGTTGATGGTGCGCATGTCCAGGTGGTTGGTGGGCTCGTCGAGCATGAGCACGTCGTAGTCGCCGATCAGCAGGCGCGCGAGGTCCACGCGACGGCGTTGACCGCCCGAAAGCTCACCCACCGTGCCCTCCCAGGGCACATCGCTGATGAGACCGGCGAGGATCTGACGCGTGCGGGGGCTCGACGCCCACTCGTACTCGGGCGTGTCGCCCACGACGGCATGGTGCACGGTATCGGTATCGACCAGATTGTCCTTTTGGCCGAGCAATCCGATCGTGGTGTCGCGGCGGTGCGTCACGCGGCCGTCGTCGGGCTCCAGCGTGCCGGCGAGCACGCTCAGCAGTGTCGACTTGCCGTCGCCGTTTTTACCGACAATACCAATACGGTCGCCCTCGTCCACGCCGAGCGTCACGCTATCGAAAATATGCTTGGTGGGAAACTCTAGGCTGACGGAATCGCATCCCAAAAGAATCGCCATATGCCCTGCTCCTTCGTAGAAATTCAACGTTGTCCATGATAGCAGCGAGCCCCACCCCAAACCACCACGAAGGTGCCTGCCCCCTTTGTGGTGGTCGTTTCGGTCGCAGAGCAAAAAAGCGGGCCATCTCCCGCAAGAGATGACCCGCCTCTCCAATCAGTCCCGTGGCGACCGTGGCCGCCGCGGGCCTCAAGCATGTTCCGGACTAGGAGAACATGCCGGTGAGGTAATCATTCAGCCGCTTATCCTTGGGCCGCTGGAAAATCTCGTCGGTCTCGTCGTACTCGACCATATCGCCCATGTAGAAGAACGCCGTGCGGTTGGACACACGCGACGCCTGCTCCATGTTGTGCGTCACGATGACGATGGCGCGGTCGGCCACGATCGACGACATCAGGTCCTCGATCGCCAGCGTCGAGATGGGGTCAAGCGCCGAGCAGGGCTCGTCAAACAAGATCACGTCGGGGTTGAGCGCCAGCGTGCGCGCGATGCACAGGCGCTGCTGCTGACCGCCCGAAAGCGCGTAGGCGCTCTTGTCGAGCTTGTCCTTGACCTCGTCCCACAGCGCCGCGCCGCGCAGGCTCTCCTCGACCATGCGGTCGAGCTCGTCACGGTCGGTGATGCCGTGGCGCTTGGGCGCAAACGTGATGTTGTCGCGAATGGACTTGCGGAAGGGGTTGGGCTGCTGGAACACCATGCCGATGGAGCGACGCAGCTCGTACGTGTTCTCGGTCTTGGTGTTCACGTTGCGCCCGCGGTAGTTGATCTCGCCCTCCACGCGACAGCGGCGAATCTCGCGATTCATCAGGTTGAGGCTACGCAAGAAGGTCGACTTGCCGCAGCCCGAAGGCCCGATGAGCGCCGTGATCTCACCCTTGTGGAAGTCGAGCGACGTATTGTGCAGCGCATGGTGGTCGCCATAGTACACGTTGACGTCCTTGGCGGAGAGCACGACCTCGTCGCTCACGGCCTTGCCGCTCACGCGCCCGCGCCTCTCGCTCTCCCCCACGCTCGACAGAAAGTCCTGGGTCTCGGACGTGGCCGCCTCGGTTGCGGGCGTTGCATTCATCTCGCTCATTCGGCCGTCATCTTCCTTGCCAGTTGCTTGCCCACGATACGGGCGATTACGTTAAACAGCAGCACGCAGATCATCAGCAGTGCCGCGGTGCCCCAGACGATCTGCTGGGCCTCGGGGCTGCCCTCGCCATAGATCTTGTAGATGTGCACGGCCAGCGACTC
>CAJJPN010000159.1:0-4591 GCA_905193635.1 Coriobacteriaceae bacterium
GACTTGCAGCGACGGACCTCGGGACGCTCTTACACCACGTCTGCGCGCGCCACCGAATCCGCAACTAAAGTTCACCAAAATGGGGCAGCCGACAGAAACCTCCCCAGCCGAAGCTGCCCCCCTCAATACGACAGCTCAAAAACCCACCGTTCGCAGAAGATAAGCCGCGCCCCAATACCGTTGCCCGAAGTTTCGAGCGTATATGGCGTCCGCTATGCCATCATGCGCGTATGGGAATCGTTCTGTCACATACCACGGCACGCGCTGTATACCAAACAGTCAACTCGCTCGCAAGCCACGCGACCGATCCCATATCTATGGAAAAGATCAAGGTGTCTGCGCCGACCACGTCCAACCTGGAAGCGGCGCGAGCATGGCTCAACAGAAAGAATGTCGATTCTGAAAGCATCCATGTGCTGACGTTTTCCAATAATGCCAAAAGGCACCGCAAGGGCTGCATCTGCCACTGCACGCGCTATACGTTTGATGCAGAAAGCTACCTAGAACTCGAGCCGAACGTCTACATCGTCGATATCAAGCTGTGCGCGTTAGAAGCAGCAGCCGACCTCAACCTTTCGGAGCTCGTTGAGTATTACTTTGAAATCTGCGGCTCCTACGCGCTTGGAACGTCCGACGAAACTCAATATCGCGAGCGCCCAGCCCTAACCAGCGTTGAAGAGCTCAGAGCCTTCTTTTCAGAGGCATCGGGGTATCGTGGATCTAATAAAGCACTTAAGGCACTTTCTTATGTACGCGAAGGCTGTCGCTCCCCACTCGAAACGGCGTTTGTCATGATGCTGACAATGCCCAAGTCAATGGGTGGCTTAGCCATACGCGCTATCAAAACGGACTATCCGATCCCAGTCCCCAAAAGATACGCCGCCCTAACGCGACGGACGGTTTTCTACCTCGACGCGCTGCTCGAAAATTCGATGACCGATATCGAATACAACGGCTTTTACCACGACGAGCCCGAACAGCAATCAATTGACGAGGAACGCCGAAACACGCTGCGAAACATGGGATATGCCGTTATCACAGTTAGTCGTCATTCGTTTTTCAAGCAGTCCGCTTTTAGGCGGGTCATGGAAGCGATTCGCATTCGCGAGAAGATATGGCCCGGTCGACTCCCGGATAACTTCGCCATCCTGCAAGAAACTCTTCGTCAATTTGTCTTGCGGCGCTACTTCGAATACGGTCGCCGCGTCCTGGAGACACTCAAAGAAGAAGAGGCCGCCAAGCGCGAAATTGCAAGCCAATATCCGCAAGCTGATGACCCGAGCATCAACGATGTGCCAGAACCCGACGACATGCAACACGTCGGGGCCCTTGCTGAGGAAATCAATGGGCCTTGGGAATGCGACATGTTCGCAAAAATCGATGGAAACCGCACGGAAGACGACACGATTATTGATCTAATTGAGAATTCGCTCTTCTAAAGGCGATCTCTGCGGATGTCCACCTACATTTTTCGACTTATTCGGCCACCGATGTGCCAGATTGGCTGCAGCAATGCTCAATATAACTTTAGATAAAACTGATTCTGCAGGAACTCCCGTAGAGGAAGAACTGATTCTCGCTGTATTTAACACGATAAAGTACAAATATGAACAGTCCTAAAGCTTCTCAAGGTGGCTTTCTTAGCATGCTGGCCGAACATCTCGAAATATGTTGGCGAGCATTGCGTCGATGTCTCCCAACCCGCAGAAAATCGCAGAGGCGGCAAGCAGTCATCGAAGTTAACGTAAATTGTATTGACATATGAACATGCGCTCATATAATCGGAAGTAATTTATATGAGCGCATGTTCATATGAAAGGATGTTGCAATGAGCAGCCACGCTGATGAAACAAAGACTGGCATCGAGGCCACCGAGCCGATCGTCCCCACCACCTGCTCGCCCGAGGACCTTCCCGACGAGGAGCTGTTGTACGACCTGGCCGACCTGTTCAAGGTCTTCAGCGACACCACACGCATCAAGATCCTCTATGCCCTCATGGGCCGCGAGCTCTGCGTGGCCGACATCGCCGAGGCGACCGCAACCTCGCAGTCGGCAGTATCGCACCAGCTGCGCACGCTTAAGCAGTCGCACCTGGTCAAGTTCCGCCGCGACGGCCGCAACATTCTCTACTCGCTCGCCGACGATCACGTCTACACCATGCTTAACCAGGGCATGAGCCATATCTGCGAATAGCAATCACCCACGGTATCAGCGCGGCCGGCACCCAGACCGCTAACACAGGGAAAGGAACCCACCATGAAAAAGCAGTTTAAGCTCGACGAGATCGATTGCGCCAACTGCGCGCGCGAGCTTCAGGACGAACTTGCCAAGCTCGAGGGCGTCAAGTCCGTTTCGGTCAACTTTATGACCCAGAAGCTGACGCTCGAGGCCGACGACGCCAAGTTCGACGAGGTCCTGGACCGCGTCGTTGAGTTCACCGCCGACGCCGAGCCGGACTGCGAGATCATTCTCTAACCCGCGCATACGTTGACCTGCGAGGCCGCGCTTGCCGCGGCCTTTGCTCGCGAAATTATATGAGCGAGTGTTCATAAACTCAAATGAGAGGTTTGAATCATGACAGCCGCCGATCCCAAAAAGAAAAAGAAGAAGCGCAAGAAGAAAGAGTCCCTTGAGCATAAGCGCAACCGCATCCTGGTAGCACTGGGCATTTTTGCCGTTGTTTATGCCCTCGACGAGCTCGGCGCCCTCACTATCGCATTTGGGGAGCCCGGCAACATCTACGCCAGCTTTGTGCTGTTCCTCGTGCCGTTTTTGATTGCCGGCTACGACGTACTGCAAAAGGCATTCAATAACATCCGCCGCGGCAAGGCCTTCGACGAGAGCTTCCTCATGGCCGTCGCGACCATCGGCGCGTTTGCCATGGTGCTCTTCCCCGACACCGACCCGCACATGGCCGAAGGCGCCGCTGTCATGCTGTTCTACCAGGTCGGCGAGTTGTTCCAGGCATACGCCGTGGGCAAGAGCCGCAAGTCGATCAGTGCCATGATGGACATCGCGCCCGACTACGCTAACGTCGAGCAAGCCGACGGCACACTCGAACAGGTCTTTCCCGATGACATCGCCGTCGGCACCGTGATCGTGGTCAAGCCCGGCGAGCGCGTGCCTATCGACGGCGTCATCGTCGAGGGCGAAACCCAGCTCGACACCGCCGCACTCACGGGCGAGTCGGTCCCCCGCCCGGCCAAGACCGGCGACGATATCATCAGCGGTTGCATCAACATGACGGGCCTCATCCACGTGCGCACCACCAAGCCCTTTGGCGAGTCAACCGTCGCGCGTGTTCTGGAGCTCGTGGAGAATGCCAGCGAAAAGAAGGCGCGCACCGAGAACTTCATCACGCGCTTTGCCCGCGTCTACACCCCCGCCGTCACTGGCGCTGCCGCGGTGCTCGCGCTTGGCGGCGGCCTGGTGACTGGCGCTTGGTCCGATTGGATCCTGCGCGGCCTGACCTTCCTGGTCGTCAGCTGCCCGTGCGCCCTCGTGATCAGCGTACCGTTGAGTTTCTTTGGCGGCATCGGCGGCGCGTCCAAGCTGGGCGTTCTCATCAAGGGCTCCAACTACCTCGAGACGCTCGCCGACGTGGACACCATCGTCTTCGACAAAACGGGCACCCTCACCAACGGCACGTTCTCAGTCGTCGCGGTGCACCCCGAGGCTGGCTATACCGAGCAGTCGCTGCTCGAAGTCGCAGCCCTTGCTGAGTCGTTCTCCGATCACCCCATCGCGCAGTCCGTGCGCGACGCCTACCAGGGCGAGGTCGACCCCAAGCGCGTGAGCGACTCCGCCAACGACGCGGGCCACGGCGTGACGGCAACCATCGACGGCAAGCACGTCGTCGTTGGCAACGCCAAGATGCTCGCCGCGGCCGGCGTTGAAGCACCGGACTGTGAGGTTGTCGGCACGATCCTCCACGTGCTCGTTGACGGCGTGTACGCCGGCCACATCGTGATTGCAGACACCGTTAAGGCCGATGCGGAGCAAACGATTCGCGACCTGCATGCCGCCGGTATCAACCGCACCGTCATGCTCACGGGCGACCGCGAGGAGGTTGCAGCGTCTGTGGCCAAGCAACTCGGTCTCGACGAGTTCCACGCACAGCTCCTGCCGGGCGACAAGGTCGAGCGCGTTGAGGCACTACTCGCGGCCGAAAGTGGCAAGGGCAAGCTCGCCTTTGTCGGCGACGGTATCAACGACGCGCCTGTGCTTACGCGCGCCGATGTGGGCATTGCCATGGGCGCCATGGGCTCCGACGCCGCGATCGAGGCCGCCGACGTGGTGCTGATGGACGACAAGCCGTCCAACATTTCCCGCGCGATCCGCGTGGCGCGCAAGACCATGTCGATTGTTTGGCAGAACATAATCTTTGCGCTGGGCATTAAGCTGCTGATCCTTGTGCTGGCAGCGCTCGGCATCGCCAATATGTGGCTTGCCGTCTTTGGCGACGTAGGCGTGGCGATCATCGCCATCCTGAACGCCATGCGCGCGATGGGTGTCAAGAACCTGTAGCAATCGTGGTCCCTCCGGCCGGGGCCGGGTTTGGTTTTGAAAACGTCCTCGCGCATGAGGCCC
>CAJJPN010000160.1:0-4569 GCA_905193635.1 Coriobacteriaceae bacterium
TCTCGCCAATCGCTACATCGATGTCATGCCGGAGGTCGCCGAGGCTGTCGCAAAGCCGCTGACAGCTGTCGAATCCATTAAGATGTATGGCGATGGCAACGCCACGAAGCTCGTACGTGACACGACTGGCATGGTCGATCAGGTGACCAGCGGTCTCAAGGATGCAACGGGCATCGATCTTACCGAGCTGCTTAGCTCGTTCCATCAACCATTTCAGCCCCGTGAAGACAACGAGTAGTCAATGTTAGCTGCGTGGCTTTAAGCTGAATTTACCAAGGCGCCTCGTTGGAACGCGGGGCGCCTTATTTTTGACAAAACGGAAGAAGTTCAGGGCGATTGTATCGTGATACCACTATGCTATACTAATATATACGGCATGGCACAACCAAACGAGCTACAAACATCAAGCCATGCTCTTTCCGCGCCCCAGCGAGGAATATTAGATGGATATGAGAGTCACTTTTAAGGCGCTCATATCCATCTTCATTTTTTGACCGACACGATAGACCATATCCCGTTGTCACAGATGAGAGAGCGTCTAGTCGTTTTTCCATGTCCGACAGCGATGAAAACATCCCGTACGGTCGCAAGTTCGGGTCCGGTTTTCGAGGGACACGGTACGACGGCACCGTAGCTGACGATGTCGAAAACACGCCCATCATTCCAGATGATATGTACAGGCGAATCGCTTTGATCAATCTCGACATTCACCTCGATCGCGTTAAGATCGAACGGTTTCATTTTTGCCTGCCTTTCATGCACATCGCAAGCGCTTGCGAAAATCAATCGAGCGAACGAAGTGAGCGGATCATAGGCGTGCTTGCACGCCGCACAGATGGCGTTTCGCTAAATCGTCCAGAAATTCTCCCCGTCATACGTCTCGTTTCGTAATCCTATGCTACAATAGTACCGCCTAAAGGAAAGGGAAACAAGGATGAAAAACAGCACGATCAATGGTGAAAAAATCACGGATGAGCTGCGCCGCAAAATTGCAAGCCGGCTTCGTGGGAAAGCGAAAATAGCGACCCCGGACACCGTGGATTCCCTGCTTATGGAAGCGGTTTACGGTGATGATGTCATGGCGGTCTATGCCAAGAGATATCTAACGGATATCGCGGACCTGATTGATCCATCTTGTTTCGATTCCGCAGCATTCACTGAGATGGGAGAATAAATGAGCACACTCAATGTCGATATGATTCGCGAGATTCAAAATGATCATCCGGGGATTCCAGAACCGTTTCTGAATGAAAACAAACTCCTTGCTGTCGAGGAGGACTGCAGGAAAGCATTTCTTTCTTCCCGAACCGGCAGGCTCGGTGCCTTTGGCAGGGCTTTTCACAGTTTTATTGAGGCTCCGTCCGGCGATCTCGTCTCCGCATATATCCTGGCAATCGATTCCGAGGACGAGCGCAAGGCGGATGTCCTGCTTCGGTTCTATACGGCTCCGGGAGAAAGGGCGGTTTTGCTATATCGCGATACGATCGCATTCGTGTCTGAGACGATGCCGGAGCCCGGCGATACGGTCACAGTCAAATCCTCACGTGAGTTCAGCAAGGATGTCATGCTGAACCATCGTTTTCCGATCGGATAGATATGGCTATTGTAGTTTACTTGATGGATGCGATGTTTAGCATCTGCTTGGGTGTCTTAAGGGCAGTTTTCGTTATGCCGATGTGGCGGAAATTAGAGATCTCCAGTATCTCGCTTCTGTTTTTGTCTCTCTGCCTTTTCTTTTTTGAATTCAGGCGGCGAAAGAGTGAGGCACATGGATAGACCTAAAATCGACGGGATTGTCGACTACATCAAGGCTGCCTACCCGGACAGCTGGCGTGATTACGTCCTGTGCCGCGCTGGAACCGAAGAACCGATAGCGGTTATGTTTCCACATATGGGTCGGATATATTACGCGCCGACTTTGTCTATGTTCGAGAAGGCCGGTCCGCATGGTCGTCACTTTGGAGAATAAGATGTTTTTCAATCCGTTTCGCCTGGGCCAGGCTGAGAACGAGAAAGTTCAAATGGACAGCCCAAAGAAAAAAGCGGTAGGAGAGAAGATCGTGATCGATGCCGAGGATCTTCTTTCTATCGCCCGCGAGCTTGAAAGTAGTTCGAATATCGTCCATATCAACGGCAAGGAATACACCGGTAAGAAGAGCTGGATTGCCAACCGTCTTCGTGAGATCGTCGCTTCTGCGCCGATCAATCTGTAGGGCTGCAAAAATGACTGGATTGAAGGATAAAGTGCAACATCTGAAAGCGCTTTATCGCGATCGAAATCTTGCCGCAGATGGTAAGGTCCTTTTGACACATGAAACTGTTTACCGAGACCGTCGTAAAGCCCCTGGATTTATCTATGGGGATATAAGACGGTAGATATTATGCAGCTCAATACTGTATAATATCTATACCATGAAGTACAAGAGTAACCGCAACATAGTTTTCTCCTGCAGCTACCACGTGGTCTTCTGCCCGAAGTACCGTCGGCCCGTCCTCGTGGACGGAGTCGACGAGCGCTTCAAGGAGATCGCATGGGAAGTCGCCGACGAGCTCGGTTTCGAGATCGTCGAGATGGAGGTCATGCCAGACCATGTGCACCTGCTCCTGTCGGTCGATCCCCAGCTGAGCATCCACCGGGCGATCAAGCGCATCAAGGGGAGGTCAAGCCACGACCTACGCGAGGAGTTCCCGTGGCTCAAGAGCCGTATACCGACGCTCTGGACGAACAGCTACTTCGTGTCGACCGTGGGAGGGGTGTCCCTCGCGCAGGTAAGGAAGTACATAGAGAGACAGAAGGAGGTCTAGCCGATGGAACGCGGGTTCAAATACCGAATCTACCCGAATGAGTCACAGCGCGACCAGATCGCGCGGACGTTCGGTTGCTGCCGCTTCGTGTACAACCGCGCCCTCGATGTCAAGAAGACCGCCTACAGCGAGACCGGGAAGAGTATCGCCACCAATGATCTGATCAGGATGATCCCTGCGTGGAAGCGCGACCCCGAGACCTCTTGGCTCGCGCAAGTGGACTCCATGGCGCTCCAGCAGTCCGTCCGCGACCTCGACCGCGCCTACAAGAACTTCTTCCGACGCGTGCGCGAGGGCGGGAAGCCGGGCTTCCCCAAGTTCAAGTCGCGCCGGCACGCCCGGCAGTCCTACCGCACCAACGGCGGCAAGATCCTTGACCGCAACCATATCGCGCTGCCGAAGCTCGGGACTGTCCGGGCTAAGGTATCCCGACCGCTCCAGGGGCGTTTCATGTCGGTCACGGTCTCCCTGGACGCAGCCGGCCGCTACTTCGCCACCTTTCTCTGCACCGACGTGCCAACCAAGGACACGCCCGCGACCGACCGGAAAGTCGGAATCGACCTCGGCGTCGAGACGCTTGCGACGCTCTCGGACGGCCGCAAGATCGGAAATCCGCGCCACCTCAAGAAATATGAGCGCAAGCTTGCGCGGGAGCAGCGTAGGCTCTCCCGCAGGAAAGGTACACGCAGGGGCGAGAAACCGAGCGGCAGGTATCTGAAACAGCGGAAGAGGGTCGCCAGGATCCATGCGAAGATCGCTGATGCCAGGACCGATACCCTCCATAAGGTCACGACCATGCTCGCGGATGAGAACCAAGTCCTGTGCATGGAAGACCTGAACGCCAAGGGCATGATGCGAAACTGTCATCTGGCGAAAGCCGTGTCGGATGCCTCGTTCGGTGAGTTCGCACGGCTGCTTGAGTACAAGTGCGCCGAGCGTGGGCGCTCCCTTGTCAAGATCGGCCGCTTCTACCCGTCGAGCAAGACCTGCTCGGTCTGCGGGCACAGGCTTGACGCCCTGTCGCTGTCGGTGCGGTCGTGGGACTGCCCTTCGTGCGGTGTTCACCATGACCGCGACGTCAATGCGGCGAGAAACATACTGGCGGAGGGGAAACGCATCCTCTCCAACACGGAAGGTACCGCGGGGCACGCGGGAACCGTGGCGGCCGTAGTCGCCTAAACGCTCGGGGAGAGGACGTAAGACCCTAGAGGACCATATCGGTCCCCGACGGCAGACCTCGCAGAACTGAGAATCCCCTGGTTTCAACTACGGGGAGTGTCAACACGGAAGACAATGGTTGGTTTTGCAGGAAAATTTTTAGGAATTTTCAAAACTAACCGGTAGAAATATTGGTAGCAGCTATACTAAAGATGACGCGAGGGTGCGCTTAACGGTTTTGCAGAACCGGCGCCCTACGTGGATAGAAACAGGTTTTGAGGCTTTCACCTCGTCACTGAAGTCGTCCTTGCAGGGGCGGCTTCAGTCATTTAATAGGTCGAATTTAACGACCCAGAATGATCTGCACGGTCGTAAGTGGGAGCGCAACGACTAAAAGACGCAGCATGTCCATATGACCACCTCCTCGAAAACTCGGGTAGGGCTTCAGCGCACCCCGCGCCTTTGCTGATTGTATCAGTTATCATTTCAGTCTGCAAAAAAGACCCCGGATCAAACTCCGAGGTCTTTTCTCATGCAGCTATATGATTCTCACGTCTAACACCGTAGTACTATGCTACAATGTATTCACCGAACGTAAGAGAAGGG
>CAJJPN010000161.1:0-4554 GCA_905193635.1 Coriobacteriaceae bacterium
GTGCCACCGTAGGTAAGCTCATGGGCCCTGCCACCTGCATGAAGGCTGGCCTTGGAGCCGCCGCCGTGGCACTCGGCCCCGTCAAGGTGGGCGCCGTGGTCTCGGTCAACGCCTGCGGCAACGTTGTCGACCCCTTCACCGGCGAGTGGGTCGCCGGTATGCGTGCCGCAGCCGATAGCGACCAGATCGTCGACATGGAACTCGCAGCCTTCGCCGCCGCCGGATCCATGCAGATGCCGCTCGACCGCACCAACACCACCATCAGCTGCATCGTCACCAACATGGAGCTCACTAAGGCCCAGGCCACCAAGGTCTCCCAAATGGCCGCAGACGCCTACGCACACGCCATCCGTCCCACGCACACCACCAACGACGGCGACACCATCTACACCCTCGCCAGCGGCAAACTGGGCGCCCAGGCAAGCGCCGCCGTTCCCCTAGACCTGCTGGGCATGCTCGCCGTAAGGGCCCTACAGACCGCCATCGTAAACGGAGCCAAAAACGCCAAAACCTCCCACGGCATACCCGGCGCCGCAAAGTAAACTAGCTCGTCCGGTTGCCCGGTGGGGTTTGGTTATGTTTGCTGCTCTACAGTCCTGGCTCGCACGAAGAGCACATTAAGTGCTCTTCGGCTCGTGCGGAACTCGCGACAAACATAACCAAACCCCACCGGGCAACCTACCAACCAAAATCTTTTCAGCCCAGGCCCCTGTGTACCGCGCGTCTAAGATCTTCAAATTCAGCTTGCTGACATAAAGCAAGACATAACAGAGGACCCCTGGTCCTTAACTTGATACGAGTTCCGCACGCAAAGGAGGCGCCAGTGGCGCCTCCGTCTTGCGCAGGACTGTTCGAAGTAGCAAGTTAAGGACCAGGGGTCCCCGTTACCCGAGCGTTTCTGCCCTAGTTGAATTTGAAGATCTTTGAGGCAAGACGGTATAGGCCGAGTGTGGTTTTGTCTCCGGCACGACCGCGGAGGTTAGTGAAGAAGCCGACCACACCGTAACGTGCACGACGATACATACGCTCGTCATAGGCCTTCAAATCATTCCACAGCGTCTTCAGACGCTCATCGGCACAATCTTCCTCGGAAAGCTTGGTGAACACCGAGCAGATCGCCATCATCATGGTGAAGTAGCCCATCATGTACGAACGCAGACGCGACGACTCAACATCGCTGTACAGGTGGTACGACTCCATCATGATACGCGTAACACGGAACTGCTGGTCCAGACGCTTGACCATCGTTGCCTCGTTGACGCTCTGGCCCTCGCGACCGATAAAGTAGCGATAGAGGTCGATGTCGGCGTAGTACATGGTCTTGCAGCGCGGCAGCGGCACGTATGCGTAGATATTATCCACGTAGAACGTGTGTGCCGGCATAGGCAGATTGGACTCGCGCAGTACGTCGGTGCGATAGCACAGGCTGTGCATAAGCAGGTTCTGATCGGGACGGAAGTGTCCGATCTGGTCCCAAGAGAAAATCTTTTTGCGCGGCAGGGCAAACTTGTAGCCAATAGCGGTATGCGTGCCCTCGTAAACCTTCTCGTACACGTAGTTCGAGATAAACAGGTCGACGCGCTGGTCGCGCTCCTCAAAGCCACGCAGAATCGACAGCATGGTCGAAAGCGCCGCACCGTCGAGCCAGTCGTCCGAGTCAACGACCTTATAGTACGTACCATGCGCCTCACGCAGGCCCGGCGATACCGTGGCCGCCATTCTCCTGGTGCACCGCGCGGATGATTCCAGGATAACGGGCCTCCCACTCGTCGGCCTTGGCGGCCGTCTCGTCCTTGGAGCCGTCGTCCACCACGATAATCTCGATATCGGTGGCGTAATTGCTCCCCTCCAAGATGGAGGTGATGCAATGGTCCATATCCTTGGCGGCGTTATACGAGGGAATACCGAATGTTATGACTTTATGCATGGCAGGCGATAATCTCATCCGAAAGATCGAGGGCAGAATTGGTCACGGCGTCCATATCGTAGTAACGATACTCGGCCAGACGACCCACCGGGTGGAAGTTCGTCAGGTTCTGGACGCGCTCAAGATAGCGCTCGTAGAGCTCACGGTTCTCGGGCTCCAGGATAGCGTAGTACGGCGTCTCGCCCGAGCCGGGCGTATATGCCTTGGAGTACTCCTTCATGATGGTGGTCTTGCCGGGCAAAACCTGACCGGTCATGTTCTTGAACTCAGTGATGCGCGTATAGTCCTCGCTCGTGGTGTAGTTGACGGTGCCCACGGGCTGGAACTGGTCCATATCGAGCGTCTCGAACTTCATATCGAGCGTGCGGTACGGAAGAGCGCCCAGGTCAAGGTCGAACAGCTCATCGAGCGGACCGGTATAGACGATCTCGCCGCCGTAGACCTTGCCGCCGATCTTGACGGTGGTCTCGTCGATCTCAAAGAGATCGCGGGCGTCCACGTCGCAGAACACGTCGATCAGGTCGTGGTCGAGCATATGCTCGAACAGCGCCGTGTAGCCGTCCTGCGGCATACCCTGGAAGGGAGCCTGCGGGAAATAGCGGTCATCGTCGCCCACAAAGACGGGAACGCGACCGGTGATCGAGGGATCGATCTGGTCGGGCGTCTGGCCCCACTGCTTCATGGTGTAATGCAAAAAGACGTTCTCGTAGACGTAATCAGCGACCTCGGCCAAGTCGGGGTCGTTCTTCTTACGCAGCTCCATAATGGGCACCTTGACATCCTTGCCAAAGGTCTCCACGAGCTTCTGATACAGCTCCTCGCCGCGCTCATCACCAAAGGCGAGCTTGAGACTCGCATGGTTGAAGGGCACGGGCATAAGGGTACCGTTGATGTTGGCGAGCACCTTGTGCTGATAATCCGTCCACTTGGTAAAGCGCGACAGGAAATTATGCACGCGCTCGTTAAAGGTGTGATAGATATGCGGACCGTACTCGTGGATCAGGATTCCGGCCTCGTCAGTGCAGTCATAGGCATTGCCCGCAATGTGGCTACGGCGCTCCAAAACGGCAACACGATAGCCGATGGTCTCGGCAAGACGGCGGGCGCAAACGGCACCGGCATATCCAGCACCGACGACAATCATGTCGTACGCGCCGGCGTTAAAGCCTTCAGGCAGGCCTGAGGTAATCTGCATCGATACTCCTTGTCAAAAGCCACGGGCTCGTTAGCTGGGCTTTTCTCGAACATTCTTCGAGACATATTTATCAGAGCGATTATAGCGCTAATGCGTCCTATAATGAGCTTGCCACACAAGGAAAGCTCAAGCACCGCGGCGTACATTATTGAAAGGTAAACCCGCTAGCAGCGGGTTTATTCGTGAACAGCCGGGCGCCTGGAGCTTAGCGAAACGCTTGCAAGGAGTAACATGAGCGATTTCCTAAACCGTATGAAGTCTGCCGCCAAGGCCGACCTTAAGACCATCGTCCTGCCCGAGGGCGAGGATCCGCGCACCATCGTCGCGGCCAACAAGATCATCGAGGAAGGCCTGGCCAACATCGTCATCCTGGGCGATCCCAACGAGATCAACGTCCCCGGCGCCACCGTCATCGATCCGCGCAACGCCGAGAAGCACGAGGAGTACGCACAGAAGTTTGCCGAGCTCCGCGCCAAGAAGGGCGTTACCATCGAGCAGGCTCGCGCCCAGGTGATGGACGCCACCTACTTTGGCACTATGATGGTCAAGATGGGCGACGCCGACGGCCTGGTCTCCGGCGCCTGCCACTCCACCGCCGATACCCTGCGCCCCGCGCTGCAGATTCTCAAGACCGCCCCAGGCACCAAGCTGGTCTCGGCCTTCTTCGTGATGTGCACCGACACCCCGCAGTTCGGCACCGACGGCACGCTGATCTTCGCCGACTGCGGCCTCAACATCAACCCGTCCTCCGACGAGCTCTCCGAGATCGCCATCGCCTCCGCTCACTCCTGGTCCACCTTCATGGGCAACGTTGAGCCGCACGTGGCCATGCTCTCCTACTCCACCATGGGCTCCGCCGGCGGCGAGGTTGCCAAGAAGGTCCAGGAGGCCGTGAAGTTCTGCAAGGAAAAGGCTCCCGAGCTCGCCATCGATGGCGACCTGCAGCTCGACGCTGCCATCGTCCCCACCGTCGCTCAGCTCAAGGCTCCCGGCTCCTCTGTCGCCGGCAAGGCCAACGTGCTCGTGTTCCCCGACCTCGAGGCCGGCAACATCGGCTACAAGCTGGTCCAGCGCTTCGCCGGTGCCGACGCCTACGGCCCCATCCTGCAGGGCATCGCCAAGCCGGTCAACGACCTGTCGCGCGGCTGCTCTGCCGACGACATCGTGGGTGTCGTGGCCATCACCGCCGTCCAGGCTCAGATGGCTGAGTAGCGTACGCACTCGCCCGAAGGCCGTACGGGCTGACCCCTGAAAACGTCCTCGACCAATGAAACGCCCCCGTTCTGCTCCTTCGGAGCTACGAACGGGGGCGTTTCTGGTCTGCGGAATGTTTTCAGGGGTCAGCCCGTACGGCCTTCTACTGCTACGAAGAATTCAGGGCATCTGGAGTGGACGGCGGCTTGGCTACGAGCTGGGGCTGAGGATCTGAATG
>CAJJPN010000162.1:0-4538 GCA_905193635.1 Coriobacteriaceae bacterium
TGCGGAGTGTTCTGAAAACTAAGCCCGGCCCCCGCCGGACAGGTCGCACTACTCGCAGAGCAGCTTAGCAATCTGGACGGCGTTGGTTGCCGCGCCCTTGCGGATTTGGTCGCCGCAGCACCAGAAGGTGATGCCGCGCGCGGCCTCGGGGTTCGAGATGTCGCGACGCACGCGACCGACCCAAATCAGGTCCTGGTCGGACGTATCCATCGGCATGGGGAAGCGATCGTGCGCGTCCTCGGCGCTCATGTCGTCGACCAGCTTCACGCCCGGAGCGGCGGCCAGCGCGGCACGGGCCTCTTCCACCGTAATATCGCGCTCGAACTCGAGCGTAATGCTCTCGGAGTGCGAGCGCAGCACGGGCACGCGCACACAGGTGCAGTTCACGCGCAGCTCGGGCAGATGCATGATCTTGCGGCCCTCGTTTTGCAGCTTCATCTCCTCGGAGGTAAAGCCCTCCTCCTTGACACCGCCAATCTGCGGAATCAGGTTGCTCGCCAGCTGGGCGGCAAACGCGCGCGGCTCGGGAATCTCCTCGCCACGGCCCAGGGCGGCAAGCTGAGCCTCGAGCTCGGCCATACCGGGAGCGCCAGCGCCCGAAGCTGCCTGATACGTGGACACGATCATACGCTTCACGCCAGCAAGCTGGTGCAGCGGCCACGTGGGAACCAGGCCGATGATGGTCGCGCAGTTGGGATTGGCGATAAGGCCGTGATGCCACTTGATGTCGTCGGCATTGATCTCGGGCACGACCAGCGGCACCTCGGGATCCATGCGGAAGGCGTGGCTGTTGTCGACCACGACGGCGCCGCGCTTGACGGCCTCGGGCAGTAGCTCCTTCGCAATATCGTCGCCGGCGGCGCCGAGCACGATGTCGCAGCCCTCAAAGGCCTCGGGGCAAGCCTCCTCAATCACAACCTGCTCGCCGCGGAACTCGACGGTCTTGCCCGCAGAGCGCGCGCTCGCTAGCAGCTTGAGCTTGCCGACCGGAAACTCCTGCTCGTTGAGGCACTCAAGCATCTGGGCGCCCACGGCTCCCGTCGCGCCCAAAATAGCAACCGTGTACTGTTTCATGCTTCCCCCTTTAAAGGCTGTGGCTTTTGCCCGCACGCCGAGCAGGCCGATTATTGTTGCCAGTGTATACAAGAACAGGGCGGGCACGAAACCCGCCCCGTCGAAACGAAACCGAAACGAAACGCCCCGCCGTAGTTTTTGAAGCAAGTCCCAAAAATCTACTGGGATAGCAGCTACTTGTGGAGCGCGGCCGGAGCGGGATCGACCGGCGCGGAAGCCTCCAGGTCAGAGACCTTCACAATGCCGTTCTCGTCGGAGAAGGCGCGGTAAATGGTCCGAATCGCCAGGTCGAAGTCCTTCTCCTCTACGCCGATAATGATGTTGATCTCGTCGCAGCTCTGCGAAATCATACGTACGCTCACGCCGGCCTGACCAAGCATGCCAAACAGATGGCCCGAGATACCTGCGCGGCCGCGAAGGTTACGGCCGACGGTCGCGATGAGCGCCAAACCCTCGACAACCTCGATCTCGAGCGGCTCGACCTCCTGCTGAATGTCGCCCACGAGCGAGTACAGCGAGTCGTGCACATCCTGCTCCTGCACCACGGCGCCAAAGCGGTCGACGCCGGTGGGCATATGCTCGACGGAAACGTCATAGCGTTCGAACACCGAAAGTGCACGGCGCATAAAGCCGACACGGGGCTTGGTGCGGTCGCGGGCAACGTTGATGGCGACAAAGCCGCGCTTGCCGGTCACGCCGGTAATGATAGGCTCCGCCTCACCCTCGTCAGCCGTCTCGCTAATGATGGTGCCGGGATCCTGCGGCGCATTGGTGTTCTTGATGACCAGCGGAATACCCGCCTCGCGCACAGGGAACACGGCCTCCTCGTGCAGGACGCTCGCGCCCATGTACGAAAGCTCGCGCAGCTCCTCGTAGGTAACGCGGGCGATGGGCTGAGCCTCGGGCACAATGCGAGGATCGGCAGAATAGAAGCCCGAAACGTCGGTCCAGTTCTCGTACAGGTCGGCGCCCAGGCACTTGGCCAGGATCGAACCGGAAATATCGCCGCCACCACGGTCGAGCAGCTTGATCTGGCCCTCACGCGTCGCGCCGTAGAAACCGGGCATAACAAAGCCGCCCTGCTGACCGTACTCCTGCACCAGCTCAGAGGTGCGGTTCATGCTGAGCGTACCGTCGTGATGGAACGCAACGACCGTCGCGGCGTCCAGGAACGGCAGACCCAGGTACTCGGCCATCAGGCGAGCGGTGAAGTACTCGCCACGGCTCACGAGCTCCTCGGTGGAGTAGCCGCCCGAGCGGGCGCGCTCGGCAAAGGCCGCGAACTCCTCGCGGATGGGATAGGTGAGCTCCAGCTCGTCAGCGATATCAAAATAGCGCTGGCCAATGTCCTCGAGCAGCTCCTCGCACGACACGTGGTACTTAACGTGTGCGTTAACCAAGTAGAGCAGGTCGGTCACCTTGGTATCGCCCTTAAAGCGGCGACCGCAGGCAGAAACCACCACAAAACGGCGGGCCGGGTCGGCATCGACAATGGCCTTGATCTTCTTAAAGTGTTCGGCGTCGGCGACCGACGAGCCGCCAAACTTGGCAATCTTAATCATGGGCTGGAGGTTACCTTTCTAAAAAGCCTCTGCGAACCTATTTTGCGCGCTCTGATACCATGGTTTCACCGATTGGGACCAAGGCATCCGAGGAGCAGTGTTATATGGGAACTTATCATAGTACACGAGGACGCACTTTATCGTGCTCAAGTAAGGTGGCAATCCGTACCGGCATCGCTCCCGACGGGGGTTTGTTTGTCTCGGACGAGCTCGGCACCCAGCAGGTCGATATCAGCTCGCTTGCAGATAAATCGTACTTTGAAATCGCTCAAGATGTGTTGGGAATGTTACTGAATGATTACACGGACGAAGAAATTTCGGCCTGTGTGAATGAGGCATACCGCGACACATTTGCAAGCGAAGAGGTCACGCCGCTCGTCAAACTCGACGCCGCACCGGGCGCTGACGTCCCTCAAACCTATGTGATGGAGCTCTTTGGCGGCCCCACAAGCGCCTTCAAGGACGTCGCCCTGCAGATGCTCCCCCGTCTGATGGCCCGCACTTCCGCCAAGGACGGCGGCGCCGAGCGCATCATGATCGTCACCGCCACGTCGGGCGACACGGGCAAGGCAGCACTCGCCGGCTTTGCCGACGCCCCGGGCACGGGCATCACCGTCTTTTATCCCGAAGGCAAAGTCAGCCGCGTGCAGAATCTGCAGATGTCCACGCAGGAGGGCGATAACGTCGCCGTCTGCGGCATCCGCGGCAACTTCGATGATGCCCAGAGTGCCGTCAAGCGCATCTTTGCCGATAAGGAGCTTGCCGAGCGCCTGGAAGCCGCCGGCACTGTGCTTTCGAGTGCCAACTCCATCAACGTCGGCCGCCTGGTGCCGCAGGTTGTCTACTACTTTGCCGCCTATGCGCAACTGCTGCGCGCCGGCGCTATCGAGGCTGGCGACGCCGTAGAGTTCTGTGTGCCCACCGGCAACTTTGGCGATATCTTGGCCGGCTACTACGCCAAGTGCATGGGTCTGCCCGTCGCCAAGCTCGTCGTGGCGAGCGACAAGAACAACGTGCTTGCCGACTTCCTGACCACCGGCGTTTACGACCGTAACCGCCCGTTCTTCACGACCATCTCGCCGTCGATGGACATCCTTATTAGCTCCAACCTGGAGCGCATGCTCTACTTCTTGTCCGACGGCGACTGCGAGCTCGTTGCCGGCCTTATGGAGCAGCTGGCACAGACTGGTCGCTACGAAGTTCCCGCCGACCTGCTGGCAAAGATTCAGAGCATCTTTGGCTGCGGCTGGGCCAGCGAGGCCGAGGTTCGCACTGCCATCAAGAGCTGCTGGGACGCAAACGGCTATGTGATTGACCCGCACACCGCCTGCGGCTATCACGTCTTTGAAAAAGTCACCCCCGCCGAGGGCGCCAAGGCCCGCGTGCTGCTTTCGACCGCCAGCCCCTACAAGTTCCCGCGCGCCTGCTGCGACGCTCTGGGCCTCGACGTTCCCGAGGATGATTTTGAGGCTATGCGTGTGCTCGAGCAGGCCACCGATACGGTCGCCCCGGCACAACTTGCCGAGCTCGAGTCCAAGCCCGTCCGCTTTGAAGACGTCTGCGACGTCGATGAGATGGCAAGCTACGTCGAGTCTGCAGCAAAACGAATGAGCACCAACTAAACCCCTTATTAAGCGCCGGCGAAAGCCGGCGCACCTTCTTTTATCAGAAACCCACCGGGATGATGACGAACTGACATGCGGGTCTGCCTGTTTAGTTCGTCGCGAGTTCCGCACGAGCCGGAAAGCACTTAATGTGCTTTCCGAGCGAGCCAGGACCGCCCGAGCAGCGAACTAAACAGGCAGACCGCCCAGGAGATTCCCATGATCAAGATCACCGTCCCCGCCACCAGCGCAAACCTAGGCATCGGCTACGACACCCTCGGCATGGCCGTCAGCCTCT
>CAJJPN010000163.1:0-4499 GCA_905193635.1 Coriobacteriaceae bacterium
CTCGAGCGTCTTGCCGTTCGTCAACTTCATCGAGAACTTCGTCCCCGCGTCCATCGCGGCCTTCGCCTTTGCGTACGCCGGCGACGCCTCGCCCTTGGCGGCGATGTCCTCGGCCACGGCCTCCTGCTCGTCGAGCGTCCAGTCCTTCGCGTCCTTGGCGACAGCCGCCTGGACGGTCGCGGAATCGGCTCCCGCAGAGCCGCCGCCGGTTGCGCCGCCCTCGACCCCGCCGGTCGTCCCATTGCTCACCGTGTTGCCGACCAGGTTGAACTGGTTGCGGATGGCCCCCGCCACGCCGGGTCCCGCGAACACGATCACCAGGCCGATGATGGCGATGATCAGGACGTACTCGATGATAGATTGGCCTTGGAGGCGGGTTCTCCTAGGAGATACCCCCCCCCGAAGGTTAATTGCCGCTGCATGCATTTGCGGCTCCCTTCGCTCAGGGTTTGTAGATACATCGCCGAGCGTAGGGCTATTTCAGATTTCTGCATCGGTCTTGCCGCAGCGGCAAACGTAATTAACTAAACGCCTTCGCGGCGCAATCAACCGCTCACTCAATCGAATTTGTTGCTCAACAAATTCGCAGGTGAGGACAGTAGAATTGGTGTTATCGGAAGTGACGGATGACCGCCGGTGTCGAAGCTGGCGGCCGAGAAGAAAGGACCGAAAATGAGAACTATGGAGCTGATAATCTTCTTCCTGCCTCTCCTGGCGATCGCCGCCAACATCTGCGGCGTGGCGGAGCTCGTTCAGATTGCCAGGTCCAAGGGGCATTCCACCAATGACGCGGGAATCCTCTGGTTCATCGGCCTTTTCGGCACGGCGCTCATGGTCGGCCTGATCGTCTGCGCACTGCCAGACCGAGCTGCGCCGGCGCCCAGCGCAAAAACGGATGAAGACGCCCTGCCCGAGGTGTAGACATGTCAAAGTACAAGATCGTCTACCGCGACGCCAACCCCTCCTGGCAGGAACTCTGCCTCGTCAGGGTACTGGCCGTCCAGGTCTCCAGGGACACCGAGACGGGAGCTTGCTTCCTCCAGACAAAGATCGTCAACGTATCGACGAAACCCATCAGCCGCATAGAGTTCACGGTCGGGCTCGAGGGCGAGGGAGGGGAGACGGAGAACGTCGACTTCTCGCTCCTAGATGCCGACCTGCCCGCCGGCGAGGTGCTCAGGCCCAAGGCGGTGAGAATCAAGCTGTCTGTTATCACCGGCTCGCGTGCCGTTGTGACCCGAGCGGACTGCGAGACGTCCTTCGACGACCCGGTCGACATCGATAACCCCGCGCCACTCGCGCTCAACGGAATCGAGGAGTCGGAACGCGATGTCCTGCTCTCCGAGATGGGCGCCGATGCCTGCAAATGCTCGGGTGTCCATTCCGAGCACGAGGGATGGTGGCAGTGCGGCTGCGGGGCGGTGAACCTCAAGCGCGGAACCTGCTGGAACTGCGGCGCCGTGCGCGAGAAACTGGCGGATCTGGAAGATGCCGCGTTCCTGGATGAATCCAGAAGGGACAGGGTCTACAAGACGAGCGTCGCGATACTCGAGAAGGGCAACAGGAAGGAAGCTGAGGCCGCAAAGGAAAGCCTCGAGAGGCTGGCCGAGCAGGGATACGGGGACTCGGGCGAGAAGGCAAGAGAGGCCGGCGCGAAGATTGCGAACCTCTCCAAAAGGAGGAAGAAAATAGCCGTCGCGGCTGTCGCGGGCATCGTCCTGCTTGCCGTCATGGTCGCCATCTCGCCCCTGCCGTCCATGCTCGAAGCAAGGGCGGACATGAAGGCGGAGCAGGAGAAAATCGAAAGCGTCGCGATTGAGCAGACCGTCGAACTGGGAACATATTCGGGCGAGCTCTCGGCTTATACAGGAAAGGATATCGAGGGCCAACCGATTGAATGGATAGTCCTCCACAAGGAGGGCGACAGGGCTCTCCTCATGACCGAGCATTGCATCGATGAGATGGAATTCAGCGAGAATGGAGACGTATGGGACTTCAAGTCAAGCTCGCTGTATAGGTATCTGAACGGACCCTTCAAAGAATACGCCTTCAACGATGCCGAGCGCGGGATTTTAGCAGGCGACGTAACGATTCTAGACTCCTGGAGCGATTACCTTAGCGAGGATAATATGTACGCGACTCTAGCCGGCACGGACGTCCCCGAGGCATGGTGGGCTTCCGATATAGAGAAATGCGAAGACGATTCATATGGGGCCTACTACGCCAGTCAACCCTTGACTAGTTACATTGACGAAGAAGGTGGCATCTCCTGCGGCGACCTCGGCAGCACGCAGGATTCGACTCTCGGAGTTCGCCCAGCCATCTGGGTCAAATTGAATTAGCAATCGATTTTTCCATCGGTTAAATTGTGAAGGTGGCTTCCGAACCATCGGGAGCCATCTTTATGCGTTCACTTGAACTTGGCTATTGCCGTGCCTTGGGAAGGATTACGCCGGGGGCATTCTTGTTGGAGTTGCCATGCAGTGTATTCGGGCTGACGTTTCAGTCGGAACAATCCAGATGAAGACTCCGGCACTGCTCAAACATTCCCGTTTAGTCATATACGTCACTGAAATCGCACTTGGCACCGAGACCAGTTACGTCCACATCCGCGTCCGGAACGAATCGAAGCGGTATCCCGTTTCAAAACGAAGCCTCGGTCCATGAAGGAGAATTTCCCATATACATAGATTAAGATAAGGCCGTGTATGACCAATATGAACTTGAGCATATTCCGTCCGTATTCATACTGGATGATCAAGGAAACATCATCGGCTTATCCGAAGGAGAGGAAGAACCTCTTGCCTTATTAAAGAAATACGCCAAATACAACGGATATAAAGCGGAAGGAGGCGACATCAAGTAACTATCAAAGGCCAGATTAAGGAGCCAGCCATGAAGAAATGCCTGCCCTCCATCGTCTCAGCAGCTCTTTGCCTCTCCCTTGTCATGACACCATTTGTGCCCGTTGCGGCAGCCTATGCCGACGAGGGGTCTCCCGCCGAGAGCAGCGAGGTCTACGTCGGAGACAACTACGACGAAAAATACGATATATCCCTTTTTGAGCGCGGACGCTGCACGGATTCATATTCCAAGGCGTGGTGCGATTCTCACGGATTTGCAAATAACCGCACCGTCCCTCACAAGGTCAAGCTGAACGTGAAGGAGGAGTCTTGCCTGCGCGATCCCTACCTTGCTGGCACCGCTGAAGTTATCGCCGGTCTCGTGACAACCGGTCCTGGCGGCGGCTTGTTTGCAACCGCAATGACATCGTGCCGACTTTTCACTTGCATGTTCTAAAAGGAGGTTGCCATGCTGTCGCAAAATCAATCGAGATACTTGACCACAATCGGCTTTGCCCTGCTTGCATTACTCTTTGCTAGCGACCTTTTGCTGAAACCGCCCAAGGAACTCGTTTTGCTTGCCATAGACTGCCTTTCCGCCCTTTACTTTACGGCAACCCTATTCGTCGGACTAAAGGAGAGGAAAAAAGGCGCAGTCGTCGCATCCGCCGTATGCTTGATCATAATCATTGCATCATTCTTTATCTGACACGTTGGTGATTTAGGGGCGATATCGTAGGAATACGACCGGGAGAGTCGGGACCAGATTGCCCGGGTTGCCCGGTCGGCTCGCGCGACGGTGCGGCGGTTCCACAGAAAGCTCTCCGGACTTCACGCCGTTTCTGATCGCATTGTAGACAGCCATCTCGTCTTCGCAGTCGGCGAGCACGCGGTGTGCGTCGTCGTTTTGGATGTCCAGTAAATCTCGAAGGTCCTCCATGCACCAGCGTCCGAGATTTGGCCATGCGCGTTGCGCGAGCTGATAAGTGTCGATTGCGATGTTGTAGTTAAAGTCCAAGCCAATGCCGTCCCAGGCAGAACGGCTTTGTTTCCTTGATTATCAACTTCATCCGGACACTTCCCGCATTCATCCGTGTGTGTACGGATGAATGCGGGGTTCAATACCCCGGCGGTCTGATCGGCAGGCCGCCGGGAACTCTCACTCCTCGATAAAAGCCGGCACCCGGTTAGTCCTGCGCATCTTGAAATTGCCATTTTCGTGGGAGACGTAGAGGATGCCGTCCATCCCGTCTCGCGATGCATATGAAAGGTGAACAGAACCGCAATCCGCTCCATCATTGTCGAGAAGATCGAACGAATTCGGGTCGCTCGTTGCGGCCAAACGACCACTCATACAAGAACCATCGTCATTACAGATTTGCCATTCCATGTCTTCGCCTGCAAGAATCGCCATAGACGGCCTGGTCGCGCCATCGTTGACATACATCCCGTCTATGCCAAACCCATTTTCAGCGCCATCGATGAACGACTGCTCGGACCTATACCTCGCAAATGATGCACATAGCACCATTGCAAGACAAAGTACAAAGCCAACAATCGCTATCTTTGCATAGCTCTTGCCTATCATGTCATTCACCTCCCTCGTATGTATCGAGGTATTCCTGCTTGAGCGTCTGCGAGGACGACTTGATCTTT